>NZ_JBHVYA010000005.1:122082-409409 GCF_042881255.1 Streptomyces sp. NPDC058279 | reverse complement strand
AGCGCTTCGAAGAACCTTGCCTTCAAGTCCCCAAAATCCACGATCCCCGCAACTCCCTGAACAACAGGGTGTTGCGGGGATCGCTAGAACCCGCCGACCGGCGCGGGGGCGTTCGCGTGCGCAGGGGGACGCGTCAGGCCGGTCGGGGGCGCCGCGCCCGGGCCAGCAATCCGGACAGCAGGACCTCCAGCGTCTCGCGCATGGTGGGGGCGAAGTCGACACACAGGGCGGCCAGGGCGGGGTCGGCCCCGTAGGCCGCGCGCATGGCGGCGGAGGGGTGGGCGTGGGCCCAGACGGCTCCGCTGACCATGGTCGCGGACACGACGAACCGGAAGGCGTCATCCTCCCCCAGTTCCGGCAGGTGGGAGGCGATCCGTCCGGCCAGGGTCGTGGCGCTGTCCAGGGCGGCCCGCTTGTAGGCCACGGCGACCTGCGGGGAGACGTTCCGCTCCAGCACGGCGGCCTGGGCGCTGATCAGATCGCACAGCACCGGCCGGCCGGCCAGGGCCTCGGCGAGGCAGTCGGCGATCCGGTCGGGCCGCTCGGCCTCGGCAGCGCCTTCCACCGCCCGGGCGAGCGCGCCGTCGAGGTGGTCGACGAGTTCGCGCGAGGCGGCGGCGAGGAGTTCCAGCAGGACGGCCTCGCGGGACTCGAAGTAGCGCAGCACGTTCGACTTGGCGAGGCAGACCCTGCGCGCCAGCTCGTTCAGCGTGACCTGGGCGACCGGCATCTCGGTCAGCATGGCGGCGGCCGTCTCGAGGATCGTCCGACGGCGGGCGGCGCGCTGTTCCTCGCTGCGGGCGCGCTGGAACTTCGTAGGCAGGGTCACGCCACCAGCGTACAGACCTGCGGTCTGTTGTTATCAGACCAGCGGTCTGCTAGCTTCGGCAGGAGCATCAGACCGTCGGTCTGTTACGCACTCTCCCCCGAGGAGTACGTCATGTACGCCGTTCCCGACCAGTCCGGAAAGCTCGCCGTCGTCACCGGCTCCAACAGCGGCACGGGCAAGGAGGCCGCGCGCCGGCTCGCCGAGGCGGGCGCCCACGTCGTGCTCGCGGTGCGGACGCCCGCCAAGGGAGAGCGGGCCCGTGCCGAGATCCTGGCCCGGCATCCACACGCCCGGGTGGAGGTGCGCCGGATCGACCTGGCAGACCTCGCGTCGGTCGCCGCCTTCGCCGACGCCTTCCTCGCCGACGGCGTCCCGCTCGACCTGTTGGTCAACAACGCCGGGGTGATGGCCCCGCCGACCCGGATGACCACCGCCGACGGCTTCGAGCTCCAGTTCGGCAGCAACTTCCTCGGACCGCTGGCCCTGACGGTTCGGCTGCTGCCGGCCCTGCTCGCGGCGCCCGCCCCGCGCGTCACGACGATGAGCAGCGGCACCGCCAACTTCGGCCGGGTCGACTTCACCGACCTCCAGTGGGAGCGGCGGCGCTACGTCCCGATGCTGACCTACGCCCAGTCCAAGCTGGCCGACCTGATGATGGCCCGCCACCTGGCGGTCCTCGCGGACGAGCAGAAGTGGCCGCTGCGCAGCACCGCCGCGCACCCCGGTTACACCAAGACGAACCTCCAGACCGCCGGCGCCAGCCTCGGTCGGGGCAAGCCGTCGCGGCTGCACGGCGTCGTGAGCAAGCTGGACGTCCTGCCGAAGCAGGAGGTCGGCCCGGGAACGGAACCGCTGCTCTACGCCGCCACGAGCCCGGACGCGACCGCCGGCGGCTACTACGGCCCGACCGGCCGGTTCGGCCTGGTCGGGCCGACCGGCGAGTCCCGCGTCACCCGGCGCGCTTTGGACCCCGCCGCCAACGCCCGGCTCTGGTCGGTCGCGGAGCGCCTCACGGGCGTCGGCCCCGCAGCGGCCGCCGCGGCCGGCTGAGCGGCGCGGCCGGGAACCCGGTCCCGGCGCCGGCACCGGCGCGGGGGACGCTCGCGCGCAGCGGGCCGGCCAGGCCCGCGCCCACGATCAGCAGGCAGAAGGCCCCGCCGGCGAGACTGACGGCGGGGACGCCGTGCCGCTGGGCCAGCGCGGTGAGCAGCGCCGCCCCGGCGGGACCCGAGGCGTTGTGCACCGTCCAAAAGGCGGCGGTTACCCGGCCCAACAGCGGCTCGGGTGTCACCTCCTGGCGCAACGTCATCGAGCAGACACCGCCGAGGGTCAGTCCGAACATGAACAGGGCGGCCAGTACCGCGATGACCGGCACGCTGCGGCTGACGCCGATCCCGGCGAACGACACGGCGATCACCGCGACGGAGCCCAGCCAGCAGGCCCCGAACCCGAGGGTGCGGCGCAGCGGTCCCGCGGTGAAGGCGCCGACGAGCGTGCCGAGCGCGCTCGTCGCCATCACATAGCCGAGGGTGGCGGAGCCCTGGTGCAGGTCGTGCTCGACGCGGAAGATCAGCAGGTCGGTGGAGCCGACGGTGATGAAGGTCAGCAGGGTGAGCAGTACGGTCAGCGGGCGCAGCAGCGGGTGCGCCCACAGGAACCGGAACCCGACCACGAACATCTCGCGCACCATGCCGGCCGCGCCCGGCGCCGGCCCGCCCGCCCGCTCCCGGGCCCCCGCCCCCGCCCGCTCGCGCGCCCCCGCCGGCTCCCGAGCCGCGCCGGGGCGCGGGCCGAAACGGACGAACACCAGGCTGACGGCCGAGATCAGGAACGTCACGCCGTCCAACCCCAGGGCCCAGGCCGGACCGACGCCGGCCGTGACGGCTCCGGCGATCACCGGTCCGAGCAGGGTGCCGAAGGCGAAGGTGCTCGTCAGCCGGCCGTTGGCGCGGGTGAGGTCCTCGGGCGGCGCGAGCCGGGGCACCGCCGTCACGTAGGCCACGTCGAAGAAGCTCGTCAGTACGCCGACCGGGGCGGTCACCAGGTACAGCAGCCAGACCCGGGGTCCGGCCCACCAGAGGAAGGGCACCGCCCCGAGCAGCAGGGCCCGCGCCAGATCGCAGAGGATCATCAGCCGGCGGCGGTCAACGCGGTCGACGACGTAACCGGCGAAGATCCCGGTCACCACCGCGGTGCCCGCACCGACCACGGTGACGAGACCCATCCGGAAGACCGAGCCCGTGGCCGTGAACACCAGCAGCGGCAGCGCGACCGCGGAGACGGACCCACCGAGGACGGACAGCGCCTGCCCGAGCCAGAAGACGTTGAAGTCGCGGTTGCGGGAGAGGGACCTCACCCGAGGAGGGCGTAGACGGTGGAGGCCGTCGCGGCGGGTTCGGTCGAGCCGTCGGGGGTCATGGTGATGTCGGCGAAGGCCATCCGCTTGCCGAGCTTGGTGATCCGCGCGGCGATCCACACGTCGACGCCGACGACCGGGCGCTGGAAGCTGGTGGACTGCTGGACGGTGGTCATCGGCCCGTAACCGCCGCGGGCGGCGGCGACGGCGATGACGGTGGCGGTGTCCGCGGCGGCCAGCAGCGCCTGGCCCGAGAGTCCGCCGCCGTCCCGGGCCAGGGCCTCGGACCACGGCAGCCGCAGGACGGCGTGCCGTTCGCCGGTCTCCCGGACGGTGAGGCCGAGGGCGAGCACCCAGGGGGCGAAGTTCTCGGCGAGGATCCGATCCGCGTCTGCCGGTGTGAAGGTCATCAGGGGATTGTGGCGGCCCACCGGGGGCCGCCACAACACCATTGCGCCGTCAGGGGTTTGGCACGGGTGCTACCGGTTCACAGGCTCGCGGCGAGTTCCGTGCCCTGGCGGATGGCCCGCTTGGCGTCGAGTTCGGCGGCCACGTCGGCGCCGCCGATCAGGTGCGCCTCGACGCCGGCGGCGCGCAGCGCCTCGTACAGGTCACGGCGCGGCTCCTGACCGGTGCAGAGCACGACGGTGTCGACGGGGACCAGACGCCGCTCCCCGTCGACGGTGATGTGCAGGCCCTCGTCGTCGATCCGGTCGTACGTCGCCCCGGCCACCGAGACGACACCGCGGTGCTTGAGTTCGGCGCGGTGGATCCAGCCGGTGGTGGTGCCGAGGCCCGCGCCGACCTTGGTGGTCTTGCGCTGGAGCAGGTGGACCCGGCGCGGCGGCGCGGGCCGCTCGGGGGCGACGAGACCGCCCGGGCCGGTGTACGCCGTGTCGACGCCCCAGTGGCGGAAGTAGACGTCCGGGTCCTGGGAGGCGCCCTCACCGCTGTCGGTGAGGAACTCGGCGACGTCGAAGCCGATACCGCCCGCGCCGACGACGGCGACCCGTTCGCCGACCGGGGCGCCGTCGCGCAGGACGTCGAGGTAGGTCACCACGTTGGGGTGGTCGACGCCCTCGATGTCGGGGGTGCGGGGGGTGACGCCGGTGGCGACGACGACCTCGTCGTAGCCCCGGAGGGTCTCGACGTCGGCGCGGGTGTTCAGGCGCAGGTCGATGCGGTGGGCGGTGAGCCGGTTGCCGTAATAACGGATGGTCTCCGCGAACTCCTCCTTGCCGGGGATGCGGCGGGCGATGTCGAGCTGGCCGCCGATGTGCCCGGACGCCTCGAAGAGGGTGACGGCGTGGCCGCGTTCGGCGGCGGAGACGGCGCAGGCCAGACCGGCCGGGCCGGCGCCGACGACGGCGACCCGCTTCTTCGAGCGGGTGGGCGACAGGACCAGTTCGGTCTCGTGGCAGGCGCGCGGATTGACCAGGCAACTGGTGATCTTGCCGCTGAAAGTGTGGTCGAGGCAGGCCTGGTTGCAACCGATACAGGTGTTGATGGTCTCGGCGGCACCGGCGCGCGCCTTGCTGACGAAGTCGGCGTCGGCGAGGAAGGGGCGGGCCAGCGACACCAGGTCGGCGCGCCCGTCGGCCAGCAGCTCCTCGGCGATCTCCGGGGTGTTGATGCGGTTGCTGGTGACGAGCGGGACGGACACCGCGCCCATCAGCCGCTTGGTGACCCAGGTGTAGGCGCCGCGCGGGACGGAGGTGGCGATGGTGGGGATGCGGGCCTCGTGCCAGCCGATGCCGGTGTTGATGATGGTGGCGCCGGCCGCCTCGATCTCCTTGGCGAGGCGGACGACCTCGTCCAGGGTGGAACCACCGGGGATCAGGTCGAGCATGGAGAGGCGGTAGACGAGGATGAAGTCCTCGCCCACGGCCGCCCGGGTGCGCCGGACGATCTCCAGCGGGAAGCGGACCCGGTTCTCGTACGCCCCGCCCCAGCGGTCGGTGCGCCGGTTGGTGGCGGCGGCGATGAACTCGTTGATCAGGTAGCCCTCGGAGCCCATGATCTCGACGCCGTCGTAGCCGGCCAGCTTGGCGAGGCGGGCGGCGCGGACGAAGTCCTCGACGGTCCGCTCGACCTGGATGTCGGTGAGCTCGTTCGGGACGAACGGGCTGATGGGGGCCTGGAGCGGGGAGGGGGCGACCAGGTCCTTGTGGTAGGCGTAGCGGCCGAAGTGGAGGATCTGCATCGCGATCTTGCCGCCCTCGGCGTGTACCGCCTCGGTGATCACCCGGTGCTCGGCGGCCTCTTCCTCGGTGGTGAGGCGCGATCCCCCTTCGAAGGGGCGGCCGGCGTCGTTGGGGGCGATGCCGCCGGTGACGATCAGGCCGGCGCCACCGCGGGCGCGCTCGGCGTAGAAGGCGGCGAGGCGCTCGAAGCCGCCCTCGTGCTCTTCGAGGCCGGTGTGCATCGAGCCCATGATCACGCGGTTCGGCAGAGTGGTGAAACCGAGGTCCAGGGGGCTCAGCAGGTGCGGGTACCGGCTCTGGGACATGGGGGGCGCCTCCTCGCGCGGGGGTGATGACCCTGTTCTAGCGAGGGACGGCATGTTTTGCAACTAGGTGCATAACCAGGCGGGTGGCGTCCTCCCCGGGATTGCCGGGGAGGACGCCACCGCTTGTGGCGCAGTTCACGCGCCCTCGGGCGCCCGTACGACCTCGGCCGGCGCGCCGGACGTCAGCTCCGGTGGAAGCGGACCGTGACGATCTGGAACGGGCGCAGGGTCAGGGGAAGGGCGCCGTCGGGGGTGAGGGCGCCGACCGCGGTGGGCGGCAGGGGGCGCTCCAACAGGTCGCATTCGCCGGCCGCCGTCGGCGCGAAGTCCGCCGTGAGGGTGGCCGTGGCCCGGCCGCCCCGGGACTCGTACACCCGGACGATGACGTCTCCGCTCCGGTCCTCGGCCGGCTTGACCGCCTCCACCACCACCGCGTCACCGTCCACCGCCACCAGCGGCGCCACCGGACCGGCCCCGGACACCACCCGCTCCGGCAGGTTCAGCGCGTGTCCCTCGCGGACGGCGTCGGCGATCGTCGCGCCGGGCGCGAGCGAGAAGCACAGGGTGTGGGTCCCCTGGTCGGTCTCCGGATCGGGATACCGCGGGGCGCGCAGGAGCGAGAGCCGGACGGTCGTGGTCTGCCCGCCGTCGGGGCGCACGTCCCGGGTCACGTCGTGACCGTACGTGGAGTCGTTGAGGACGGCGGCGCCCCAGCCGGGCTCCTCGACGTGGATCCAGCGGTGCGCGCAGATCTCGAACTTGGCCGCCTCCCAGGAGGTGTTGGTGTGGGTGGGCCGGTAGACGTGCCCGAACTGGATCTCGGCGGCGGAGCGTTCGGCCTTCACGTCGAGCGGGAAGGCCGCCTTGAGGATCTTCTCCGTCTCGTACCAGTCCACCTCGGTGCGGATGTCGACCGTCTTGGCGTCCGCCCGCAGCGTGAGCGTCTGCACCACCTTGGAGGAGCCGAAGGAGCGGGCGACCCGGACCGTCGCGGACTCCGGCCCGGCCCCGGTGACGTCCAGCGCGTCCAGGTCCACCAAGTCGGTGACCCGGTGGCGGTAGGAGGCGTCGAGGTCCCAGGCGTCCCACATGTTCGGGAAGTCGGGGTGGATTTGCAACAGGTTCGCGGCGGCGCCCGGCGCGACGGACTCGCGGCCGGCTTCCAGGTCGAACGCCGACACGATCAGCCCCCGGCCGTCCACCTCCACCCGCAGCCGCCCGTTGGCCAGCACGTACCCGCCGCCCGGCCGCTCGGCGAGGGTGACCGGCTCCCCGGCCCGCTCCGGCATCCCGGCCCCGCCGGCGGGGATGCCGCGCCGGGCGTGCGGGGCGCAATTGAAGACCAGCCCCCGCGTCCCCTCCCCCGCCAGCGCGAGCTGGGCGGCCAGGGTGATCCCGCTCAGCTCCTCCCGCACCCGGCGGTACGTCTCGCGGGCCTCGCGGTGCACCCAGGCGATGGAGGAGCCGGGCAGGATGTCGTGGAACTGGTGGAGCAGCACGGTCTTCCAGATCCGCTCCAGGTCCTCGTACGGGTACGCGTACCCGGCGACCCGGACCGCGGCGGTCGTCGCCCACAACTCGGCCTCGCGCAGCAGGGATTCGGCGCGTCGGTTGCCCTGCTTGGTCTTGGCCTGCGAGGTGTAGGTGCCCCGGTGCGACTCCAGGTACAGCTCCCCGGCCCAGACGGGGGCGTCCGGGTACTCCGCGTGGGCCTGCTCGAAGAAGGCGTCGGGCCGCTCGATCTGCACCCGGGGCGAGCCCTCCAGGTCGCGCAGCCGCCGGGCCCTCGCCAGGTGCTCACGGGTGGGGCCGCCGCCTCCGTCACCCCAGCCGAAGGGCACCAGGGAACGCGAACCGCGGCCCTTCTCGCGGTAGTTGCCGGCGGCGTGGGCCAGTTGCGCACCACCGAGATCGCTGTTGTAGGTGTCGACGGGCGGGAAGTGGGTGAAGACCCGCGTGCCGTCGATGCCCTCCCACCAGAAGGTGTGGTGGGGGAACGCGTTGACCTGGGACCAGGAGATCTTCTGGGTCAGGAACCAGGTGGAGCCGGTGAGTTTGACGATCTGCGGCAGGGCGGCGGTGTAGCCGAAGGAGTCGGGCAGCCAGACGTTGCGGGTATCGATCCCGAACTCGTCCAGGAAGAACTTCTTGCCGTGGAGGAACTGACGGACCATGGCCTCGCCGCCCACCATGTTGGTGTCGGACTCCACCCACATGCCGCCGACCGGCACGAACTGCCCGTCACCGATCTTCTTCTTGATCCGCTCGAAGAGTTCGGGCCGGTGGGTCTTGATCCAGTCGAGTTGTTGGGCCTGTGACATGGCGAAGACGAACTCGGGGTGTTCGTCCATCAGGTTCACCACGTTCGACGCCGTCCGCGCCACCTTGCGGACCGTTTCGCGCAGTGGCCACAGCCACGCGGAGTCGATGTGCGCGTGCCCGACCGCGCTGATCCGGTGCGCGGAGGCGTGGGCGGGGGTGACGAGCACCCCGGCCAGTCGGGCCCGGGCGGCGTCCGCCGTGCCGGCGACATCGTCGAGGTCCAGGGCGTCCAGTGCGCCGTCGACGGCGCGCAGGATCGCGTACCGCCGGGCGTCGGCCTCGTCCAGCTGCGTCATGAGGCCGTGGAGGACGTCGAGGTCCTGTACGAGTTCCCACACCTCGCCCTCGAAGACGGTGAGGTCCATCCGGGCGAGCCGGTAGAGCGGCCGGTCCGCGCTGGTCTGCAAGTCGCCCTCGTAGGTGGGCCGGTGTTCTACGAGGACGGGGTTGGCGGCGGCCTCGACGTACCACTCGATCCGCTCGCCGCCCTCGGCGCGGTCGGCGACCCGCACCCAGTCGTTGTACGGGTTGAGCGCCTTGATCTCGGCGCCGGCCGCGTCGTGCACCAGGCCCTCGCACTGGAAGCCCGGCATCATGCGGTCGAACCCGAGGTCCAGGACGGCTTCGACGGTGCGGCCCGCCCAGTCGGCCGGGACGGTGCCGGTGACCTTGAACCAGGTGGTGCCCCAGGCCGGGCCCCACGGGTCCCCGACCGCGCAGGGCTCGTAGTGGGCCGCGAGCCCCTCCGCCACCGGGACGGGCTCGCCCGGTGCGTCCCAGCGCTCGACGGTCAGCGGCAGGCAACGGGAGTGGACGGCGGGCGTGACGCGCTCCTTGAGGACCCGGCGGAGGCGGTGTTCGGCAACGCTGCGGTCGTCGTGCATGACGGCTGCTCCAGGAGGGGGAAGGGCCGGTGGTGGGGCCGGTGGTGGGGCGGGTGGCTCAGAGCTTGACGGCTCCCTCGCCCACGCCCTTGAAGAAGAATCGCTGGAGGGCGAAGAAGAGGAGCACCATCGGGATCAGCGCGGCCATCGCGCCGGCGGCGATGATCCGCTGGTCGTTGACGGTGGTGGAGCCGGCCAGGGTCTTCAGTCCGAGTTGCAGGGTGTAGTGCTCGCTGTCGGTGAGGACCAGCAGCGGCCACAGGAAGTCGTCCCAGGCGCCCATGAAACTGGTGACGCAGACGACGGCGAGCGCGCCTTTGGCGGCCGGCAGGAACACCCGGGCGAACCGGGTCCACTCGCCCGCGCCGTCCAACAGTGCGGCCTCCTCGATCTCCCGGGGGACGGCGAGGAAGGCCGCCCGCATGACCATGATGTTCAGGACGGAGACGGCGCCCGGCAGCCACACCCCGATGAGCGTGTCGACCAGCCCCATCCCGCGCACGGTGAGGAACATCGAGATCATGACGGACTCGAAGGGGAACATCAGGGTCGCCACCAGCAGGGTGAAGACGCTCCGGCGGCCCTTCCAGCCGGTGCGGGAGAGCGCGTAGCCGCCCATCGAGGCGCAGACGACGTTCGAGGTGACGGCGAGGCCCGCCACCACCAGCGTGTTGCCGGTGTACTGGAGGAGCGGGAACGACTCGGCGACCCGGACGTAGTTGTCGAGGGTCGGCCGGGACGGCAGGACGCCCTCGTACACGTTCTCCGTACGGCCGCGCAGCGAGGTCAGGAACTGCCAGACGATCGGCCCGAGCGTGACCACGAGCATCAGGGTCAAGGTGGCGTACCGGCCGGTCAGACCGGCCAGGCGGCGCCGGCGCCCCGTGCGCCGGCTCGCGTCGGCCCGGTCCGCGGCCCCGATTCGGTACACGCTCACCTCTCGTCCCCCTTCGAGAGGCGGCGGCCCAGCAGGCTGAAGACCAGCGTCAGGAGGAACAGCAGGAGGGATACGGCGGAGGCGTAACCGGTCTCGCCGGCGAAGCCGAGACCGACCTGCCGGATCAGGAAGGGCAGGGTACGGGCCCCGCCGCCGGGGCCTCCGCCCTCGCCGCCCAGGATGTAGATCTCGGTGAACACGCGCAGTGCGGAGATCGCCGAGAGGGTACCGACGAGCAGCATCATCGGTTTCACCTGGGGGACGGTGACGCTGAAGAAGCGTCGGACGGCGCCGGCGCCGTCGAGGGCGGCCGCCTCGTAGAGGGAGACGGAGACGTTACCGAGGGCCGCCAGGTAGAAGACCATGTAGTAGCCGAGGCCCTTCCAGACGGTCACGATCATGGCGGACACCAGCAGCAGGCCGCTGTCCGTCAGGAACGGGACGGGCTCCGAGACGATACGGAGCCCCCGCAGGACCGTGTTGACCAGGCCGTCGCTGCGCAGCACCCACTGCCACATCAGGCCGACGACCACCGCCGAGGCGATCACCGGGGTGTAGAAGGCCGACCGGAAGAACCCGATGCCGGGGATCTCGGCGCGTACGAGGACGGCGAGGGCCAACGGGAGCAGGACCAGGCAGGGGACGACGACCAGCAGGTACAGGACGCTGTTTCCGGTGGCCAGCCAGAAGTCGGGGTCGGCGAGGGCCCGGCGGTAGTTGGCGAAGCCGACGAAGTGACCGCCGCGCAGGATGCGCGCGTCCGTGAAGGAGAGGATCACGGTGTTCAGGAACGGCCAGACGCCGAAGAGGAGCACCGGCAGCAGTCCGGGGGCGAGGAAGAGGTACGGGGCCCAGCGCGCGCGGCGGCGTGGGGCCGTAGGGGGCACTGCTTCCGTCGTGGGGGCCGGCGATCCGGCTACGGGGGTAGGGGCTTCGGCCCGGGCGGTCGCGGCCGAACGGCCGGACCTCACGGCCTGGCCGCTTGGGCGAGCAGCCTGTTCGCCTCCTCCCGCGCCTTGCGCACCGCCGTCCCGGCGTCCTGCTCGCCCTTGATGGCCTTCTGCACCTCGCGGACGACGGCGTCGCCGACCTGGTTGGTCCACTGCACGGGGGTGTTGGCGTCGAGGTCGGCGGTCTTCAACTCCTCGGCGCCCACCGCCCGGGCCAGCGTCTCGGCGTCCGTGCCATCGCCCCGGTCGGAGAAGTAGGGGTCCGTCAGGCCCTTGGCGTTGGACGGATAGATGGTGGCCTTCTTGGCGAACGCGACCTGGTTGGGGCCGTTGGTGACCCACTTGGCGAATTCCGCCGCCGCGTCCGGGTGGGGCGTGTCCTTGCGGATGCCGAGCGACTGGGCGTAGACACCGATGTGGCCGAGCCGTCCGGTGACGGCGTCCGCGACCCGGGTGGTGGCGTAGACCTGGGGGGCGTTCTGCTTGATGTCCTTGACGAAGCCCGGTGAGCCGGGGCCGAAGACGAGTTTGCCCGCTCCGTAGAGCTGGTTGATGTCGTCGGCCTTGAGGAGGGACTCCTTGGGCATGGCGCCCTTGGCGTAGAGGGACTTCATCCGCTCGACCCACTCGACGGCCTTGGGCGTGTCGAAGACGAACCCGTCCTTCGCCGGGGTCAGGATCGGGATGCCCATCTTCTGCCAGTCCCCGGGGAGCCGTCCCTTGGGGTCGGCCATGAAGGCGGAGTACCGCCCGCCGGACGCTGCCGCGATCCGCTCGGCGTAGGCGAAGAACTCCTCGACGTCGACGGGTGGTTTGTCCGGGTCCAGTCCGGCCTGCCGGAAGAGGTCGGTGTTGTACGTGAGGATCTCCGGGGTCACGTACCAGGGGTAGGCGTACACGCTGTCGCCGTTGCCGGGCAGTTTGAACTGCTCCCAGGCCCCGGGGACGTACTCCCGGGCCACCCCCGGGTCGAGCCGGGTGACATCGGCCAGCATGCCGCGGTCACCGAGGAGTTGGAAGGAGTCGGTGGAGAGGTTGACGACATCGGGGAGCGCGCCCGCCTGGGCGTCGGCCACGAGTTTCTCGTTGTACCCCTCGCCCGGCACGTCCTCCCACTTCACCTTCACGTCGGGGTATGTCCGTCGGAAGGAGTCGATGACCGACTGGACGTACGTCGTGAAAACCGGCTTCAGTTGAAGGGTGCGGAAGGTGATCTCCCCCGCCACCTTGCCGGTCCTCGCCGCTTCCCCCACGTCTGCCGGGCCGGCACCGACCCCGCACGCGGCGGACGACAAGAAGGCGCCCGCCGCGAGCGCGGCGAGGACCGTACGGGTCAGGGGGGAACGGGGCATCGTGGCGGCCTCCAGGGGGGATTTCCGGCAACGCTGCCGGAGAGCGCTGACCACGCTCACCCGGATTCGGGGGCCCGTCAACGCGGCCCGCGACGCATTGGCCGGGCCCCTGTGGTGACGGCGTTTCCCCATCGAACTCCAGGCAGAACGACGCCCTTTCGTCAACACCGCGACCACCTGGCCTCATGGGGCCCGGCCGGCGCTCGTCCGGGCCCGGGCCCATTGCGCGACGCGCGGCCTTTCCCCGGCGGAGTTGGCTCTTTGTGGCCGTTTTCCCGCCGGGTTCCTGGGCCGCGCGCTAATGCGCTTTAGCGGAGGCTCGGCGAAAGGTCGATCGGGTCCGTGTTGGCGCCGCAGAGAATGACGGCGACCCGTGCCCCCGGCGCCCGCGGAATCCGGCGGAGCGCCGCCAGGGCCGTCGCGGCACCCGGCTCGACCACGATCCGGTGGTCCTCCCAGAGGCCGCGGCGGGCCGCGGTGATCTCCGCGTCCGGTACGAGCACCGAGTCGACGCCTTCCTGCCGGGCCGCGGCCAGCGCGTCGGCGGAGACCCGCGTCGCCCCGAGCGAGTCGGCCGCCACCGAGTCCACCGGCACGTCGACCGGCCGGCCCGCCTCCAGCGCCGCGTTGAGCGCCCGGCAGTGCTCCGGTTCGGCGGCGACGACCCGCACGCCGTGCTCGCGCGCGGCGGTCGCCACGCCCGCGAAGAGCCCGCCTCCGCCGACCGCCACGACGACCGTGTCCAGCGCGGGCAGGGCGATCCGGATCTCGTCGAGCAGGGTTCCGGCGCCCGCCGCGATCAGCGGATGGTCATAGGCGTGGCTGCTCAGGGCGCCGCTGTCGGCCGCGAACTCCCGACACGCGGCGAGGGCTTCGGCGTACCGGTCGCCGACCAGGCGTACGTCGGCCCCGTAGCCGCGCAGCCGGTCCACCTTCACCCGGGGCGCGTTGACCGGCAGGAACACGGTGGCGGGCACGGACTGGGCGCGCGCCGCCCAGGCGCAGGCCAGACCGGCGTTGCCGCCGGAGGCGATGGTGACACCGGCGGCCGGGAGGGTGCCGGCGGCGTGGTGCGCGGCGAGGAAGTTGTGGGCGCCGCGCGCTTTGAAGGAGCCGGTGTGCTGGAGGTGTTCCAGTGCGTACCAGACGCCGTCGGCGGCGGGCACCACGGCGACGGGCCGGGTCACCCCCGCTATCCGGCCGGCGGCGGCGCGTACGGCGGCGTAGTCGAGCTGCTGTTCCATGGGGTCGGCCCTTCGGGAGGCGGCGGTTCAGGGGTGGCGGGTGGCGGGCTCGGGAGGCGGCCGGCTCAGGAGGCGGCGGGACGGGAGGCGGCGGGACGGGACGCCTCGATGAGTTGGCGCAGGGCGCCGTAGTACACCTCGTGGTCGGTCAGGGCGGGCAGCACGTCGGCGATGCCGGCGGAGAGCACCGGGAACTCGCCCGGGTCCAGGGCGGCCAGCGCGGCCCGGGACGCCGCGGTGGCCCCCGCCGGATCACGGTGGTCCACGAAGGCGGCGCTGCCGAGGGTGAGCAGGTACATGCGGCGGTACGCGGTCATCGCCTCGGCGGCGGTCATGCCCGCGGCGACGCTGTCGGCGAGGGCCGGCTCGACGAGCCGGGCCAGCAGCTGACGGCCGAGCCACGGCTGGCCGCCGCGCAGCACCAGCAGCCCGGGGTGGGCGACGAGCAGCCGGTAGAGGGCCGTGAAGCGCGACTCGGTGGCCTCGGCCCAGTCGGTCCCGGCGGGGATCTCCGGCAGCCGGGCGGCCAGGTGCTCGGTGCACAGGTCCAGCAACCCCGCGAGGTCGACGCAGCGCCGCTGGACGGTGGCGTGCGAGACGTCGAGCCAGTCGGCGAGGGCGCGGAAGCTCAGGGCGCCGGGGCCCTGCTCGTCCAGGATCGCCAGGGCGGCCTCGGCGATCGCCCCGGGGGTGGCACGGTCGAGGGCTACTGATCTGCGCGGCATAGATACACCGTAACAGACAGCGTCACATACAGCTGTCGCGCCCTTCCGGCCGCCTCGTTCGTGTGACGCGACTGCGGCCAAATTGCTGGTCATCGGGGTGAAAGCCCCGAAGGCCGTTGACAGCGCGTAGTCGCACCGCTGCACTGAGCGCTCGACAGCCCGTCGGTACCTCCCCCACTCAAGGAGATCCCGTGCCGCCTCGCCCTCGCGCGTCGCTCCCCTGTCTGACCGCGGCCGCCCTGCTGGCGCTCGTCCTCGGCGCCGCCCCGGCGGCGGGCGAGCCCACCGCCACCTCCGACACCCCGCTCGCGCTGACCCCGCCGATGGGCTGGAACAACTGGGCGCACTACATGTGCGACATCGACGAGGCCAAGGTCCTCGCGAACGCCGACGCGCTCGTGTCCACCGGCCTCGCCGCCAAGGGCTACGACACCGTGACCGTCGACGACTGCTGGATGACGAAGTCCCGCGACGCGCACGGCGACCTGGTCACCGACACGCGGAAGTTCCCGCACGGCATGGCCTGGCTCGGGGACCACCTGCACGCCAAGGGGTTGAAGTTCGGCATCTACCAGGACGCCGGCTCCCTCACCTGCGAGCGCTACCCCGGCAGCGGCGCCCCCGCGGGCGGCGGCCCCGACCACTACGCCCTCGACGCCCGGCTGTTCGCGTCCTGGCACGTGGACTACGTCAAGATGGACGGCTGCAACCTGTACGTGCCGCCCGGCGCCACCAAGGAACGGGCCTACCGCGACGCCTACCACGCCGTCGCCCGGGCCCTGCGCGCCAGCGGACGCGACATGGTGCTGTCCGCGTCCGCACCCGCCTACTTCCAGCAGGGCGAATGGGGCGGATCCGACTGGCACAAGGTGCTCCACTGGGTCGGCGAGACCGGCCAATTGTGGCGCGAGGGCAAGGACATCAAGGTCTACGACCCGAAGGCACCGAAGGCCTCCCGCTGGAGCGCGGTCCTCGGCAACTACGGCTACAACCGCTGGCTCGGCCGGTACGCGGGTCCCGGCAACTGGAACGACCCGGACTTCCTCATCGCGGGCGCCCCCGGACTGAGCGACGCGGAGAGCCGCAGCCAGGTCGGCCTGTGGGCCATGATGGCGGCCCCCTTCATCCTCTCCTCGCAGGTCGCCGAGCTGACCCCGGGCGGACTCGCCGCCCTCGGCAACACCGATCTGATCGCGCTCGACCAGGACCCGATGGGCCGGCAGGGCGCCGTGGTGTCCTCCAACGCCACCTTCGACATCCTGGTGCGCCCGCTCGTCGACGGTGACCGGGCGGTGGCCGTCCTCAACCGCTCGGGTGCCGCCCGTGACATCAACGTGCCGCTCGGCGAGGTCGGGCTGCCCGGGTGCACCGCCGACGCCAAGAACCTGTGGAGCGGTCAAGGGCAGCGGATCGGGAGCGCGTTGACCGGAAGGGTGGGAGCGCACGACACCGGCGTCTGGCGGCTCACCCCGCGCGACTGCGCGGGGGCGGTGCCGACCGGGCAGATCGCCGGCGCGGGCGCCAAGTGCGCCGACGGGGCCAACACCAGCGGGCCCGGCGCCGTCGTACTGGCGGCCTGCACCGGCGCCCCCGACCAACGGTGGAGCCTGGGCGACGGAGCGACGCTGAAACTGGCCGGCGCCTGCCTGTCGGCGGACGACGCGGGCCTGGTGGAACTGGCCCGGTGCGCGCCCGGCCGGCCGGGACAGCGCTGGGAACACGACCGCGCCGGGACGCTGACGGAGACCGCGAGCGGGATGTGCCTGACCGCCCCCACCACGACGACCGCCCCGGACGCCCCCGCCGAGCGGCTCCGCCTCACCGCGTGCGGTGACCACCGGGTCGACCAGACCTGGGCCCTGCCGGTCTGACGCCGCCCCCGCGGCTTCCGAGCCTCCTCGCGGACCCCGCCCCCGTCACAGGCCCCGTCACAGGCCCCCTCACCGGACCCGACACAGAGGACGACGCACACCCGATGCCACGCGTTCCGCGCCCCCGCACGCGCCGATCCGTCGCGCTCGCGACGCTTCCCACCGCGCTGCTGGCCCTGACCCTCGCGGCCACCGCCCCCGGCGCCGCCACCCCCGCCGCGGCCTCGCCCGCACCGGCCGACTCCCCCGCGGGACGGGCCGGCGGACCCGGGCAGCCGCGCCCCGCACCCCGCCCCCGCACCTTCGACACCGGCCCGGCGCGGGACGCCCTGCGGCGGCTGCTGCCCCGACACGCGGGCCAGTTCACCCTGGTCCCCGACACCTCCGCCGGGAACGACGCCTTCACCGTCTCGGGCACGCGTGGCGCGATCACCGTCCGTGCTTCCACCGGGGCGTCCCTGCTCACCGGCGTCGGCTGGTACCTCCAGCACGTCGCCGGCGTCGACATCGGCTGGCCCGGCGACAGCATCGGCATGCTGCCCGCCACCCTGCCGGCGGTACCCGCCCCGGTCACGCGTACCGCACGGGTCCCGCACCGGTACGCGCTCAACGACACCGACGACGGCTACTCGGGCCCGTACCGCACCTTCGAGGAACACCGGCGGCAGATCGACCTGCTCGCGCTGCACGGCGTCAACGAGGTGTTCGTACAGACCGGCGCCGAGTACCCCTACTACCGGGCGCTCCAGCGGTTCGGCTACTCCCCCGACGAGCTGCGCAAGTGGATCCCCGCCCCCGGCCACCAGAGCTGGTGGCTGTTGCAGAACCTCAGCGGCTTCGGCGGCCCGGTCACGGAGCGGCTGATGCGCGAGCGCGCCGACGTGGGCGCGCGGATCGCCGACCAGTTGCGCGGCCTCGGCATGACACCGGTCCTGCCCGGCTACTTCGGCACCGTCCCGCCGGGCTTCGCCGCGCGTCACCAGGGCGCCTCCACCGTGCCACAGGGCGACTGGGCCGGCTTCGACCGGCCGGACTGGCTCGACCCCGCCTCCCCGGTGTTCGGGGAGCTGGCAACCGCGTACTACGCCGAGCAGCGGGAGGTCTTCGGCGACAGCGCCATGTACCGGATGAGCCCCCTGCACGAGGGCGGGCGGACGGGCTCGGTGGACGTCCGGGCCGCCGCGGGAGCCATCCAGCGCGCGCTGTGGGCGGCCCACCCGGGCGCCCTGTGGGCGGTGCTCGGCTGGCAGGACGACCCGACGAAGGAACTGCTGGCCGGGGTGGACACCTCGAAGCTGCTGATCCTGGACGGCCTGTCCGACCGGTACAACCGACTGGACCGCGAGGCCCGTTGGGGCGGCACCCCGTACGCGATGGGCACCATCTACAACTTCGGCGGCCACACCACGATCGGCGCCAACACCTCGGTGTGGATCGACCGGTTCGGCGCCTGGCGCGACAAGCCGGACAGCGCGCTCCAGGGCACCGCGTACCTACCCGAGGCCACCGGTACCAACCCGGCCGCCTTCGACCTCTTCACCGACCTGGCCTGGGAGCCCGGGCCGGTCGACCAACGCCGGTGGTTCGCCGACTTCGCGGCCCGCCGCTACGGGCGCCCCGACGCCCACGCGGCGGCGGCGTGGGAGGAGTTGCGCAAGGGTCCGTACAGCACCTCCTCGGGGCTGTGGTCGGAGTCGCAGGACAGCCTCTTCACCGCCCGGCCGAGCCTGACGGCGACGGGCGCCGCGCACTGGAGCCCCAAGTCCATGCGCTACCCAACGGATTCGGTACGCCGCGCGCTCGACCAGCTGCTGGCGGTGCCCCCGGCGCTCAGGTCGTCCAGCGCCTACCGCTTCGACCTGGTGGACACCGCCCGCCAGGCCCTCGCCAACCACTCCCGGGTGCTGCTGCCCAAGATCAAGGTCGCCTACGAGGCCAAGGACCTGACCGGGCTGCGCCGGCTGACGGCCCAATGGCGCGACGAAGAGGGCAAGTTGGACGCCGTGACAGGCTCCGACCCCAACTTCCTGCTGGGCCGCTGGCTGTCCGCCGCCCGCTCGCACGGCGCGGACCGGGCCGAGCAGGACCGGTACGAGTACGACGCGCGTTCGATCCTGAGCGTGTGGGGGCACCGGAGCACCAGTGAGGGCGGCTTCCTGCACGACTACGCGAACCGCGAATGGAGCGGGCTGGTGTCGGAGTTGTACGCCGCCCGCTGGGACCGGTACTTCGCCTCGCTGGAGGAGGCTCTGGTCAAGCGCGCCGCCCCCAAGGAGATCGACTGGCACGCCTTCGAGGAGGCGTGGGCCCGGCGCACCACCCGCCACCCGGCCGGCCCGAGCGGGGACCCGCACGCGCTGGCCGCCGCGGTGGCGGCGGCCCTGCCCAAGGCCCGCTCCTGAACCACACCGGCCCCGGCGGTGGATGTCGGGGCGCAGCGGCAACCGTCACCCTCCCGTGGGAAATTCGGCACTCGTGCGAGGGAGAGGGCGCACCGCGCGGCGACGTAGGGCCCGGGTCGTCGGTTCACTGACCCGGACCCGACCGGGGCGGCCGTCGGGAAAGTCCCGCCGGCCGCCCCTTCCTACGCCGTCAGGAGTGCATGGGGCATGTCCGAGACCGAACCGGAGCGGCCCTCCGCGACGCTGGAGCTGCTGGCGCTGCTCACGGCCGGCGCCGGCGACCCGGCCGTCGACGCGTCGGGCCAGCCCGGCGACCGGGCGCGGGGGGCGGTCCGGCGCTCCGATCCCGCTCCCGATCCGCGCGACGTGATCACCGACGGGGTGGTGGAGCTGCGCAAGCGGGCCGCACCGGCCGCGTGCCGGACCGCCGCCGACTCCGCGAACTGTCTGGAGACCATGGCGCGGCGGGCCGCCGAGCGGGCCGGTCGCCCCCGGGCGTGACCACGTCACCCCCCGCCCCGGTACGCCGGCCGCCCCCATGCGCCCCGCGCCCCGGTACGCCGGCGGGCCGGGGCTCGTACAGTCGGAGGGGGGACGGTGCGAGCCCGGGCGGACGGTGACCCCTGATGAGCGGTGTGCGGGCGGCTTCCGGGCGTCCCCGGGCCGGGGCGGCGTGGGGTGCGCTCTGCGGGGTGCTCGCCGCCTTCGCCGGGCTGGCCGCGGCGCAGCTGGCGACCGCGGCGGTACGGCCCGAGGCGTCCCCGGTGACCGCGGTCGGCGGGGCGGTGGTGGACCGTACCCCGCCGGCCGTCAAGGAGTGGGCGGTCCGGGACCTGGGAACGGCCGACAAGCCGGTCCTGACCCTCGGCATCGTCGTGGTGCTGGGGCTGGTAGCCGTGGCGGCCGGGGTGCTCGCCGTACGCCGGCCGCGCGCCGGGATCGCGGTGGCCGCGTGTTTCGGCCTGGTCGGCGCCGTGGCCGCGCTCAGTCGCCCCGAGGCGACCTGGAAGGACGCGCTGCCCTCGCTGGTGGGTGGCCTGGTGGCCGCCTGGGTGCTGTTCTTCCTGGTCAGGGCCTTGCGCCGGGCGCGTCCGCAGGGCGCCCCGGCAGGCGGCACGGGGTCGCTGGACCGGCGCGGCTTCGGCCGGCTGGTGCTGGCCACCGCGGCCGTCTCGGCGGGCGCCTGGTACGCCGGGCGGCGCCTGGGCGCGTACGGGTCGGCGGGCGCGACGGCCTCCCGGACGGACCTGGTGCTGCCGCCGCCCGCGGTGCCGGCCCCGCCGGTGCCGGCCGGAGCGCAGGCGCGGGTGCCGGGGGTGTCGCCGTTCCTCACGCCCGCCCGGGACTTCTACCGGGTGGACACCGCGCTGGTCGTGCCGCGGGTGGACGCCGCCGACTGGCGGCTGCGGATTCACGGGGACGGAGTCACGAAGCCGCTGACCCTCGACCTGCCGGAGCTGCTCGCGCGCCCCCTCGTCGAGCACGACATCACCCTCACCTGTGTCTCGAACGAGGTGGGCGGTCCGTACGCGGGCAACGCCCGCTGGCTCGGCGTCCGGCTGGCCGACCTGCTGCGGGAGGCGGGGGTGCGGCCGCCGTCGCGGGGCGGCCCGGCCGACCAGTTGGTGGCGCGGTCGGTGGACGGGATGACGATCGGCACGCCGGTCGAGGCCGTGATGGACGGCCGGGAGGCGCTGCTCGCGGTCGGGATGAACGGCGAGCCGCTGCCCTTCGCGCACGGCTTCCCGGTACGGATGGTGGTGCCGGGCCTGTACGGATACGTATCGGCGTGCAAGTGGCTGAGCGAGCTGCGGCTGACGACCTTCGCCGCGTACGACGCGTACTGGGTGCGCCGGTCCTGGGCCCAGCAGGCGCCCGTCAAGACGCAGTCGCGGATCGACACGCCGCGCCCGCTCGCGGAACCGGCGGCGGGCCGGGTGATGGTCGCCGGGGTGGCCTGGGCGCTGCACCGGGGCGTCTCCCGGGTCGAGGTACGGGTCGACGGCGGCCCGTGGCAGGAGACCCGGTTGGCGGACGCGGACGGCGACGACACCTGGCGCCAGTGGTCGTGGCCGTGGCAGGCCACGCCGGGCCGGCACACCCTGGAGGTCCGGGCCACGGACGGCGCGGGCGCCGTACAGACGGGCGAACGGCAGGGGACGGTCCCGGACGGGGCGACGGGGTGGCACGCGGTGACGGTGCGGGTACGGGCGGGCGACACGTAGCGGTCCGCCCCCCACTGGGGCGGGGCGCGCCGTACATTGAGGCGGTGGAGCTGACCGGTACGGCGTTCCTGGTGACCCTGGTCGTGGTCACCGCGCTCGCCATGCTCGCGGCGCTGCTGCTCTGGAACCGGCTGCCGGGACCCGGCTGGCTGCGCTGGATCGCCCGGGTGCTGATGATCGGGTTGTGCCAGTTGACCGCCATCTGTGTGGTGGCGACGTGGATCAACGGGAGCTACGGGCTCTACTCCTCCTGGGACGACCTGCTGGGCAACCCGAGCGGCAACGGGTCCGCGATGACGGGCCCCCCGGTGGGGCGGGCGACCTTCACGCTCGGCGAGGACGGCACCCGCAGCACCTATTTCCGTGGCTCGCACTCCAAACTGGCCGGACAGGTGATCGTCTGGACTCCCCCGGAGTACAGCGCCGCCGGCGCGGCGAAGACCCGCTTCCCGGTCTTGACGCTGCTGCACGGGTATCCGGGCTCGCCCCGGTCCTGGATGGAGCTGGGCGACATGCCGGGCGCGCTGGAGGACTTGGTCCGGCTGGGCGCGGCCCACCCCTTCATCCTGGTGATCCCGGAGATCTATCCGGGCGGGGTGAACACCGACTGCAGTGACGTGGCGGGGCACAAGGTGGCGACCTGGCTGGCGGACGACGTGCCGGCGCTGGTCGCGCGGCACTTCCGTACGCTGCCGCAGCCCAAGGGGTGGGCGCTGATGGGGATTTCGACGGGGGCGTTCTGCGCGGCGAAGCTGCCGCTCCAGTACCCGAAGGTGTTCGGCGCCGGGGCGGCGTTGGACCCGGACGCGCTGACGGGTGATCCGGGTGTGCTGGCGGACCGGGCCCTGCGGGAGCGCAACAGTCCGATGTGGCTGGTCACGCACGCGAGGAAGGCGGACGTCGCGCTGTTCCTCGCCACCTCCGCCCAGGACAAGGACAGCCCGCCGCGGCAGTTGGACGCCTTCGCCAAGACCGCCGCGGGGACCGGCGTCCGGGTCAAGACGCTGGTCCGCCCGGCCGGCGGTCACAACTTCCAGACGTGGACGGGGATGTACCCCGACGCGCTGGGCTGGCTGAGCTCCGAGGTCCCGGCCCCGGCCGCTCCGACGAGATGAGGCGGCGGGCGCCCGCGGGGTCTCTAGTGCTGTGACCGGGCCGTACGGGCAGCGCGTCCACGCTGTTGCCGATGAAGCTCCGTTGGCGCGGCAGGTCGGACTCGGGCACGGCGAGGTCGAGGTCCGGGAAGCGCGTGAAGAGGCGCTCCAGGGCGATGCCGGCCTCCAGACGGGCGAGCGGCGCCCCGACGCAGTAGTGCGCGCCGTGCCCGAAGGAGAGGTGGCGTCCCGCGGTGGGGCGGGTGAGGTCGAAGCGGTCGGCGTCCGGTCCGTGGACCGCCTCGTCGCGGCCGGCGGCCGTATAGCCGGCGAGGACGGGGGTGCCCCGCGGGATGACGGTCCCGCCGACCGTGACGTCGCGGCTGGGGTAGCGGAACGGGAACCAGCTGACCGGGCCGTCCCAGCGCAGCGTCTCGTCGACGACGTCCGACCAGCTCGCCTTCGACTCCATGACCAGGGCGAGCTGGTCGCGGTGCGTGCACAGGGCGCGGACTGCGTTGCTGATCAGGTTGAGGGTGGTCTCGTGACCCGCGACCAGCATCAGCCGCATGGTCCCGATGAGTTCGGCTTCGCTGAGCCGGTCGCCGTCGCCGTCACGGGCGGCGATCAGCGCGCTGGTGAGGTCCTCGCCGGGGTCGGCCCGGCGGGCGGCGGCGATGGTGGCGATCAGTTCGACGAGTTCCCGGACCGCGGCCATGACCTCGGCGGGGGTGGTGTCCGTCGAGATGATCACGGTGTGGGTGAGCCGGTGCAGCCGGTCGCGGTGCTCGGGGTCCACGCCGAGCAGCTCGCAGATGACGCCCATCGGCAGGGGCAGGGCCACGTGGGTGCGCAGGTCGGCGATCCCGTCGGGGGAGGCGGCCGCGGCCCGGTCGAGGTCGTCGAGGAGTCCCTCGGTCAGGGCCTCGACGCGCGGCCGCAGCCGCTCCACCTGTCGGGCGGTGAACGCGTTGCCGACGAGGGAGCGCAGCCGGCGGTGGTCGCCGCCGTCGGCGGTGTGCATGCCCTGGGCGTCGGCGAAGACGCGCAGCGGCCAGTCCGGGGGGATCGTGCCGTCGTGCAGGGCCGGGAAGTGCCGGGCGTCCTTGGCGACGTCGCGGTGGCCGAGGAACTCCTTGAGGGCGTCGTGGCCCAGGACGACGGCCCCGGGCACCCCGCCGGGCAGCACGACGTCCGCCACGGCCCCCCGGGCCCGGAGCCGGGCGTTCAGGGCGTGCGGGCAGCCGCCCGCCGGGTCTATGACGTGCGGCTCCGCGGTGGCGTGCGCTGCGTTGACGTGCGCCGCGTTGACATGCGCCGCGTTGACGTGCGCGTTCTGGGCTGACAAGCCGGATCTCCTGACCGAGGGGGTGTGCTCGGCCAACAGTGCGGGCACAAGGGCGGGTTGTTCAAGCCCGGGCGCCACCGGTGGCGGCGAAGGTCAGCTCCCGGCCCTCGCCGAGCGGGGTGAAACAGCGCTCCACGGCCGCCCGGTCGACCTCGGGCAGGGTCGCGGGCCGCCAACGCGGCGTACGGTCCTTGTCGACGACCTGGGCCCGGATGCCCTCGATCAGGTCCGGCGAGCGCAGCACGTGCGAGGAGACTCGGAACTCCCGCGCCAAGGCCGCTTCCAGAGTGCCCGATTCGCGCGCTCGACGGACCGCTTCCAGGGTGACCTTGAGGGAGGTCGGGGACTTGGTCAGGATCGTCTCGGCGGTCTCCTTGGCGGCCGGTTCGCCCACCGCCAGCAGCCGTTCCACGATCTCCTCCACCGTGTCGGCGGCGTAGCAGTGGTCGATCCACCCGCGGTGGGCGGCGAGTTCACCGGGCGGTGGCGGGTTCCCGGCGTGGCGCGACAGTACCCGCGCCACGGGGGCGTCCGCGAGGTCGGCGGTCAGTTCGGGCAGCAGGCCGGCGGGGACGAAGTGGTCGGCGAGCCCGCACAGCAGCGCGTCGGCGGCCCCGACGGCCGCACCGGTCAGGGCGAGGTGGGTGCCGAGCAGGCCGGGGGCCCGCGCGAGCAGGTGCGTACCGCCCACGTCGGGGACGAAGCCGATGCCGGTCTCCGGCATGGCGACGCGGGAGCGTTCGGTGACGATACGGACCCCGCCGTGCGCCGAGAGGCCGACGCCGCCGCCCATCACGATGCCGTCCATCAGGGCCACGTACGGCTTGGGGTAGCCGGCGATCCGGGCGTTGAGGCGGTACTCGTCGCGCCAGAAGTCGATCGAGGCGTTCCCGCCGGCCTTCGCGTCGTCGTGGATGGCGCGGATGTCGCCGCCCGCGCACAGCCCGCGTTCCCCGGCGCCGCGGAGGAGGACCTGGGTGACGGCCGGGTCCTGCTCCCAGGCCGTCAGCGCCTCGGTGATCCGCAGCACCATGGGGTGGGTGAGGGCGTTGAGGGCCCGGGGGCGGTTGAGGGTGATCACCCCGGTGTGGCCCTCGACGGTGAACAGCACGGTGGCGTCAGTGGCGTCGTCGGGTTTCGTGGTGTCGTCGGTCTTCACACCGGCCAGTATGTAGCGTGCGGGGGCATGCGAAAGATCATCCTGATGATGTCCATGTCCCTGGACGGCTTCATCGAGGGGCCCGAGCGGCAGATCGACTGGCACCTCGTCGACGACGAACTGCACCGGCACTTCAACGACGAGATCCGGCGGCTGGGCGGCTTCCTGACCGGCCGCGTCACCTACGAGCTGATGGCCGGCTTCTGGCCGACCGCCGACGCCGACCCCGCCGCGAGCGGCCCGGTGGCCGAGTTCGCCGGGATCTGGCGGGACATGCCGAAGTACGTGTACTCGCGCACCCTGCACCGGGCCGACTGGAACTCCACGATCGTGCGCGACGTGGTCCCGGCGGAGGTGGAGGCCCTCAAGTCCGCGCCGGGCGGTGACCTGAGCGTGGGCGGCGCCGATCTCGCAGCCGCGTTCCTGCGCCACGACCTCGTGGACGCCTACCGGATCTACGTGCATCCGGTGCGCATCGGCGGCGGCACACCGCTCTTCCCACCCGGCTACGCGCCGACGCCGCTGCGCCTGGAGGGGACGCGGACCTTCGGCAACGGTGTCGTACAGCTCAGGTACGAGCGCCCCTGACCCCCGCGCGGACCGGAGCGGGACAACCGATAAGGCAACCTTGCAAGTTTGCCTGAAGATCACTAACCTGAGGGCATGACCGATCCCCGGCCGGCCGACACCGGGCCCGCCGCCGCCCCGCCCGCGGACGCCCGGCCGCGCGACACCGCCGAGGAGCTGCAACTGGCCGTCGGCATGCTGGTCCGGCAGGTGCGCGCCGCGGCGGGAGGCGGGGTCAGCCTGTCGCAGATGTCCGTGCTCAAGCGGCTGGACCGGCTGGGGCCGACCACGGCGTCCGAGCTGGCGCGGGCCGAGCGCATCCGGCCGCAATCGGTCATCGCCACCGTGAACTCCCTCCAGGCGGAGGGCCACGTCGCCCGCAGCCCGCACCCCACCGACGGGCGGCAACAGCTGATCGCCCTGACCGACCAGGGCCGGGCCCTCGTACGGCAGCGGCGCGAGGCGGGGCACGGGCGGATCGCCGAACTGATCGCCGAACGGCTCAGCCCGGCGGAGCAGAGCCTGCTGGCCGAGGCCGTCCCCCTGCTGCGACGCCTGGCCGAGAACTGAACGTCCACCGACTCGAGGAGCCCCCATGACGTCCCCCGCGCCCGCCCTCACCCTGGACCGCGCGACCGCGCTGGTCCTCATCGACCTCCAGCAGGGCATCCTGGCCCTCCCCACCGCCACGCCCTCGGCGCGCGTCCTGGAGAACGGCATCGCCCTCGCCGAGGCGTTCCGCGCCCACCGGCTGCCCGTGGTGCTGGTCAAGGTCGCCTGGTCCCCCGACGGCGGCGACCTGCCCAGCGTCAACGTCGACCGGCCCGGCCCGGCCTCCGCTCCGCCCGCCGCCTTCTCCGAGCTCCCGGAGCGGCTCGCGGCGCTCGCGGACGTGGTGGTCACCAAACGGCACTGGGGCGCCTTCACCGGCACGGAACTCGACCTCCAGCTGCGCCGCCGCGGCGTCCGCCGGATCGTACTGGGCGGCATCTCGACCAGCATCGGCGTCGAGTCCACCGCGCGCACGGCCTGGGAGCACAGCTACGAGCTGGTCTTCGCCGAGGACGCCACCACCGACCTGGACGCCGACTCGCACGCGCACAGCTTCGGCAAGATCTTCCCGCGCATCGGCAAGGTGAGCGCGACCGACGAGATCATCACGGCCGTCAAGGCCCTGGACGACGGGCCCGGCTCCCGGGACTGACCCGCTACCCCGGACCGACCTCCAGCCAGACGCACTTCCCGCCGTTGCCGGGGCGCGACCCCCAACTGCGGGACAACCGGTCGACGATGAGCAGCCCGTGTCCGCCCGGCTGCCCCGGCTCGGGGGCCCGGGCGCGCACCGGCGGCGCGGGGTTGCCGTCGGTCACCTCGATCCGCAGCCGCTCGGGCGTCAAGTGCAGGAGCAGCGTGCCGGGCCCTCCGCCGTGCATACAGGCGTTGGACACCACCTCGGATACCAGCAACAGGACGTCCTCGGCGGCCTCGGGCAGCCATTTCCAGGACGCGAGGGCCCGGCGGGCGAAGTCACGACTGCGGGTCACCGGGTCGGCCGCACCCTCCAACAGCAGCAGCCGCGTCCGGCCGGGGGACCCTCGCTGCTGCATGGCTCGTCTCCTCGTATCGCCTCGACCCTACGGGCCCCACGCGCCGTCCGCCGCGGTCAGCGGGGCTGCCGCTCCAACGCTTCCGCCACGTCCGCGTACACCGGGAACACCCCGTCCGCCCCGGTGATGCGGAACATCCGTGCCACCGGTCCGCTCAGACCGGCCAACTCCAGCGTGCCGCCGGCCTCCTGGACCGTGATCCTGCCGTGCAGCAGCACGTTGAGCCCGGTGGAGTCGCAGAACCCCAGCCCGGACACGTCGACCACCAACCGGCCACCCGGGGTGACCGCCGCGTCCAAGGCGTCCCGCAGGGGCTGGGCCGTGTCATGATCCAGCTCCCCGGCGAGGGCGAGGACGACGGTTCCGTCCACGGCCCGCGCATCGACCGTGAACCGCTCATTGCCCGCTCCCGGCACCATCCGGCATCACCTTCCGTCCAGCTGTGGGTGCGCCTGCCCGCATCCCGCCGGGATACGCGTGCGCGGCTCCGGGCCGGGACCTCGGCAGGCCGACCTGGGCGTCTCGACCCGGCGCGTGCCGGTCCGCCCTGATCACCGGACCCTACGCGCCGGTCCCCCGCCTGTCGCGGGCCCTCGGCCGTGTCGGCGGCAGTCGCACACGACCCGACCGCCGCGCCATCCGGACCGCACAACGCTCAGGGGCCGTTTCAGATTGCTCTGAAACGGCCCCTGAGCTGCGACTCTTTCGAGTCGGGACGACAGGATTTGAACCTGCGACCCCTTGACCCCCAGTCAAGTGCGCTACCAAGCTGCGCCACGTCCCGTTGTGCCTGGGCACTGTGCCTCCCACCAGGGGTTTCCCCTTCGCGGCGGGCACATGCAGAACATTACCGCACACCGGGGGGTGTCTGTGCACGGGTGATCCACGGGCGGCACGATGGACGGATGAAGGCACGGGATCGCGATGACGAGGGGCGGGCGCGCAGCGCGCGGCCGCGTGACGGACTGGGGCGGCCGTTGCCGTACGGGGCGCCGGGCGTCGGACGGCAGCCCGAGGGGGTGGTCCGGACGCCGGCCGGGACGGTGGCGGAGGCCCAGCGGCTCCTTGACGACGGGATGCCCTTCCACGCGCACGAGGTGTTCGAGGACGCCTGGAAGTCGGGGCCGGCGGTCGAGGCCCCGCTGTGGCGGGGGCTCGCGCAACTGGCGGTCGGGCTGACGCACGCCGCGCGGGGGAACACGGTGGGCGGGGCCCGGCTGCTGCGGCGCGGCGCCGAGGGTCTGGCCGGGGTGGAGCCGGCCCACGGGATCGATGTCGCCGGGCTGGTCCGGTGGGCCCGGGAGCTGGCCGACCGGGTCGAGGCCGGGACGGTGGTGGACGCCGCCCGGGAGGCCCCCGGACTAGGCGGCGGACGCGGGCGCCGGCTGGAGTAGGTCCCAGCGGTTGCCGTAGAGGTCCTCGAAGACGGCGACGCTGCCGTACGTCTCGTGGCGCGGCTCTTCCAGGAACCGGACGCCCTCGGTGGTCATCCGGGCGTGGTCGCCGGCGAAGTCGTCGGTGTGGAGGAAGAAGCCGACCCGGCCGCCCGTCTGGTCGCCGACCCGCGAGCGCTGCGCGTCGTCCTTGGCGCGGGCGAGCAGCAGCGCGGACTCGGTGGCCCCGGGCGGCCGGACCACGACCCACCGCGAGCCGTCGGGCCGGGCGGTGTCCTCGACGAGGGTGAAGCCGAGGGCGCGGGTGTAGAAGTCGACGGCCTCGTCGTAGTCGTGGACCAGGAGCGCGGTGAGGGCGATGTATGCGGACATGACCCTCATTGTGCGGGTGCGTCGAGCAGCACCACTTCCAGGGTCCGGGGGCCGTGGACGCCCTCCACCCGGTCGAGCTCGATGTCGCTGGTGGCGGAGGGCCCGGAGATCCAGGTCAGCGGGCGGGTGGGATCGAGGCGTTCGAGCGCCTGCGGAACGGAGTCCACCAGCTGCCCGGGCACGCGGACCACGCAGATGTGGTGGTCCGGGATCAGGGTGATCCGGCGCCGCCCCTGGTCGGGGCCGCCGTCCAGGACGATCGTGCCGGTCTCCGCGACGGCCAGCGCGCAGCCCGTGACCACGCTGTCCACGGCGTCGAGTTCGTACGGGGTGGAGTCGGCCCGGTCCGGGACCCGGGTCGCGCGCGCCGCGGCGAGCCAGGCCGCGGGCAGGCCGGGCGGTACGAGTACGGTCCGCGCGCCCCGGGCGGCGAGCAGCCGGGCCAGGAGCGGGGCGAGGCCGTCCGGGCCGGTGCGGTGGACCTTCGCGCGGTACTCGGCGAGATGGGCGGCGAGCAGGTCCGCGGATTCGGCGGGCGTACGGGAGCCGTGGACGCGGAGGTAGTCGCGCGGGATCGGGGCCTCGGGGCCCGGCTCCCCCAGCGCCCGCCGGATCCGGCCCAGTACGCGGTCCTTGCCGCTCACGCGCGTCCTCCCCGCTCGCGGGCCCACCAGTCGCGGAAGGGCTCCGCCGGGGGCACGGGCAGCTCGCGGCTGTCGGTCCACGCGCGGCCGGGGCCGGGCAGCCGGCGTGGTCGCAGCCGGCGTGCCCGGGACAGCAGCCGCTCGCCCGCGCGCAGCGCGCCCGGGCGTTCCAGCAACAGCCGGGCGGCGCGCATCGCGGCCCGTTCGGCGGTGTGGCCGCGCGCGGGGCGGATGCGTACGCGGATGCCCTCGCGGGTCGCCGGGCCGCCTTGGGCGACGCGTTCGCGCAGGTGGAGGAGGACCTCCGGGATGTCGATGGCGACCGGGCAGACCTCGTAGCAGGCGCCGCACAGGGTGGAGGCGTAGGGCAGTGAGGCGTCGATCCCGCTCCCGGTGCCGCGCAGTTGGGGGCTGAGGATCGCGCCGATGGGGCCGGGGTAGACGGAGCCGTAGGCGTGCCCGCCGGCGCGT
The DNA here is from genome assembly GCF_042881255.1 of Streptomyces sp. NPDC058279. Classification (NCBI taxonomy): domain Bacteria; kingdom Bacillati; phylum Actinomycetota; class Actinomycetes; order Kitasatosporales; family Streptomycetaceae; genus Streptomyces; species Streptomyces sp. NPDC058279. The sequence continues at coordinate 380,147 of NZ_JBHVYA010000005.1, read as the reverse complement.
TCGTAGACGGGGCAGACGTTCAGGCAGGCGGAGCAGCGGATGCAGCGCAGCGCCTGCCGGCCCACCTCGTCGGCGAGGGTGTCGGTGCGGCCGTTGTCGAGGAGGACGAGGTGGAAGGCGGCGGGCCCGTCCTCGGCCCCGTTCGACGGGCCCAGCCCGGTCCACATCGTGGTGTACGGGTTCATCCGCTCGGCGGTGGAGGAGCGCGGCAGCGTCTGGAGGAAGATCTCCAGGTCCCGGAAGGTCGGCACGACCTTCTCGATGCCGACGACGGAGATGAGGGTTTCCGGCAGGGTCAGGCACATCCGGCCGTTGCCCTCGGACTCGAAGACGACCATCGTGCCCGTCTCGGCGACCATGAAGTTGGCGCCCGAGACGGCGACTTTGGCGCGCAGGAACTTCTCGCGCAGGTGCAGCCGGGCCGCTTCGGCGAGTTCGCGCGGGTCGTCGCCGAGGCCCTCGGGAGCCGGCCGTCCCCACCGGCCCATCTCGGCGCGGAAGACGTCGCGGATCTCGGCGCGGTTGCGGTGGATGGCCGGGACGAGGATGTGCGAGGGCCGGTCGTGGCCGAGCTGCACGATGAGTTCGGCCAGGTCGGTCTCGTAGGCGGCGATCCCGGCCGCCTCCAGGGCCTCGTTCAGGCCGATCTCCTGAGTGGCCATGGACTTGACCTTGACGACTTCCCGTTCGCCGGTGGCCAGCACCAGCGCGGTCACGATCCGGTTGGCCTCGGCCGCGTCCGCCGCCCAGTGCACGGTGCCGCCGGCGGCGGTCACCGCCTCCTCCAGCCGCAGCAGGTAGTGGTCGAGCCGGCGCAGGGTGTGGTCCTTGACGGCCTTGCCCGCCGCGCGCAGCCGGTCCCAGTCGGCGAGTTCGGTGACCGCGCGGGCCCGTTTGTCGCGGATGGTGTGCGTGGCGCGGCGGAGGTTGGCGCGCAGCACGTCGTCCCGTACGGCCTGCCCCGCGGCCGCGGGGAAGGCGGGCATGCCGAGGTGGGTGGCCGTCATCGTGGGCTCGCCTCCTGTGTCGCGGTGCCGTCCGTCGCGGTCTCCTCCGTCATGGGCTCCTCCGTCATGGGCTCCTCCGTCGCGGCGAGGATCTCGGCGAGGTGCAGGGTCCGCAGCGGGGCGCCGGCGCGGCGCAGCGTCCCGTCGAGGTGGGCGAGGCAGGAGTTGTCGGCGCCGCAGAGCACCTCGGCGCCCGTGGCCCGGGCGGCGCGGATCTTGTCGGCGCCCATCGCGGCCGATACGTCGGGGTTCTTGACGGCGAAGGTGCCGCCGAATCCACAGCACTCCTCGGCGCCGGGCAGTTCGATGAGCTTCAGGCCCTTGACGGCGGCCAGCAGCCGGCGGGGGCGGTCGCCGAGTGCGAGGGCGCGCAGGCCGTGGCAGGAGGGGTGGTAGGTGACGGTGTGCGGGAAGTGGGCGCCGACATCGGTCACTCCGAGCACGTCGACGAGGAACTCGGTCAGCTCGTACACGCGCGGTACGAGGTCGGCCGCGAGGTCCGCGAGCTCGCTGCCGCGCCCCTCGGCCGCCGCCTTGGCGCCGATCCGCGGGTAGTGCTCGCGGATCATGGCGACGCAGGAGCCGGACGGCGCGACCACGTACGAGTGGCCGGCGAAGGCTTCGGCGGTACGGCGCAGCAGCGGTTCGGCCTCGTACCGGTAGCCGGTGTTGTACTGGGGCTGACCGCAGCAGCTCTGCGCCGCCGGGAAGTCCACGGCCACGCCGAGCCGCTCCAGCAGGCGTACGACGGCGACGCCGGTACGCGGGTACAGCGCGTCGTTGACGCAGGTGACGAACAGGGCGGCACGCATGACGGGCAGAATAGCCGGGTGAAGAAGTTCTCAGTGATCGGCATAGGCGCGGGCGACCCGGACCACCTGACCCTCCAGGCGGTCAAGGCGATCGGTGCCACGGACGCATTCCTCATCCTGGAGAAGGGCGAGGAGAAGGCGGACCTCACGGGGCTGCGGCGGGCGATGCTCGACGCGCACGCCCGCCCCGACCACCGGCTGGTGGAGGGCCGTGACCCGGACCGCGACCGGACCCCGGCCGACTACGCCCCGACGGTGGACGGCTGGCGCAGCGCGCGGGCCGAGATCTTCGAGCGGTTCATCGCCGAGGACCTCGCGGACGGCGAGACGGGCGCGTTCCTGGTCTGGGGCGACCCGTCTTTGTACGACTCCACGCTCGCGATCCTGGACGAGGTGCTGGAGCGGGGCCGGGTGGCCTTCGAGCACGAGGTGGTGCCGGGCATCAGCAGCATCTCCTCGCTGCTGGCCCGGCACCGCACCACCCTGAACCGGGTGGGGCGGCCGGTCCAGATCACCACCGGCCGGCGGCTGGCCGAGGGCTGGCCGCAGGACGTGGACGACGTGGTGGTGATGCTGGACGCGCGGCACGCCTTCACCGCCCACCTGGACCAGGACCTCTTCATCCACTGGGGCGCCTACGTCGGCACGCCGGACGAGATCCTGGTCTCGGGGAAGCTGGCGGAGGTCGCGGGCCGGATCGAGGAGCTGCGGACCGAGGCGCGCGCCCGCAAGGGCTGGATCATGGACACCTACCTGCTGCGGCGCGGCTGAACCGCTACCCCGCGAGGTAGCCGGGGAGGCCGGCGGCGAGGCGTTCGTACTCCTCGGGGCGGGTGTAGATCTGGCCGCACACACGGATGCCGCCGCCGCCCGGCCAGGGCCAGATCAGCACCCTGATCCGCAGCTCCCGCGCGATCCGCTCGCGCAACGCGCGGGCGGCGTCCGGGGTCTCGGCGGTGCCGGGCGGCAGCCGCAGGGCGCGCATGCCCACTCCCGGGGTGTACGGGAGCGGCGTGAGGCCGGGGAGTTCGGCGAGCAGGGTCGCACCGTAGCCGGCGAGGGCGCTGTTGTGGGCCCGTACCTTGCCGGCGTCGAGCCGGTCGAGGAGGTCCAGTCCCTCGGGGGCGGCGAGCCAGCCGGTGTAGTCGGCGGTGGCCCGGTACTCGACGGAGCGGGGGAAGCCCTCCCCGTCCTCCCAGGACGGCACGAGGGCCCGGACGCGGCCCCGGTGGCGGGGGGCGACGGCGAGGAGGGCACTGCCGGAGGGGGCGTACCCCCACTTGTGCAGGTTCCCGAACCAGAAGTCGGCGCCGCCCGCGAGCGGGTCGGCGAGCATGCCGGGCGCGTGGGCCCCGTCGACGATGGTGGTGACGCCCCGGGCCGCGAGGTCGGCGAGGAGGGCCGGGGTCGCGATGAGGCGGGCGGTGGGCGAGCTGATGTGGTCGAGCAGCGCCACCTTGGTGCGGGGCGTCAGACCGGCCAGCACGGTTTCCCGTACGGCGTCCTCGTCCGGGAGCCCGGGGTCCAGGGAGACGGTGGTGACGGGGGCCCGGCGGGCGGCGGCCGCGGTGACCGTGCCGTAGCCGTGGTCGGTCACCAGGATCTCGTCCCCGTCGGCCAGTTCGACGGCGTTCAGGGCGAGGTTGGCGCCTTCGGTGGCGTTGGAGATGAACGCGATCCCGTCCGGCTCGGCGCCGAGGTGGGCGGCGACCCGGCCGCGGGCGGCGGCGATCCGGTCGGCCACTCCGACGAAGAAGGTGTCGGGGTCGGCGTGCGCCTCCTCCACCAGCGCCGCCTGGGCCTCTTGGACGGCGATCGGGACGGCGCCGAACGAGCCGTGGTTGAGGTGGGCGATCGCCGGGTCGAGGCGGAAGAGCTGCCGACCGCCCGGGAAGGCCGGGGGAACGCTCGGTGGGGCGGTCGGCGCGCTCTTCGGCTCGCTGTGCGGCTCGGTCACGATGCTCCTCCGGAGGGCGGTGGGACGGTCCTCCGGAGCATGCGGGGCCGACCGCACGTCCGGTAGGGCCAATTGCGCCAGGGTGGTCGGGGCCTCGGAGCTACTGCCGCCCGCTGGTCGCGCCGTAGTACTGGAGGTCCTGTACCCGCACCGTACGGTCCACCCGGTACGGGAGTTCCACCTCCGCCGCGGCGCGCCCCTCCCGGACCACCCGGGCCGCCATGGTGCCCGGCCGCAGGGGCAGCAGCTCGGAGTGCAGGCCCGCCGGCGCCTCGTGCGTGTCCTGGACGGAGCCCACGGCCGTGCGGACCGTCGCGGGCTCCGTGAGGAAGCTGAGCACCTCCACCGTGTCGCGCGGGGCGGCGCCGCCTCTGCGCGGCGACATCAGCAGCGACTGACCGCCGGTGGGGTCGGCGGCGGCGAACTGGGTGCGGGCCGTCACGTAGAGGGTGTCCCGCACGATCGGGGGCCGGCTGCCCGTCTTGAACCGGGTCAGGTAGTAGGAGGTCAGGTCCAGGTAGGTGTACCCGTTGTGGAGGGAGGGCGCGAACTGGGTGCCTTCGGAGTAGTCGTTCCAGGTGGTCAGCTGGACCCAGTCGGCGCCGTCGTCGATGGCGTGCTCCCACGTCGAGCGGAGGGTGGCGGTGTTGCCCGCCTCGTCGTAGACGCCCTGGTTGGGCCGGCTGTCCTGGACGGATACGGGCTGCATCCAGACCTTGCCGGCCGTGTGGGCCCGCCGTACGTCGGCGGTGGCGCCCTCTTGGCCGACGTAGCTGCGGGTGCCCCATTCGGAGAAGCCGTAGCTGATGTGGGCGAACGCCGCGTGGTTCGCGTCGAAGTCGAGGAAGAGCGGGACGAGGGCCGTGCGGATGCCGTGCCGGGCCTGGAGGGACTCCATGACGCGGGACCACCAGTCGGCGCTCTTGGCTTCCGCCTTGAAGGGCGACACGACGAGCCGTCCGTCCCCGAGCCGGTACGCGGCGGGGTGTGCGCCGAGCTCGGCGAGGGCGTCGGCGAGCACCGCCGGGTCGTCGGACGTCAGGGCGGTCATGTCGGGCATCAGCATGATCTTGAAGGCGGGGTCCACGGCGTGGGCGGCGGACATCAGCAGTTCGGCCCGGTCCCGGTTGCTCCCGGACAGCGCGAGCAGGTCCAGGGTGAAGCCGTCGAGGCCCGCGTCGCGCGCGGTGCGCACCTCCTGCCGGAGGTTGGCGGCCTCCCAGTCGCCGGACTTGGGCGGCACCGGCAGCGGGCGGTCGCGCAGCAGGCCGCCGTACCGCTGGTGTTTGCCGTTCTCGCCCGCGGGGCTGAGGTAGTTGCGGGTGTAGTAGTCGACGTCGGCGCTCGCGTTGTCGAGGGAGAGCGGGTACGGGGTGAAGTAGTGCGCGAACACCAGCTTCTTGCCGGCGGCGCCGGAGCGCAGCGCGGCCGGCGCGGGCAGGTCGAAGGGCAGCGCTCCGGTGGGACGGGGCGCGCCGGTGTCGACCTCACCGCGGGGCATCGCCTTGTCCGGCGTCTCCGGGCTCGGAGCGGGGCTCCGGCTCGGAGCGGGGCTCGCGGTGGCGGTGGGGCCGGTGGGCCGGGGGCCACTGCCGGACACGGGTGCCGGACCGCCTTGGCGCGCCTCGGCGGTGAAGGGGTCCCAGGCGATGCCGGTCGCGGCGCAGACGCCGACGAGCAGGAAGGCGGAGATCAGGAGCACCAGGAGCGGCCTGCGCCCCCGGAAGCGGGGCCGGCGCCGGTGCGAGGAGGGCCGTGCCGCCCGTTCTGCCCGCCGGTTCGCCCTCATCTGCCGCCCCTCCCGGAATATGCCCCGTGCCCGGGGCTGCACAGCAGTAGAGCCGATTCCCGGCGTACGGACAACGGTTCGCGGCGCGCGGGGCCGCCGCGCGTACGTCACGGGGCCCAGCGCGCCTACGCCGAGCACCGCAGCCGGGGTCCGGAGGCGGGGTTCCGCCGCCGGTTACCGGGGGCTCGGTTCCGCGGACGCGGTTCCGCAGACGGGTCCGCCCCGGCCGGGCGCTGGGCCGGCCGGGGCGGAACACGCGGAACGCGAAGGGCTTAACCCAGCGTCGCGATCGCCTTGTTGAAGGAGGCGGACGGGCGCATCACCGCGGCGCACTTGGCCGGGTCGGGCTGGTAGTAGCCGCCGATGTCCACCGGGGAGCCCTGGACCGCGATGAGCTCGCCGACGATGGTCTGCTCCTGCTCGGCCAGCGTCTTGGCGAGCGGCTCGAAGGCGGCCGCCAGCTTCGGGTCGTCGATCTGGCGGGACAGCTCCTGCGCCCAGTACAGGGCAAGGTAGAAGTGGCTGCCGCGGTTGTCGATGCCGCCCAGCTTGCGGCTCGGCGACTTGTCCTCGTTGAGGAAGGTGCCGGTCGCGCGGTCCAGGGTGTCGGCCAGCACCTGGGCGCGGGCGTTGCCGGTGGTGGTCGCGAGGTGCTCGAAGGAGACGGCCAGCGCGAGGAACTCGCCCAGCGAGTCCCAGCGCAGGTAGTTCTCCTTGACGAGCTGCTGCACGTGCTTCGGGGCGGAGCCGCCGGCGCCGGTCTCGAAGAGGCCGCCGCCGTTCATCAGCGGGACGACCGACAGCATCTTGGCGCTGGTGCCCAGCTCCAGGATCGGGAAGAGGTCGGTCAGGTAGTCGCGCAGCACGTTGCCGGTCACCGAGATGGTGTCCTCGCCGCGGCGGATGCGCTCCAGGGAGAAGGCGGTGGCCTCGACCGGGGAGAGGATCTTGATGGTGAGGCCGTCGGTGTCGTGGTCGGCGAGGTACGTCTTGACCTTGGCGATCAGCTGCGCGTCGTGCGCGCGGCCCTCGTCCAGCCAGAAGACGGCCGGGACGCCGGTGGCGCGGGCGCGGGTGACGGCGAGCTTGACCCAGTCCTGGATCGGCGCGTCCTTGGTCTGGCAGGCGCGGAAGACGTCACCGGCGGCGACCTCCTGCTCCAGCACCACGTTGCCCTCGGCGTCGACGACGCGGACGGTGCCCGCGGCGGCGATCTCGAAGGTCTTGTCGTGGCTGCCGTACTCCTCGGCCTTCTGCGCCATGAGGCCCACGTTCGGCACCGAGCCCATGGTGGCGGGGTCGAAGGCGCCGTGCGCGCGGCAATCCTCGATGACGGCCTGGTAGACACCGGCGTAGCTGCTGTCCGGGAGGACGGCGAGGGTGTCGGCCTCCTGGCCGTCCGGGCCCCACATGTGGCCGGAGGTGCGGATCATGGCCGGCATGGAGGCGTCGACGATGACGTCGGAGGGGACGTGCAGGTTGGTGATGCCCTTGTCCGAGTCGACCATGGCGAGGGCCGGACCGTGGGCCAGCTCGGCCTCGAAGGACGCCTTGATCTCGTCGCCGAGGTCCGGGACGCCGGCCAGGCCCTTGAGGATCGCGCCGAGGCCGTCGTTCGGGGACAGGCCGGCGGCGACGAGCGCGTCACCGTAGCGGGCGAAGGTCTTGGGGAAGAAGGCGCGGACCACGTGGCCGAAGATGATCGGGTCGGAGACCTTCATCATCGTGGCCTTGAGGTGCACGGAGAACAGGACGCCCTCGGCCTTGGCACGCTCGATCTGGTCGTTGAGGAAGGTGCGCAGCGCGTCGACGTGCATCACGGACGCGTCCACGACCTCGCCGGCGAGGACCGGTACGGACTCGCGCAGCACGGTGGTCGTACCGTCGGCGGCGACGTGCTCGATGCGGAGCGTGCCGGCCTCGGCCATGACGGTGGACTTCTCGGTGGAGCGGAAGTCGTTCTCGCCCATCGTGGCGACGTTCGTCTTCGACTCGGGGCTCCAGGCGCCCATGCGGTGCGGGTGCGCCTTGGCGTAGTTCTTGACCGAGGCGGGGGCGCGGCGGTCGGAGTTGCCCTCGCGCAGGACCGGGTTGACGGCGCTGCCCTTGACCTTGTCGTAGCGGGCGCGGATCTCGCGCTCCTCGTCGGTCTTCGGGTCGTCCGGGTAGTCCGGGAGCGCGTAGCCCTGGCCCTGGAGCTCGGCGACCGCGGCCTTGAGCTGCGGGATCGAGGCCGAGATGTTGGGCAGCTTGATGATGTTCGCTTCCGGCGTCTTCGCCAGCTCACCGAGCTCGGCGAGGGCGTCGGCGATGCGCTGCCCCTCTTCCAGGTGCTCCGGGAAGCTGGCGATGATCCGACCGGCCAGGGAGATGTCACGGGTCTCGACATTCACACCGGCCGTCGACGCGTACGCCTGGACCACAGGCAGGAACGAATACGTCGCGAGGGCCGGGGCCTCGTCAGTGTGCGTGTAGATGATGGTCGAGTCAGTCACCGGATGCTCCGCTCCACAGTCTGCGTCTCTCGTCTGCAACATTGCTCGACATCAAGATATCTCGTGATCGGGCCGGTCTGGACAGCCCCCCGGCCGCGAGATCACGAGAGACATGTCACCCGGCGCGCGAAAGCGCCGCCTGCGGCTGTTTCCGGCCGGAGGCGGCGCTGGGTGCGGTGTGGTGGTGCGCGGCGGTGTGGGTCAGGCGGCGATCAGGCGGCGACGACCTGCTTGGGGTCGGCCCCGTACTCGTTCGGGCCGCGGTGTCCCTCCGTGGCCATGAGGATGAGCATCCAGATCCCGCCGATGAACGGGATCAGGCTGATCAGGTACCACCAGCCGGACTTGCCGGTGTCGTGCAGCCGGCGTACGGAGACGCCCAGGCTGGGCAGCAGGACGGCGAGGCTGTAGATCCAGGTGATGACGGGGTAGCTGCCGAGCGCGAAGTCGATCACCATGAGTACGGCGACGATCGGGATGTTCCACAGGACGAACATCCAGTACTCCTGCCGGCGGGCCCGGCCGTCGAAGTCCGCGTAGCGCTTGAGTATGTCCGTGTAGTAGTGCACGGGTCCCCCCAGGGAGCGGATTCGGCCACTCCTCCCGCAGGAGCGACCCCAGGCCGGACTTATGCCCTTCTTACGGCGACCTCAAGCCACTCGGGGGGCGGGAAGATGCGCGGGATTCCTTGTGCGGAAGGGGAGTTGACGCTTCCGCGGCCGGGGACTCCAGTCCGCCGGTGGGCTGCGGAGAAGTGACGGAAGCCTTACGGCGGCGCGCGGGAACCGCCGTCGGCGCGGCGGATTCCGTAGCGTCCGGTGCATGCGCGTACTCGTCACCGGAGGAGCCGGGTTCATCGGCTCGCACATCGTCACCGCCCTGCGTCGGCGCGGGCACCACCCCGTGGTCCTCGACGCCCTGCTGCCGGCCGCCCACCCCGTCCCGCCGCCGCCGGGGCCGGGGCCGGGGCCGGATTTCGTACGGGCGGACGTGCGCGATCCCGAGGCGGTGCGGGCGGCGCTGCGCGGGGTGGACGCGGTCTGCCACCAGGCCGCGATGGTCGGGCTCGGCAAGGACTTCGCCGACGCGCCCGACTACGTCGGGATCAACGACCTGGGCACGGCGGTCCTGCTCGCGGCGATGGCCGAAAGCGGGGTCCGCTCCCTCGTCCTCGCGGGCTCGATGGTCGTCTACGGGGAGGGCCGCTACGACTGCCCCCGCCACGGGGTGGTGCGGCCCGGGCCGCGCCGGGTGGCGGACCTGACCGAGGGCCGCTTCGAGCCGCGCTGCCCCTCCTGCGGGGCGGAGCTCGCGCCGGGCCTGGTGGCCGAGGACGCGCCGGCCGACCCGCGCAACGTGTACGCGTCCACGAAGCTGGCGCAGGAGCACCTGGCGGCGGCCTGGGCGCGGTGCGTGGACGGCCGGGCGGTGTCGCTGCGCTACCACAACGTGTACGGGCCGGGGATGCCGCGCGACACCCCGTACGCGGGGGTGGCGTCCTTCTTCAGGTCGGCGCTGGCCAGGGGCGAGGCGCCGCGGGTCTTCGAGGACGGGGCCCAGCGGCGCGACTTCGTGCACGTCGGGGACGTCGCCGCGGCCAACGTGGTGGCGCTGGAGGCGCTGGGCGGCGCGGGTGTCCTCCCGCCGGGCGCCTGCACCCCGTACAACACGGGCAGCGGCGAGCCGCACACGGTCGGGGAGATGGCCTCGGCGCTGGCCGCCGCGCACGGTGGCCCGGACCCGATCGTGACCGGCGAGTTCCGCCTCGGCGACGTCCGGCACATCACGGCCGACTCGCGCCGCCTCCGCGCGGACCTGGGCTGGCGCCCGGAGGTGCCCTTCGAGAAGGGCATGACCGAGTTCGCCCACGCCGCCCAGCGCGCCACCTGAGCCCTGGCCGGGCGGTTCTCGCGGGCCGGTCACGCGCGCCGGCGACGGTGAAGTCCCACCCGCCCCGCGAACCGGCCGCGTCGAGCCGGGCGGCGGCCCGTGGTTCGCCCACCGCCGTCGCGGCGCCCGGCGCGGGCGAAGGCCCGGCGCCGCACCGGACGGGCGCCGGCCCCCCAAAGCCCCCTGCCCCCTGCCCCCTGCCCCCTGCCCCCTGCGGCGGCAGCCTGGGGGCGGGGCTCCGTAGGTACCTCCCCCGAACCGGGGCCGTCGCCGGAGCGCTGCGGCCACGGCTCGGGACCGGTGGCGCTGAGCCGGGACCGGTCCCGGCTTCACCGGCCACCGGCACAACCGCCCCGCCCGGCGCGCGCCACGGACAAGGCCGGCGCCCTCCCGGGCGGGGCAGGCCCCCGACAACGCCTCGATGCATGCGGCGGCGGCCGAGGCCAGGCGCCCTAGGCCACTCCGCTACGGGCGCCGCCACCTCGGACGATGACAGGGGCAGCCGCCAAGCGACGCGACCGGGCGCGGCGAGGGCGACCCGGTCCGGGGTTTCGCCCGCCACCGGCGCAACCGCTCGGCCACGGGCGGCCCTCACTCCTACCGGGCGGGCGCCGGCGCCCGACAACGCCGGGACACCCGTGCCGGTGGCCGGGGGCGAGACGCCGTGGGCGGCCCCACTGAACCCGGACCGTCACCCCGGAAGGACCGGGCAGCCGTCGCGGCGGCACGGGCCCGGGGCCCCCGCCGCATGGGCAGCGCCGGGGCGGGGTGGCGGCCCGTCGGACCGGTCCTGGCAGGGCCCGGGGCGGGGTCAGGCCGTGAGGGGCAGGGTCACCTCGAAGCGGCAGCCGCCGGGGACGTTGTGGACGGTGGCGCGGCCGGAGTGGGCCTCGACGATGCCCCGGACGATGGCGAGGCCCAGGCCCGCTCCGGCCGGGGGCGTACGGGCGGTCGTGCCGCGCCAGCCGGTGTCGAAGACCCGGGCCAGGTCCTCGGCCGCGATGCCGCCGCAGCCGTCCGTGACGGACAGGACGACCGCACCGGCCCGCTGTTCGGCGGCGATGGCGACGGTGCCGTCGGTCGGGGTGTGCCGGATGGCGTTGATCAGCAGGTTCGCCAGGACGCGGGTCATCTCCTTGCCGTCCACCTCCACCGGCACCCGCTCGACGGTGTCCCCCACCAGCCGTACGCCGTGCTCGCGCGCCAGCGGGTCCACCCCCGACAGCGCGTCCCCGACCAGGTCGTACACCGACATCCGACTCGGGACCAGGCTGAGCGCGCCCGCGTGGATCCGGGACAGCTCGAACAGGTCGCCGACCATCGAGTTCAGCCGCTCCACCTCGGTGCGGATCTGGCGGTGGTAGCGGGCCGGGTCGGCGGCCATGCCGTCCTCCAGCGCCTCCGACATCGCCCGCAGCCCCGCCAGCGGGGTCCGCAGGTCGTGCGAGATCCAGGCCACCAGCTCCCGCCGTGACGCCTCCAGCGCCCGCTCCCGTTCCCGGGAGGCGGCCAGCTTCGCGCTGGTCGCCGCCAGTTCGCGGGACAGCGCGTCGAGTTCGGCGGTGGTCTGCCCGGGCGGCGCCGCGAAGCTGCCGCCGTCACCGAAGTCGCGGGCCGCGAGGAACAGCTCCCGGCTGCGGGCGACCACCCACCGGCCCAGCACCAGCGCGGTCACCAAGGAGACCACCGCCGCCATCGCCGCGACCAGGGTCACCACGCCGAGGTCGTGCGGGGACAGGAACATGGCCTGGGCGACGGCCAGGGTGCCGGCCAGCATCGCGGTGACGGTGACGGCGGCGATGACCGTGAGCGAGACGGCGACCGAGCGGTGCCGCACCAGCCGCAGGACGCCCGCGCCGAGCACTCCGGCACAGGCCGCGCCGCCGAGGGCGAACAGCGCGATGAGCAGGATGTCCGTCATGCCGGCTCCCCCGTCCCGGCCCACTCCGCCGCACCGGGGCCCGCGTCATCAGGCTCCGCCTCGCCGGTACCCGTGGAATCGGTACCGGTGGAGTCGCCACCCGCGGGGTCGCCACCCGCGGGGTCGAAGCGGTAGCCGACCCCCCACACCGTCTGGATCAGCCGCGGCCGGCCCGGGTCGGTCTCGACCTTCGCGCGCAGCCGCCGTACGTGCACCGTCACCGTCGACAGGTCCCCGAAGTCCCAGCCCCACACCTCGCGCATCAGCTCCTCCCTGCCGTGCGCCCGCCGGGGGTGCCGCAGGAAGTGCGCGAGCAGGTCGAACTCCCGCAGCGTCAGCGTCAGTTCCCGCCCGTCCTTGGTGGCCCGGTGGGTCGCCGGGTCCAGCGCGAGCCCGGCGCCCGCGAGGACCCGCGGCCCGCCGACGGGCCCCGCGGCCCGGCTGCGCCGCAGGACCGACGTCACGCGCAGCACCAGTTCGCGCGGGCTGAACGGCTTGGTGACGTAGTCGTCCGCGCCCACCTCCAGGCCCGCGATCCGGTCGTCCTCGTCCCCCCGGGCGGTCAGCATGATCACCGGTACGGGACCGGCCTCGCGCAGCCTCCGACACACCTCCAGCCCGTCCAGCCCCGGCAACATCAGATCCAGGACCACCAGATCGGGGCGCGCCCGCCCGGCCAGGTCCAGGGCGGACGGTCCGTCACCGGCCTCCTCCACGGCGAACCCGGCGCGCCGCAGGTACTGGGCGACGACCTCGGAGACGGTCGGGTCGTCGTCCACGACGAGGATCCGGGCGGGGGGCGCTTCCATGCTCATGCGGTCCAGCCTCCCATCCTGCGCCCGTGCGCGGGAGCGCACACCGGTCCGGTCGGGGTGACGTCCGCGTTTCGTAAGGAGTCCCGGACCCCATCGGCGACTCCCGCTTCCTACGGTGAACCCGTGACCATGACCGCGACCGTAGACGTCGTACTCCCCTGTCTGAACGAGGCCGAGGCCCTCCCCTGGGTGCTGGACCGCATCCCCGCCGGCTGGCGGGCCCTGGTCGTGGACAACGGCTCCACCGACGGCTCCGCCGACATCGCCCGGGCGCTCGGCGCGACCGTGGTGCGCGAGGAGCGGCGCGGGTTCGGCGCCGCCTGCCACGCCGGGCTGCTCGCCGCCGAGGCGGACATCGTCTGCTTCTGCGACTGCGACGCCTCCCTTGACCCGGGACTGCTGACCGGGTTCGCGGCCTCGGTGGCCGCCGGCGAGGCGGACCTGGTGCTGGGCCGGCGCCGTCCGCAGGGCCGGCGCGCCTGGCCCGCGCACGCCCGGGCCGGGAACCTGGCGCTGGCCCGGATGCTACGTCGCCGCACCGGCCTGGAGCTGCGCGACCTGGGACCGATGCGCGCCGCGCGGCGGACCGGCCTGCTGGGGCTGGACCTGGCCGACCGGCGCTCCGGGTATCCGCTGGAGATGGTGGTGCGGGCGGCGGACGCCGGGTGGCGGGTCCGGGAGGTGGACGTGCCGTACCTGCCCCGGTCCGGGAAGTCGAAGGTGACCGGCACCTGGCGGGGGACCTGGCACGCCGTGCGGGACATGAGCCGGGTGCTGGCGGAGCCGGTCGCGGGCCGCCCGGTGTCCGGGGGTGCCCGGTGAGTACGTTGCTGGTGATCGCGAAGGAGCCACTGCCCGGCCGGGTCAAGACCCGGCTGACCCCGCCGTTCACCCCCGCCGAGGCGGCCGGGCTGGCGGAGGCCGCGCTGGCCGACACCCTGGAGGCGGTGGTCCGCACCCCCGCCGAGCGACGGGTGCTCGTACTGGAGGGGCGGCCCGGACCGTGGCTGCCGCCCGGCTTCGAGGTGGTGCCGCAGGCGGCCGGGGGCCTGGACGAGCGGCTCGCGGCCGCCTTCGCGGGGTGCGTCGGGCCCGCGCTGCTGATCGGGATGGACACCCCCCAGGTCACACCGGAGTTGCTGGCGGTCGACTGGTCGCAGCGCGACGCGTGGTTCGGGCCGGCCGTGGACGGGGGTTTCTGGGCGCTGGGTCTGGCGGTACCCGACCCGGCGCTGCTGCTCGGCGTACCGATGTCGGTGCCCGAGACGGGCGCCGTCCAGTACGAGCGGCTGCGCGCGGCCGGACTGCGGATCGGGCGGCTGCCGGTACTGCGGGACGTGGACACCGCCGAGGACGCCAGGCTGGTGGCGGCCCACGCCCCGGCGGGTGCCTTCGCGGCGCGGCTGGCGCGGCTCGCCCCGGCGGGCCGCCGGTGAGCGCGGCGGGGGCGGTCGCGGCCTGGTCGGCGGACCCGTACACCGTCGCGCTGCGCAGCGGCCGGGGTCCCCTCTACCTGCGGCGCGGGGACGGCTGGCTGTTGCCGTTGGACGTGGAACGCTGGTGCGAGGAGCCCGACGGGGCGGACCGGACGGTGCTGGACCGCTGTCGGGGCGCGGTGCTGGACATCGGCTGTGGCCCCGGCCGGCTGGTGTCGGCGCTGGCCGCCCTGGGGCACCGCTCGCTGGGGATCGACGTCAGTCCGGAGGCGGTGGCCCGTACGGCCCGCTCGGGAGGTACGGCACTGCACCGGTCGGTCTTCGAAACGCTTCCCGGGGAGGGGCGTTGGGACACGGCGCTGCTGATCGACGGGAACATCGGGATCGGCGGTGACCCGGCGACGCTGTTGCGGCGGATGGCCGAGGTGCTGGCCGGGACGGGCGCGCTGATCGTCGAGTGCGTGGAGGTGGAGGTGGACGAGCGCTGCGTGGTCCGGGTGGCGGACGGCCGGGGTGGCGTCGGCGCCCCGTTCCCGTGGGCCCGCGTCGGCCCGGCGGCGCTGGCCGCGTGCGCGGCGGCTGCGGGCTGGGCGCCGACGCACCGCTGGTCGGCCGGGGGCCGGGTGTTCGTGGAACTCGCCCGCGCCCACCCACCCCGTCACCCCGGCAGCCCGTAGCCCCGGCCCGCCGGCCCGCCCCCGCCATGCCGGGAGGAGGCCCGGCGGTCAAGGCCGGGTGGGGAGGCGGAGGACGTAGCGGACGGCCGGGCGGTCGCCGATGAGGGTCTCGCCGGTGGCGGTGAAGCCGCTGCGGGTGAGCACGGCCGTGGAGGCCGGGTTGTCCAGGGTGGTGACCGCCGTGAGGTCGCGCAGCCCGTACTCGCCCGCGGCCATCCGGCGGATCTCGCGGACCGCCGCCGTCGCCAGGCCGCGCCCGGCCGACCTCTCGCCGATCCGGTAGCCGAGTTCGGCGCTCCCGTTCAGCACGTCCACGAGGTTGATCCGCCCCGCCACCTCCCCCTCGGCGTCGAACACGAGGTGGAAGTGGCAGCCGCCCGCGTGCTGTTCGGCGAGCAGGGCACGGTGCCGGTCGGCGAAATCGGCGAAGTACGCGTCCCCCCGGTCCGGCACCGTGCGCGCGAAGTACGCCCGGTTGGCCCGCTCGAAGGCGAGCAGGGCATCCGCGTGGTCCGCCCTCAGCCGCTCCAGCCTCGTCATGGCCCCCGAGCATACGTGCGTAGGCCCGGGGGCCCCGTCAGGTGTCCCGCCGGCGCCGGCCGTGCGAGCGCACCGCCGAGACCGCCGCGAGGAGTGCGGCGGCCACGGCCACCGCCCCCAGGACCAGCAGCAGGTTCCTCCCGTAGGGAAGCGGCAACGCCGACGCGTTGGGGGCAGCGCCCGGCCGCAGCAGCAGCGGCAGCGTGACCAGCAGCACCGCGCCGCCGGTGAGCAGCGCCCCGCGCGTCAGCCCCCGCGCGGGCAGCGCCGCCACCAGCATGCCGACGCCCAGCACCAGCGGGGCGATGACGGCGTCGTGCAGGACGAGGGCCCCGCCGAGCCAGACGAGGACGTCGAGGGGGTCCGGGAGTACGGCCACCAGGCGGGCCCCGACGGCGATCAGCAGCAGCCCGAGCGCGCCCAGGGTGTACCGGTACGTCTTCACAGCACCTCCAACCGGGTGACCCACTTGGTCTGGAGCACGCCCGGCCGGTTGGGGGCGATGATCCGCGCCGGGTAGCCGTGGTCCGCGGAGAGCACCTCACCGTGGAGTTCCAGGGCGAGCAGCGTCAGCGGGTCCTCGGCGTAGTCGCGGCCCATCTCCATCACCCGGTAGGCGCCGCCGGTCTCCAGCGAGGTCACGCGCAGCCCGGCGCCGGGTGGGGCGCCGGCCCGGGCGAGCAGGTCCGCGATCCGGACCCCGCCCCAGCGCGCCTCCACGCTCCAGCCCTCCACGCAGGCGATCGGCAGCCGTGCGGAGGCGTGTGGCAGCGCCCGCAGTTGGTCGAGCGTCAGGTGGTAGGGGTTCGGGCCGATCACCTCCAGTCGCCAGTCGGCCAGCGCCTCGGCGGTGATTCCGGCGGCCGCGGCCGTCCGGTTCACCGGCAGCCCCATGGGTCCGATGTCGGGATGCCGGGGCGCGAGCAGGTCCAGCCGCTTGAGCGGGGTGAGGCTCTGTCCGACGGTGGCGAGGGTGACCACGCCGATGGCGGCCCCGGCCCCCAGGAGCAGCGCGCGCCGGTCCGGGCCGTCCGCCGCGGGGAGTTCCCGGGTGCCGGGCGAGCGACGGCTCCAATGGGCCCTGATGTCGGGCGCCTTGACGGCGAGGTGGAGCATGATCGAGCCGATCACGACCCAGGCCAACGCGAAGTGCGTCTGGATGAACCCGAACGGCCAGGGGTACCACTCGACGACGTTGAGCAGTCCGGTGAACACCTCCAGGACCGCGGACGCCACCAGCACGGCGACCGACAGCCGTTCCAGTGCGTGCCGTACCCCGCGCACCGGCGGCCAGGTGAACAGCCTCGGGTAGACCGTCCACAGCTTGACCAACAGCAGCACGATCGCCGCGAGACCGGTCCCCACGTGCAGGCCCTGGCTGAGCCGGTAGCCCCAGATCGGCCGGGCGGGCAGCGAGTCCGCCGCCCAGGAGGGCGGGTGCTGGAGGTAGTGGCTGATCAGACCGGTGACGAAACAGACGACGAAGGCCGCGCCGAGCCATCGCCCTACGGCGGTGGCGGTGCGGGCGTCGTGCAGCCGGCCGGAGAAGGAGGGCGGCCGGAGCGGCGGGGGCCGCAGGGAGGAGGGCCGCAAGGAGGGGAGCCGGAGCGAAGGGCGCCGGAGCGAAGGGCGCCGGGGCCGCCACCGGCTGCGCGGGGCTGGGGGAGTCATGTCCTCCATCACACCGCCGCGGGGCCCCGCCCGGGGGGTTCGACACCTTACGAAACGCGGACGTCGGGCCAGGTCACGCCCCTGGCTCAGGCGCCCGCTGGGAGGCTGGCCCGATGAACGAGCCCCGTCGCCGCCGCCTCCCCTGGACCGCCGTCACCGTCCTGCTGCTCGCCGCCCTGACGGCCGTCCTCGTGCCGGCCGTCCGCGACGAGGGCTACGTCACCGACCCGGCGGGACTCACCCGGTGGTACGCCGTCGCGTGGGCGCTGTTCGGCGCCGCCGCGTGGACGGTGCGCCGGGTTCCGCGGCGGCGGGTGGTCCCCCTGGTGTGGGCGGGCGCGCTGGCGGTGGCGGTCACGGGGCTGGCCGGGCCACCGTTGACCAGTACCGATTCCTACCGCTACGCGTGGGACGGCCGGGTGCAGGCCGCCGGGATCTCGCCGTACGACCACGCCCCGGCGGATCCGGCGCTGCGCGGGCTGCGCGACGACTGGCTGTTCCCGCGCGGCGGGCCGGCCTGCGCCCGTCCGGACCGGGCCCCCGTCGAGCCGGGGGTGTGCACCCGCATCAACCGGCCGACCGTGCACACCATCTACCCGCCCGTGGCGGAGGGGTACTTCGCCCTCGTGCACGCCCTCTCGCCGTCCGGGGTGCGGCACAAGGCGCTCCAGGTGGGCGGCGCGCTCACCGCGCTCGGCGTCACGGGGGCCGTTCTGTGGGTCCGGCGGCGGGCGGGCGCGGACGCGCGGACGGCCGCCTACTGGGCGTGGTGCCCGGCGGTCGCGGTGGAGGCGGTGAACGACGCGCACGTGGACACCCTGGCGGTGCTGCTGTCGGTGGTCGCCCTGGGGGTGGTGGTGCGCCGCCGGGCCGTGGGCGGGGCGCTGTTCGGGCTGGCGGTCGCCGCGAAGCTGCTGCCGGCCGTACTGCTGCCGGGCGCGCTGGCGGGCGTACGCCGGTGGCGGGACGCGGCGGTCCTGTTGCTGCCGGCGGTCGCGGTGGTGGGGCTGGTGTACCTGCCGTACGTGCTCGTGTCCCGCTCGTCGGTCTTCGGTTACCTCGGCGGATACGCGGCGGAGGAGGGGTACGAGGACCCTGGCGCGGGCGGCCGGTACGCGCTGCTGCGGCTGGTGCTCCCGGCGTCCTGGGCGGTACCGGCCGTGGCGCTCGGGATGGCGGCGGTGGTGGCGTACGTCTGGTGGCGCGGTGATCCGCTGCGGCCGTGGAGCGGGGCCCTGACGGTGACCGGCACCGCGTTCCTGCTGATGACCCCGGGGTACTCCTGGTACGCGTTGCTGCTGGTCGCGCTGGTGGCGTTGGACGGGCGCGCGGAGTGGCTGGGGGTGGCGGTCGCGGGCGCCGCGGCGTACGTTTCCGCGCCGGCGCTGGGCGGCGGGACGGTGCGGGTGGCGTACGGGCTGGCGGCCGCGGTGGTGGTGGCGGGGTGGGCGGCCCGGGCCGGGAAGGGGATGCGGTCCGGGCCGCCGCGGGTGGCTCAGCCGATGTGGAAGGAGTCCCCGTAGACCTTCCAGGCGAGCGGGGTGTCGAGGTTCAGGTTGCCCTTCTTGAGGAAGACCCGCTGGGCGGTGTCGACGCGGCTGGTGTCGCTGTGCGCCTCCTCCTGCTTCATCGCCCAGACGCGGGCGTCGAGGAAGGCGTTGAGCCAGGTGGTCTCGTTGCCGCCCTGGGCCGGGGGCTTGGCCTTGGTCAGGGCGCGCTTGCGAATGTTGCGGAAGCTGGTGGAGTCGCTGCCGTCGCCGTGCATGACGATGGCGTCGTAGTAGATGAACTGGCCGAGCGTGCCGACCCCGTCGGACTTGCCCTGCTTCACGGCGGGGTCGAAGTACACGCGGTCGCGCTCGTGGTCCTGGGCCTTCTTGAACTCCGTGTCCTGGGCGGCCTTCGCCCAGTCCTTGGTGAAGTTCGGGTCCAGGCCCTTGTGCGAGTCGGTGCCGTCGACCTTGCGCAGGGCCGGGAGGTACTTGGCGAGCACGTTGCCGGGCTTGACCTGCGTGTAGTACTCGACGAGGTCGAGCATGTCGCCGGTGCCCGAACAGAATCCGATGATGCCGGCCGTGTAGCCGCGGCCGTCGTCTATGTCCTCGATGTACTTGTACTGCGCCTTCCAGTCGAGCGAGGAGTTCTCGGCACTGAAGACGATCTGCATGGCGATGTCCTTCTTCGCCGGGTCGTCGAGTCCGGTCGCCTTGGTGGCGGCCGCCGGGAGGGCGACGGCGGCCGGGGCGGCGGGCGCCCGGGTCGCGGTGGCGTGCGCGGCCACCGGGACGGCGAGCAGTGCGGCGCCGAGGAGGGCTCCGACGGCGACGGTTTTGCTCGGACGGCGAGGGGTGAACACAGGGCCTCCATAGGGGGGTTGAGGCTTCCGATCCGTTAGGAAACTTTCCTACCAGATAACGGACGCGTCGAACAGCCCGTTGTCATTTCCGGAGCAATCCAATCCGCGGGGCCCCCCGGCTCCGAATGCTGGTGGAGGACCCGAGTACGACGCCCACCCCGGAGGCGAACCGCCATGACCCGTACGCGAAACGTCCGCACCGGCCGGCGAAGGAGGCCCGCGTGCGACAGCAACCGGTGACCGTCGGCGTGCCCCGGATCGACCCCGGACCGGACCTCCCCGCCCTGATGCAGCGGATCGCCCGCGGCGACCAGGACGCGTTCACGGCGCTGTACGAGGTGATCGCCGGCCCCGTCCACGGGATCGTCGTCCGGGTCCTGCGCGACCGTGCGCAATCGGAGGAGGTCACCCAGGAGGTGCTGATCGAGGTGTGGCGGCAGGCCCCGCGCTACCGGCCCGACAAGGGCGCCGTGATGACCTGGGTGATGACCATCGCGCACCGCCGGGCGGTGGACCGGGTCCGCTCGGCGCAGGCCGCGACCGCCCGGGAGCAGGACAACGCCGCGCGGGAGCACAGCCGTGCCTACGACGAGGTGAGCGAGCGGGTGGAGATCCGGCTGGAGAGCGAGCAGGTACGCCGCTGCGTGCGCGGGCTCACCGAGCTCCAGCGACAGGCCGTGCACCTCGCCTACTACGGCGGGCTCACCTACCGCGAGGTCGCCGAGACCCTGAGCACCCCGCTCCCCACGGTCAAGACACGGCTGCGCGACGGGCTGATCCGGCTGCGCGACTGCATGGGAGTCACCGTATGAGCAGCGGCACCGACCAGTTGCACGCGCTGTCCGGCGCCTACGCCCTGGACGCGCTGGACCCCGAGGAACGGGAGGCGTTCGCGCGCCACCTGCCCCGCTGCCCGCTGTGCGCGCAGGAGGTGCGGGAGTTCGCCGCGACGGCGGCCCGGCTGGGTGCGGCGGTCGCCCTGGCGCCGCCGGTCGCGATGCGGGCCGAGGTGCTGGCCCGCATTGACACGGTGCGCCAACACCCCCCGGTCCGGCGGGGCATGGTGGCCCTGCGCGGACGGACCCTCCCGCTGGCGCTGGCGGCGTGCCTGGCCGGGGCGTTGGCGCTGGGCGGCACGGCGCTGTGGCAGCGGGAGCAGGCCCGGGAGTCGGCGCGCGCGGTGCACGACCTGCGGGACCTGACCGAGGTGATCGCCGCCCCCGACGCCCGGACGGTCACCGGCCGCTCGGAGTCCGGCGCGCGGGCGACCGTGGTGGTCAGCGCGGCGCGGAACCGGGCGGTGTTCCTGAGCTCCGGGCTGCCGGCCGCCCCGGCGGGCAGGACCTACCAACTGTGGTTCGCGGACGGCGGTGTGATGCGTCCGGCCGGCCTCGTCCCGGGCGACGGGGGCACCTTGCTGAGCGGACCGGTGGGCCGGGCCACCGCCGTCGGGGTCACCTTGGAGCCGGCGGGCGGCTCGGCCCGTCCGACCTCGGAGCCGCTGATGCTGATGCCCCTGGCCGCCGCCCGGGGCCGCTGAGCGACGCCGGCCGGAGGGCGCCCGGCGGCGGGACATCCGACGGGGGGCGCCCGCCCCGCGCCGCGGCCGCTCAGCCCCGGGGCGACGCCGCCGCGCGGGCCGACGCGGCGATGCGGGCGGTCAACGCCCGCTTCGCCTCGGGCCATTCGGCGCGCGTCAACGCGTACAGCGCGGAGTCGCGGACCCGGCCGTCCCGCATCACCATGTGACTGCGCAGGACGCCTTCCTGCGCCGCGCCGAGACCGGATATGGCGGCGCGCGAGGCGCTGTTGCGGACATCGGTGAGGAACTCGACCCGGTTCATGCCCAGCGCCTCGAAGGCATGGGTCAGCATGAGGAGCTTGGCCTCGGCGTTCACGCCCGTGCGCTGCCAGGAGGTGCCCAGGAAGGTCCAGCCGATCTCCAGCCGCCGGTGCGCCGGGTCGATCATCATCAGCCGGGTCGAACCGGCGATGCGGCCCGTGGCCGGGTCGACCGTCGCGTAGGCGAGCTGGGTGCCCTGCGCGCGCGCCGCCAGCGCGTCGTCGATGAAGCCGCGCACCTCGTCGGGGTGCGGAACCATCGTGACCGCGAGCTCCCACAGGCTCCCGTCCCGGATCGCCTCGCACAGCCCGTCGTGGTGGCGCTGTTCCAACGGCTCCAGGCGCACTCGCTCGCCGACCAGTTCCACCGCTGCCACGTCCATGCCCGCCCCACCCGTTCCCGCCGATGATCACCGACGACAGACGGTACCCGCCGCGCGGCTCAGAGCCAGCCGTTGCGCCGGAAGCCGCGGTGGATGACGTAGCAGGCGAGCGCCATGACGACGATGACCGTCGGATAGCCGTACCGCCAGTGCAATTCCGGCATGTCGTCGAAGTTCATGCCGTAGACCCCGCAGACCATGGTGGGGACGGCGACGATCGCCGCCCAGGCCGTGATCTTGCGCATGTCCTCGTTCTGGGCGACGGTCACCTGCGCGAGGTGGGCCTGGAGGATCGAGTCGAGGAGGGAGTCGTAGGAGTTGATCTGCTCGGTGGCCCGGGAGAGGTGGTCGGCCACGTCGCGGAAGTAGGCGCGGATCTCGGGCGGGATCACCGGTATCGGCTGCGTGGCGAGCAGCTGGAGCGGGCGGGCCAGCGGCGCCACCGCCCGGCGCAGTTCGAGGAGTTCACGCTTGAGCTGGTAGATCCGGCCGGCGTCGCCGCCGGCGCCGTTCTCGCTGAAGACGGCGGTCTCGACGGCGTCCATGTCGCTCTGCACGGCGTCCGTGACGGCCAGGTAGTCGTCCACGACGTGGTCGGCCATCGCGTGCAGCACGGCGGCCGGCCCCTTGCGGAGTTGGTCCGGCGCCGCTTCGAGGGCCTCGCGGACGGGGCCGAGGGTGCCCTGCCCGCCGTGTCGGATGGTGAGGACGAAGTCCGCCCCGGTGAAGGCCATCAGCTCGCCGGTCTCGACGACCTCGCTGGTCGCCGTCAGCTCCTCGTGCTCGACGTAGCGGACCGTCTTGAAGACGGCGAAGAGGGTGTCGTCGTAGCGCTCCACCTTGGGCCGCTGGTGCGCGTTCACGGCGTCCTCGACGGCGAGCGGATGCAGCCCGAACAGCGCGGCGAGGCCCGCGAGCTCCTCCTGGGAGGGCTCGTGCAGGCCGATCCAGACGAAGCCGTCGCCGCTCTTGCGGACCCGGCGCAGCGCCTCTTCGGCGTCGGCGCAGCCGTCCTGGCGGACACCGTCGCGGTAGACCACGCAGTTGACGACCGCGCTGCCGAGCGGGGAGCGGGCCGGGTGGCTGAGGTCGACGGCCCGGCGGTAGCCGATGCGCACGGCCCGGCGCAGGTTGCTGAACATGGACAACGGGGTACTTCCCTTCGGCGGATCAGCGGCCAGTCTGCCACCGCCGCCCGCGCCTCCCTCGACGCCCACCCCCGGCGCGGCCGGACGGGCCGGGTGGGCCGGGTGGGCCGGGCGGGCCAGGTGGGCCGGGTGGTCAGCGTCCCGTCAGCCGCGGTCGATGAAGACGCTGGTCGACTTGACCCGGGCGACGGCCCGGGCCCCGACCTCCAGGCCGAGTTCCTCCACCGCCTCCCGGGTCAGCAGGGAGACCACGCGGTGCGGGCCGGCCTGGATCTCGACCTGCGCGTCGACGATGCCGAGCTTCACGGCGGTGACGATCCCCGGGAAGGCGTTGCGCGCCGAGGTGTAGGGGGTCTCGTCGCCGTCCGCCCCCTCCTGCGCCAGCTCGACGCAGAAGGCCGCCAGGTCGGGGCCGTCGACCATCCGCCGGAGCCCGTCGCGCCGGGTCGGGAACCGTTCGGCGTCGGCCCAGCGGCGTGCCGTGTCGACGCTCACGCCGAGCAATCGGGCCGCTTGGCCGATCGTGTAGGAGTCCATGGCGCCCACCCTAGAGCGTCAGGTCCGGCGTCCGGTCCGGCGTCGCGTCCGACGTCGGGGCCGCGGGCAGGAGCGCCTCCGCCGCCGCCCGGACGATCACCGTGGCGACGACCGCCAGCGCGGGCGAGTCCAGCTTCCACTGCTGCCAGTACAGCGGCACGTCCAACGGCCGCCGGGGCGTCAGCAGGACCAGCTCCCCCGTCCGCAGCAGCGGCTCGGCCTGCGACTGGGGGACCATCCCCCAGCCGAGACCGGCCGCCACGGCGTCACGGAAGCCCTCCGAGGTCGGCACCAGGTGCCGGGTGGCAGCGGCCGAGGCGGCCTGGGCGTCGGGGCCGCCGAGCGAGCGTACGAAGCGGTCCTGCAGTTCGTCCCGGCGGTCGAACACGATCGTCGGCGCCTCGCGGAGCCGATCGACCGGACCGCGCGGCCCGGCCAGGTACCCGGCCACGAAACCGGGGCTCGCCACCGGCAGGTACCGCGCGAGGCCCAGCGGCCGTACCGTGCAGCCCGCCACCGGGTCGGGCGAGGAGGTCACGGCCGCCATCACCTGCCCCTCCCGCAGCAGGGCCGTTGTGTGTCCCTCGTCCTCCCGGTGCAGCTCGAAGCAGATCGGCGGGTCCTGCGGCACCCGCGTCAGCGCCGGCAGGAACCAGGTGGCGAGCGAATCCGCGTTGACCGCCATCGGCAGCCGCACCGCCCCCCGCCCGTCCGCCATGCCCATGCCCAGCTCGGCGCGCGCGTCGCGCTCCAGCCGGGCCAACTGCCGGGCGAAGCGGACCACCACCTCCCCCGATTCGGTCGCCCGTACCGGCTTGGTCCGCATCAGCAGCACCCGGCCGGTGCGCTGCTCCAGCGCCTTGACGCGCTGGCTGACGGCGGAGGGAGTGACGTGCAAGGCGGCCGCCGCCGCGTCGAAGGTGCCCTCGTCCACCACGGCGAGAAGCGTCCGCACCTGTTCCAGGGGAAGCTCGTCCATCACAAGAGCTAAGGGTACGTAAAAATCTTTAGCTGTACTGCATCAGTCGCCGCGCCTACCGTCGAGCACATGACACACGGCATCACCACAGCGGCCCTGGCGGGCTTCGGCACCGGCCTCTCCCTCATCGTCGCCATCGGCGCACAGAACGCCTTCGTGCTGCGCCAAGGCGCGCGCCGGCACGCCGTCCTCCCCGTCGTGGCCATCTGCGCTGTGTCCGACCTGGTCCTGATCGTCCTCGGCGTCGCGGGCGTCGGCGCCTTCGTCACCGTCTGGCCGGCCGCGCTGACCGTCGTCGGTCTCGCCGGCGGCGGCTTCCTGATCTGCTACGGGGTCCTCGCGGCCCGCCGGGTGCTGCGGCCCGTCCCGGGCGCGGCCCTCGCCTCGGACGGCGCCGCCGCCGGCTCCGCCCGCCGGGCCGTGCTGACCTGCCTGGCGATGACCTGGCTCAACCCGCACGTCTACCTGGACACCGTCCTGCTGCTCGGTTCCCTCGCCGCCGACCGCGGTGACCTGCGGTGGGCCTTCGGCATCGGCGCCGGGGTGGCCAGCCTGACCTGGTTCACCACCCTGGGCTACGGCGCCCGCCTGCTCAGCGGAGTCCTGGCGCGCCCGGCGGCCTGGCGGGTCCTGGACGGGCTCGTCGCCGCCACCATGGTGACCATGGGCGGCATGCTCCTGGTCCGCGCCTGACCGCTCGACGGCCGCCAGGCGGCCACAATGGTGCCGCCCTTCCCCTTCCTCCCCCAGGAGACCGAGTGCCCGACCGGCCCTCCTCCGGTGGCCCGGGCCCGCACCGGGCCGCCCGGCCCGCCCCGCTGCTGACCGCGACCGGGATCGTGCTGGACGCCCGCGGCCGGGTCCTCGTACGGTCCGCCGCCCACGAGGCCGGGCTCGAACTGCCCGGCGCCCCGGTCATGGACACGGAGACCCCGGAGGAGGGTCTGGCGCGGGCGCTGTGGGAGCAACTGGGCCTGACGGCGCCGGCCGGTCGGTTGCTGGCCGTCGACTCCTGCCGGCCGGGCGCGCTCGGGCGGTCCCTCGTCACCCACATCCACCTCGTCGGACCGCTCACCGACGAGCAGGCCGCCCCGATCGCCGGCGCGGCCGGTGGGGGCTGGAGGGCGCATTGGCTGACGCCCGAGGACGCCTACGAGCGGCTCCCCGCCCGTACCGCCCGGCGGCTGCGCGCCGCCCTGGCCGCCCTGTACGCCGGTTCGTTCGCACACTTGGTCGACGCGGCCCCCCAACCCGGCTCGCCCGCCGGGCTCGACCGGGCCCGCCGGGCCGAGCTGGAGCACGCGGGCGCCTTCGACGCCGCCGCGCACCGCGCCGCGCGCCCCAAGGCCGTCACCGCGGCGAGCGTGCTGTTCACCGACCCGGCCGGACGCGTCCTGCTGGTACGCCCGACCTACGGCAAGCCGGGCCGCTGGCTCCTCCCGGGCGGCGGCGTCGACAGCGACGTCGGGGAGACCCCGCGGGCGGCCGCCGCCCGCGAGGTGCGCGAGGAGACCGGGCTGGACCGCGCCCCCGGACGTCTGCTCGCGGTCAACTGGGCGCACAAGGAGGGGCGTCCGGCCCGGATCCGCTTCCTCTACGACGGCGGCGTGCTCGGCCCGGCCGAGCTCGCCCGCATCCGCCTGCCGCGCGGCGAGCTCTCGGCTTGGCGCACGGCGGCGCGGGGCGAGCTGCGCGGCCTGGTCAAGCCCCTGCTGCGCCGGCAGATCGAAGCCTGCCTGACCGCGCGGGCCGACGGCACCGGTCCCCTGGAACTGCACGCCGGCCGGCCGTATGAGGAACCCTTGACCCAAGGTTGACCGCTTCCCTGGTGAGCCCGCCGGTCCCGGCAACTACGGTCCGCTGCATGTCTCTACGACCCCCACCCCTCCCCGTACTCCCCTACCGCAAGCCGACGCGCGGCCGCGACTACTGGATACTCGACGACGTGCTGCCGGATCCGGACGCCGTCCGGGAGCGCTGCCTGGCCAGGGACGACTGGACGGAGGGCTACCCCCACAAGCCGGAGAGCTGGCCGGGCCTGCGCGCGATGCCCGCGCTGGAGCCGGCCGAACTGGCGCACGTCGAGCGCCTGGTGCGCAAGGCGACGGGCGCCCCGAAGATCTGGGCCGAACAGCCCGCCGGGGGCGGCACGTTCAACCACAACTGCGTCCAGGTCGTCGGCGCGGGCGAGTGCGAGCCGCGCCCCCACACGGACTCCCGCACCCTGTGCCGTTACGCGGCCGTGCTCTACCTCAACCCGCGGGTCCCCAAGGACTACGGCACGAGCTTCTACCGCCAACAGCTCGCGGGCGGCAGCCTCGGCGGCAACCAGGTGGCGGCCCCCCACAACAACCTCGTCGACGCCCTCGGCACCCGCTTCGTCTCCCCCGACGCCTTCGTCGAGGACGTCCGAGTCCCCCACAAGGCCAACCGCCTGCTGCTCTACTCCGCCAACCTCGTCCACACGGCGACGGGCTACTGCGGCACCACCCTGGAGGAGAAGCGCATGACGGCGGTCTTCTTCTGGATGGCCTGAGCCCCCACCGGCCCCCACCCGACCCGACCCGATCGCCCTGGCCTCCGGTCGCGGGCCCGGGCGGTATCGTCGGGCGCGGAGGTCGGGAGCATGAACGCGAGCCGGAGTGGGCGGGCGGTGGGTGCCTTGGGGCATCTGCTGCTCGTCGTCGTGCTCGCGCTCGGGGTCTTCGTGATGCACTCGGTCGGCCACCCCGACAGCCCGTCCGCCCATCCGTCCGTCCATCCGGCCACGCATCCCACCGCCGGCCGGCCGGCCGAGCACGCGGCGGACGCGACGGTGGTCGCCGACCCGGAGCACGGCGCCCGGGTCGCGCAGCACGCCCCGGGCATGCGCATGGACATGGCCGCCCTGTGCGTGGCCGTGTTGGGCGCCGCGATCCTCCTCGTGCTGCTGCGCGCCGCCTTGGGCCGCGCCCGCCTCCTCCCGGCGGGCCCGCGCCCCGGCACGGCGCCCGGGCCCTCCCCCCGCCCGCCGCCACGGGCGCCCGACCTCACCCTGCTCTCGATCCTGCGCATATAGGCCGAACGCCGCCGCGGGCCGGTTCGCCGTGCCCGCGGCACCCCGTTCGTCCACCGTCACGCAGTTCAGACACCACGAGGTCTCACCATGCCAAGCACCGGTCTCCGCCGTATCCGCCTCGCCGCCACCGTGACCGCCGCCGGGCTGCTCCTCGCCGCCTGCGGGGGTGGCGGCGCCTCGATGGGCGGCATGGAGCACGGCGCCCCCACCGCTTCCCGGGCGGCGTTCGGCGCCGCGGACGTCACGTTCGCGCAGCAGATGATCCCCCACCACCAGCAGGCCGTGCAGATGGCCGCCCTCGCGGACGGGCGGGCCGGGGACACCGAGATCAAGACGCTCGCCGCCGCGGTCCGTACGGCACAGGACCCCGAGATCCGGACCATGCGGTCCTGGCTCGCGGCCTGGGGCAAGCCGGAATCGGGCAGCGCCATGCCGGGGATGGACCACGGCTCCGGCGGGCACGACGGATCGGGCACCGCCGGGATGATGTCCGACCAGGACATGAAGGACCTCGAAGCCGCCCGGGGCACCGACTTCGACAAGAAGTTCGCCCGCCTGATGATCGCCCACCACAACGGGGCGATCGAGATGGCCCGTGCCGAACAGAGGGACGGCCGCAGCCCCGACGCGCGGAAGTTGGCCGACGACGTGGTCGAGAACCAGTCGGCGGAGGTCGGCCAGTTGAACAGGGTCCTCGCCCGCCTCTGACCGTTCTCCCCGTCCGGCCGCCCCGCTCCGGGCGGCCGGACGGCCCACCTCGAAGCCGTCCGGAGCGCCCTGGCCAACGGGCGCACCCGCCTACACCCGCGACTCGGGGGCGGGGACGAGGGCCCAGGGACCGGGGCCGGTCCCGGCGGACCAGGCGTGCAGGGCCGCACGGTCGAAGCAGAGGATGCCGCACTGTTCGGCGTACTCGACGGCCGGGGTGGTGAAGTCGCTCGTGGTGACCACGGCGGCCACCTCCGCCTCGTGGACGGCGTAGCAGGTGCCGCCGAAGCGCTGGAGGTCCTGCGAGCCGACCTTGTTGGTGGCGCAGTAGCGCTTGCACTGGATGACGACGCGCCGCCCGTCGGGGGCGGTGGCGACGATGTCGGCGCCCAGGTCCCCCGCGCCGCCGACGACGCGCACGTCGCGGCAGCCGTCCCGTTCGCACAGCTCGGCCACGGCCCCCTCGAACGCGTCGCCGTCCAGCGCGTCGTAGTCCGCGGGTTCCGCGGCCACCCACGCCACCTCGGGCCCGACCGCCCCCGCCACCCCCGTCGATTCCGCCACGGGTGCCGGTTCCACGATCTCCGCCGCCGCGCACTCCAGCGCCCGCGCCGCCCGTCGTGCCGCCCGGCGCAGGCGTAGCCGACGCCCGGCGCGAACGGAACTCCACGCCAACGGGAGACAGGCCGCCGCGGTCAGGGCGGCCGCGACCGGGTGCGCGGCGGCAGCCGCCGCCAAGACCCGTACGGCGAAGCCCGCTCCGCACACGAGCAGCGCCACGGCGGCGAACCACAAGGCCGTGACGCGGAGGCTGAACCGGGTCCGGCGCCCGGCCGGCGCCGGCATCGGCCCGGGTATGCGCTGGGTCGGAATGGTCATCGGCGCGTCGCCCCCCTGTCGTTCGCTTCGTCGTTCACTCGTCGTTCACTCGTCGTTCACTTCGTCGCGAGGTCACCGCTGTGCAAGATCGTTGCTGCCGTCTGCCCGGCTGCGCGCCCTTGAAGCGGGCCGCGGACCGCTGATCGGCCCCGCCGATCGAAGAACGAAAAGAATGCGGCGAGCCCACGTTTGCGCCCTCCGATCCGGGCCATACGGCTTGATGTCGGTGGGCTGGCGCTTCGAGCGGTGTGGCAGGCCACCGGGATCGGCGCCCGCACGCGGCACCCCATCCCCCCGGGTGTCGTGTGCGGGCCACCGGACCGACAACGACGAACGAGACGCACGTCGCGCCGCACGTCGGGACGCGGCGCGATACGAGCCCGACCGGAACGACCCGCTGCCGTACCGGCCCCTCCCGGCACACCAGACCCCACCGGCTGCCTCCCCGCAGCGCCGAACGGCCTGGTCGAGGCCCCGAGGGGACGGTACGGCGGCTTCCGCTGCCCGAACGCGACGCGAACGCGAACGAACCGACCGTACGGGGAAGGTTGAGGGATGAGGCACGCAGAGGTGAACGTCCGGCACCACCCCGTGACGCGAGGTCCGGGGCGGTGAGCGCCACGGTGGCGGACGAAGGGGTGCGCGCCGTCTCCCGTGGCGGCGCCGCGCGCGAGGTCACGGCGCGCAGCGGTCTCGTGGCCCGGGGCGTGCTCTACGCGCTGACCGGGCTGCTGGCCGTGCGCGTCGGCCTCGGCACCGGCGGCGGCCGGGAAGCCGACCGGCAGGGCGCGTTGCAGGAGTTGGCCGGGAAACCGCTCGGCCCCTTCCTCGTCTGGGCCGTCGGCGTCGGCCTGGTCTGCATGATGGTCTGGCGGCTGTCCGAGGTCGCGTTCGGGGCCGCCGGCCCCAAGGGTGACGCGGCGACCAAGCGACTTGCCTCGGCCGCGCGGGCGGTGTTCTACGCCGTCGCCGCCTACTCGGTCCTCTCCTTCGCGGCCGGCTCGGGCGGTACCCGCTCCGGCGACGAGCAGTCGCGCGACGTGACGGCGAAGGTCCTCGGATGGCCCGGCGGTCAATGGCTGGTCGGCGCGGTCGGCGCCGCCCTGGTCGTCGGCGGGGTCGTCACCGCCGTACTCGCGGTGCGGCGCACGTTCCGCAAACACATGAACCTGAGCGGTCTCTCCCCCCAGTGGCGGCGGGCCGTCGAACTCCTCGGCGTGGCGGGCGGCGTGGCGCGCGGTACGGTCTTCGCCGCGGCGGGCGGTTTCGCGGTGCACGCCGCCGTCCGGTACGACCCCTCGCAGGCCAAGGGCATGGACGACACGTTGCGCACGCTGACCCAGACCCCGGCCGGGCCCTGGCTGCTGGTGGCGGTGGCCATCGGGCTGATGTTGTTCGGGGCGTTCTCCTGGGCCATGGCCCGGTGGCGCGAGGTCTGACCAGAGGTCTGACCCACGCCGGTGGGGCCTTCCCTCCCCCGTGGACAGGTCCCCCCGTACGTACGCGTCCCCCGGCCGGTTCGGCCGGGGGACGGGGGGTGGGCCCGCCGTGGCGGGGTTCCGGTCGGCGTCAGGTCATGTAGCCCGGGCCGTCCTCGGTGGCCTCCCGGCTCGTGGGCGCGCCGCTCTCGCCTCCGGTCGCGCCGGTGGAACCCGTGGTCCCGCCGGTGCCGCCGGGGGTCCCTCCGGTCGTGGCACCGCCGGTGGCGGTTCCGTCCCGGGCCGCGTCCGCCGTTTCGCGGCCGGCGCGACGCAGTTCCTCGGCCGTCTCCTGTCCGGCGTCCTTGGCCTGTTCCTGGGTGGTGGACACGGCGTCCTGCGCGGCGGACCTGACGGACTCGACCGCCTCGGCGGCGGGTTCGCGCAGTTCGTCCCTGACCTCCTGGGCCGCCTGGAGGGCCGTCTGCTTCACGGGTTCCAGCAGCTCTTGCCCGTGCTCCCGCAATTGCCGCCCCGCCCGTTCCTCCGTCTCGGTGGTCGGCAGCAGGCCTCCGGCGAGCAGACCGGCTCCGAAGGCGATGAGGCCCGCGGCCAGGGGGCTGCCCTGGGTCTGCCGCCTCGCCTGGACCGGCGCCTGCTGGAGGGTCTCGGTCAGACCGCCCACGGCCTCGCGGGCGGTGTCCGCGACGCTCTCCGCCACCTGGCCGGTGCCTTCGGTGAGGCCCTGTGCGGTCTCGTGCGCCGTGCCCATCACGCGCTCCTTCACACCACTCAGTCCCCGTCGCATCGAGCCGACCCGCCGCTGCGCCACCCGGCGCGGTGTCACCCTGTCGGCAAGGAGGTCGACGTTGCGCGCCAAGTGGGCGCGCCGGTACTCCACATCGGTTCTCAACTGATCGGGTGTCGTGCCCATCGGACGTCCTCCTTCACCGTTTCCACGGTCTGCTCGGGCTTGAGGTTGACGGTGCGCAGTTGTTTGCGCCCGTTGACGTAGAGGATCGCGCCGGCCACCGCCCACAGGGCCGTGACAATGAGCGCGGCCCAGGCGATGTCCATGGCGTGGGCCAGGGCGAAGACGACGGTCAGGCTGCCCAGCAGCAGGACCAGATGGCCGGCGTAACCCGCGCCGCCCAGCATTCCCACTGCTTTGCCCGCCTTCGTCGACTCCTGCTTGATTTCGGCCTTCGCCAGTTCGATCTCGTCGCGGACCAGCTGCGACAGGTCCGTGCCGATCTCGGCGATCAGGTCTCCGATCGACGGTTCGGTCGGCGGCTCGGTCGACCGCTGACCCGCCGTGGTCCACCGGGGCGGAGCCGCGGGGGCCGGCGGCCGTTCGTGCGCGGAGATGGCCACGGTCAACCACCTTCCGTCGGGTGGGCGCCACCGGTTTCCGACCGGGAGGCGGGCGGGTAGGCCGGCGGGGCGGGCGCGCCCTTCGGGGCCGGGGTCACATGCGGTGGCTGCGACTGTCCGTAGGTGTCGAGGGGGTCGGTGTACGGCCCTCGGCCCGCGCCGGGCGCCGTGCCCGCACCGTCGCTCCCGGGCTGCGCGGCCGGCGACGCCGCGGGGGATACGTCAGGCGGCACGGTGGGTGGGGGTGCCGCGTACCCCTCGCCGCCCGCCGCCGGGACGGCCCGCGGGCCGGTCCCGTCGCTCCCCGCCGCGTTGAGCCCGTGGACCACGCGCGCGGCCGCGAAGCCGGCGAGTGCGGCGCCCGCGAGGAACACGCCGGGGCGGCGCCGGGCGAAGTCCTGGAGGTCGCCGATCAACCCCTCGGGACCGCGCTCTTCCAGCCGGTCGGCGACCTGCCGGCCGCCGTCCGCCACCCGGCCGACCAGTCCGGCGGCCGTGGAATCGGCCCCGCTGTTCTCGCTCATCTCCCGCAGTTCGTCAGAGAGTCGGCGCACGTTCCCGGCGAGGCGGCTCGTCTGCGAGCCCGCCTGGTCCTGGAGCCGGTCCTTGAATTCGCCGATGAGGTCCCGGGCCTGGCCGGTGGCCTCGCCGACGACCTGAGCCGCCTGCTCCTTGGCCGTCTGGGCCACTTCGGTCGCCTTGTCACCGACCGTCGCGGCGCTCTCCCCCAGTTTGTCCTGGGCCGTTCGCGCTACCGCCGCCGACGTACTGTCCGGACGGCGGCCTGAGTCCTGGATGTCAGTCAAGGCTCCTCCTGGTCGATCGAAGCAATCAATCTCCTCCATTCGCGCGTACCCGGCCCGCCGCACCAAACCCCAAACATGAGCAAAAAAGACATAACCGACTGAGGATGGAATGCCCGCGGAAACGGGTAGCAGAACCGCGTGCAGTCGCAGACGACGGCGAAGTGGTGCGTGATCGGTGATGGCCGACTGCAAAGTTCCCGACTACCGCACGGGCAGGCGCGGGCGCCATTGGACGCACGCCTTGCGCAGTGCGCAGCGAGCCGGCGCCGTGATCGTCACGGATGACGCCGGGGAGCCGGTCGCCTATGCCCACACCGACAGCGGACCGGGCCGCCTGCGCCCCTGGGTCGGCGCGGACGGCATGCGGTACGACAGCTACGAGGTCCACCCGGAGTGGTAACCCGCTCGCGGGCCGGGTACCGCGAGCGGGAAGCCCGCGACGAGATGACGGAAGGGGCCCGCCCCTCACGGGACGGGCCCCCGACCGACGGGACGGGTACGTACGCGCTACCAGCGGTACCAGCGGCCGCCACCGCCGCCACGCGGCCGGCCCAGGAAGCCGATCAGCCAGATGACCAGAACGGCCAATGCGATCCACCAGAGGATCTTGACGGCGAATCCGGCGCCGAAAAGGATCAGCACGAGCAGGAGTACGAGAGGCAGCGGGACCATGGTCGTCCACCTCCGGCGGGCGCCTGCCCGAGGCGGACCCGTCCATGCGCGCTCTTACGCGTTTCTTATCCGCGACACGGGGCCGCCTCCCGGCTCCGCCCGGCTCCACCACCGCCCGGCCGCTCAGGCCACGGACATCCCGCCCCGGCCGTGCCAGTCGAGGCAGACCACCAGCGCGTCGTCGTCCGCGTCGGCGTCGCGGTAGTCCCGCAGCGCCCGCAGCACCGCGCTGGGGACCTCCGTGGCGGGCAGCAGCCCGGCGGAGGCGATAGCCCGGGACAGGGCCTGCTCCTCGTACGCCTCACCCCCGGGCGAGGAGACGGCGTAGACCCCGTCACTGACGAAGACCAGCCGGTCGCCCGGCAGGACGCGGAATTCCTGGAGCGCGTACTCCGATTGGTCGAACATGCCGAGCGGGAACTGGGCCTCGAAGGGGATGCGCTCGACGACCTTGTCCCGCTGGCGCCACAGCTGCGGTGAGCCCGCGTCGACGACCTGGACCCGGCCCGTCGCCAACTCGAAGGAGAGCAGGAGGGTGGAGACGTACGCCTCGCCGCGGTGGGTGGCGTACAGGGCCTGGTCGGCCAGGGCGGCCTGGTCCGCGATGCCGATCCCGGCGCGCCGGGCGTTGCGCAGGGCGTTGACCGCGAGGTTCGTGAGCAGCGCCGCCTGGATGCCCTCGCCCATGCCGTTGGTGATGGTGAGGGTGAGGTTCTCGGCCGTACTGGCCCAGTCGAAGTTGTCCCCGTGGATCGCGTACGCGGGCTCCAGCTGGGCCCCGATGGAGTACTCGGCCCGCGCGCAGGCCCGGGCCGGCAACAACTGCCACTGCATCTCCGCGGCCAGGGTGAGCCGGCTGACCCGGCGGGCCTGGAGGTAGATGTCGGTGTCCCGTTCCGCGACGAGGATCTCGTGCCCGAGCAGGCCGGCGATCTCCGCGAGGTCGTTGCGGCTCTCGGGGGTGCAGAGCTCTTTGGGCACGGACACCGACAGGATGCCGAGCCGGTCCCCCCGGACGGTCACCGGCAGGTGGAGGACCACCATGCCGCGCCCGACGTCCTCCTGGCAGGGCACCTGACTTCCGAAGGCCCGCCCCACGACGGTGCTGTGGACGGACAGTCCGGCGGCGGTCCGGGGCACGACGGTGACGGGGTGCAGGGTGGCGAGGCTGTAGTCGGCCATCAGCAGTTCCACGGCATGCGCCCCGTAGTGGGTGGCGAGGGAGGACCGCGCCGCCTCGATCAGTGCATGCGGGGCGGCGGCGCGCAGGGCGCGCTCGACAGCCAGGAAGTTCGTCATCGTCGGGTGAGGCTCTCTTGGGGTCACAGGGCCGGGAGGTGCCGGTGGTCGAGGGTCACGGGGGCGGAAGGCACAACGGTCGGCGTGGATCGGGCAGGGATGGGGGCGGGGCGGCGGAAACGGCGGCTCGGGCAAGGGCCCGGAGCTGCCGGGATGGCTGGGACAGGGTGCGGGATGACACAGTAGGCCAATGCCCGCCCCCGGCCAGCCCCCCGACCACTTGGCGGCCGCCCATGCCCTGAGCACCGTCTCGCAACTGCTCGACGTGCTGTGGGCCCGCGGGCAGGAGGCGGTGGCGACCGGCTCGGTACCCCCGTCCCAGCTCCGCGCGCTCGTCGTCATCGAAGGGAACCAGGGCACGAACCTACGGGCGCTGAGCGAGGCGTTGGGTTCCCGCCCCTCGGCCGTGAGCCGCCTGTGCGACCGCCTCGAAGCCGTCGGGCTGCTCCGCCGGACGGCGAGCGCCCACAGCGCGCGCGAGATCGAACTGCACCTCACCCGCGCCGGGCGGGACACCCTCGATCAGATCCGCGCCTTCCGCCGGCGCGAGGTGACCGACGTCCTGGCCTCCATGCCTGCCGCGCAACTGGCCGCCCTGACCAACGGACTCGCGGCCTTCGAGGACGCCGCCGGCGCCCGCATGGGAGTGCCCCGTCGCGATCCAGGCTCCCCGGCGGCCATGACCGACACCGCCTGAGCCGGTCCCCGCCGCGCACTCGCCCCGGAACCGGGGCTTTCGGTACGCACGCCCCCACCAGCAATTGTTGCCATGTGGAAACTATATCGCTAGCGTGGAGATCCTGGTCGTGCATCAAGGCCGGAGCTGCGCACCGGTCACCGACGAGGTGGCGGCGCCGCAGAACCCGAAGCGGGAGACGACCGTCCGGTCGGCCTCGCCGTAGCCCATGAGAGGCCATCTGTGCCGACGACTCGTATCCACCACCTGAACAACGACCTGTTGAGCGTCACCACCGTCCGGACCGAGAGCGCCTGGGTCATCACGGTCAGCGGGGAGGTCGATCTCGACACGGCCGATCCCCTTCGCCTCACCCTGGAAGCGGCGTCCTCCCCCCGCCAGCCCCTGCCCGTCCTGCTGAACCTCAGGGGCGTGCGCTTCGGCGGCTCGGCCCTGGTCAACCTGCTGCTGCGGGCCCGCAGCAGCCTCGGGCCGGACCGGCTCACCCTCGCGGACCCGGCCCCCCGGGTGATCCGGCTGCTGCGCCTGACCGGCCTCGACGCCCACTTCGAGGTCGGCCCCCGACCGGCGGCGGCCCGCGCCGAGCCCGACTCCGTCGCGAAGGTCACGTACCGCCCCTGACCCCTTTCGCGACCGGCCCCGGACCGCGCACGACCGCGCACGACCGCACACGCGAGAATTCCCCGCCGTCGGAGATGGTCCCGCCGACGAGCGGGGTAGTCGGACGTTATGACCGATCTGAACCCGAACGAACAGCAGCCGGACAAGGACGTCGACGAGTGGGTGACCGGTGACGAACCGGCCACCGGCCCGCAGCTGAGCTATCTGCACACCCTGGCCCGGGAAGCGGGCGAGGACGTGCCGGACACCCTCACCAAAGCGGAGGCGTCACGGCTGATCGACCACCTCCAACAGGCGTCGCCCCGCACCGCCGCGCCGGACGGGACGGTGCCCCGTACCCCCGCCGACGAGGCGGCCACCCGGCCCGGCGACGCCGAAAGTCCGTGACCGGAAACGTGTGATGCGGGCCCCGCCACGGCTACGGGCCGCGGAGCGGCGCCTCACCCGGCGCATGGCCGGCTGGGACTCGTTCTGGGCGCGGCGCGTGCTGCCCGCCGTCGAGGACGCCGCGCGGCGGACCAAACTGTGGTGGGGCGTCGCCCTGCTGCTGGCCGTCGTGGGCGGACGGCGTGGACGCGCGGCCGGGACGGCCGGCCTGGCCGGGATGGCGGTGGCCGAAGTGCTGTCCAACGGCGTCGCGAAGCGGCTCGTACCCCGGGACAGGCCGCCGAAGGAATGGTTCCACGCGGACGAGGTGCGGGACCGGCCCGACTCCTCGTCGTTCCCGTCGGGTCACACCGCCGCCGCCGTCGGGTTCACCGCGGGCGTGGCCGAGAAGTGGCCGGGCGCCGGTGCGCTGTGCCTGGCGGCGACCGCCGCCATCGCCGTCGAGCGGGTCCACAGTGGCGCCCACTACCCCAGCGATGTCGCGGCGGGCGCGGTCATCGGCCTCGCCTCCCGGGCCCTGTCGCGCGCCGTTCCGGCCGCTTGGCGCCGCGGCCGGCGGCTCTCGCGGCGGGCGGCCCGGCGTCAGTGGCCCGGGCCGACGCGGCCGTGGCCCTCGTGACGGCCGTCGGCGCCCTCCTCGTTGAACCAGTAGTCCCCGGCGGCGAGGTAACGCCGGCGGGCCTCTCCGGCCCGGCCGACCGCGGCGCGGCGGGGGGCGTCGGCCGTGGCGGCGACGGGGAGTTCGGAGCGGTCCTGACGGGGCTGGCGTTCGAACACAACAGGCTCCTGACGGGGCTGGGGTGGGATCTCCCTCATGATGGCGCCGCACCCGGCGTCCCGCAGGTCGAGGCGGCCCCGTCCCCCGCCGGAGCCGCCCGCGGATGCGCCGCGAGCCGTTCCGTGGCAGCCTGAACGGCCCCTCGACGCGCGGTGCGCCGGGAACCGAAGAGGCAGCGCGTCGATCGGCAGGACCGTGCGCGCTCAGCCGGCGTGGACGTGCGGGCGGCGCCGCCGGTCGGGTTCGGCCCCGCGGATGACCTCGCGGGTGACGGGGGCGACCTCGCCCTGGCCGAAGAGGAAGAAGCGCAGGAAGTTGGCCATCGGGTTGCCCTCCGTCCACTCGAAGTAGATGTGCGGGCGCCGTCCCGTCTCGTCGCGCACGTACAGGAGCAGCGCGGCCAGGGCGTTGGGGATGCTGGAGCTCTCCAGCGTCAGCACCCGGTAGCGGTCGTGCAGCACTTCGCCGCGCACCCGCAGCACCGACTCGAACTCGGACGCGTCCAGGACGGTGACCTCGACGAACGTGATGTCGTCGCCGGGCGGGATGTCGTTGTCCTCGTGGATCTGCGCGGTCTTGTCCCGGTACTCCGCCCGGTCGCGGCTGCCGGGCTCGTTGGCGACGAAGCGGATCGTGCGGTTGGCGGCGTCGCGGACGAACCGCCGTGCCATGGGATCGAGTTCCACGTCGGTGACCCGCAGCTCGAAGACCCGGGCGAGGCGGGACAGCAGCGACAGCGCCATGATGCCGGCGATGAAGCAGCCACCGATCTTCACGCCGTCGGGGCGTTCGGCGACGTTGACGGCGGTCGTGTAGAGGAGGACGGCGGAGATGACGCCGAAGCCGATGGTCCAGCCGCGTTGGCCGGCCTTGCGGGCGGCGATGGTCACGGCGACGGCCGCCGAGGTGATCAGTACGAGCACGCCGGTGGCGTAGGCGCCGCCCTGTGCGTCCACGTCGGCGTCGAAGAGCCAGGTGACGAGGAACGCGACGAGGGTGAACACGATCACCATCGGGCGCAGGGCCCGGGCCCAGTGCGGGGCCATGCCGTAGCGGGGCAGGTAGCGCGGCATCAGGTTGAGCAGTCCGGCCATGGCGGAGGCGCCGGCGAACCACAGGATGAGGATGGTCGAGACGTCGTAGACCGTGCCGAAGGCGGAGCCCAGGTGCTGGTGGGCGAGGTAGGCGAGGGCTCGGCCGTTGGCCGCGCCGCCCGGCTCGAACGCGTCGGCGGGGATCAGCAGGGTGGTGACGAAGCTGCTGGTGATGAGGAAGACGCTCATGATCACGGCCGCGGTGGTCAGGAGCTTCTTGGTGCCGCGCACGCGTCCCGCGGGCTCGTCGGCAGTGTCGTCCCGGTCGCCCCGCACGTGCGGCATGACGGCGACGCCGGTCTCGAACCCGGACATGCCGAGCGCGAGCTTCGGGAAGACGACGAGCGCGATGGCGATCATCATGACCGGGTTGCCGTGCTCCGCGGTCAGGGCGTGCGACCAGTCGACGATGACGTGCGGCTCGGAGAGCACCTGCCACAGGCCGACGCCGATGACGACGACGTTCAGGGCGAGGTACGAGCCGACCAGGACCACGGCCACGCCGATGGCCTCGCTGAACCCCTTGAGGAACACCGCCCCGAGCAGGGCGACCAGCAGCAGTGTGATGACCACCTCGTGGCCGTGCAGCACTCCGGTCAGGTGCGGGTTCTCCACCAGGTGCGCGGTCGCGTCGGCGGCGGAGAGGGTGATCGTGATCAGGAAGTCGGTCGCCGCGAAACCCAACAGGGTCAGGACGAAGAGCTTGCCCTTCCAGAAGGAGAGCAGCCGTTCCAGCATGGCGATGGAGCCTTCGCCGTGTGGGCTCTCCTCGGCCACCCGCCGGTAGACGGGGAGGGCGCCGAAGAGGGTGAGCAGCACGAGCACGATGGTCGCGACCGGCGACAACAGACCGGCGGCGAGGGCGGCGATGCCGGGCTGGTAGCCGAGGGTGGAGAAGTAGTCGAGACCGGTGAGGCACATGACGCGCCACCACGGACGGCCCTCGTGCTCGGCGTGCGCCTGCGGTTTGGGGCGGTCGGTCAAGCCTTCCAGCAGCCACGCGCGCAGGCGTGGCGTGCGGGCAGGGGTGGCCATCGTGGTGCTCCTGTCGTACGCATGGATTCGGCCATCACCTCGACGGCGGAGCAAGCGTACGCACCCCGAGCATTCGTTCCCGTTCGGGGTCCGATCCTGACACTTTCTTAACGCTGTCGCCCGCATCGCCTTCGGATGTGTGGTCCGGTCCCTGCGACCGGGGCGACGCGTATGAAGGCCGTCAAGGGACGCCCCACACCCGTCAGGGGGGCGTCAAGAGGCCGGATGCGGACGCCCGGGTGCGATTGGCTCGTCTCAGGCCATTCGGCCGGATCCTTTTCTCCCTCTTCACCCAGGAGCTCGCGATGGCCGACATGGCCTTCGTCCTCGCCACGGTCGCGGTGTTCGCGCTGGTGGCCCTCGTTGCCCGGGGGGTGACCAAGCTGTGAGCGTCGAGAACGTCGTCGGCCTCGTGGTGGCCGTCTCCCTGCTCGGTTACCTCGTCCTCGCCCTCGTGTACCCGGAGAGGTTCTGAGCACCGACATGAGCCCGCTGTCCGCTGGTGTGCTCCAGTTCCTCGCACTGATCGCCGCGCTCGGCCTCGCGTACCGCCCGCTGGGCGACCACATGGCCCGGGTCTACTCCTCCGAGAAGCACTACAGACCGGAGAAGTGGATCTACAAGGCCATCGGCGCCGACCCCTCGACCCAAATGCGTTGGCCCGCCTACCTGCGCGGCGTCCTCGCCTTCTCGGCGGTCGGCGTCCTGTTCCTCTACGGCCTCCAGCGCCTGCAAGGGGTCCTGCCCGGCTCGCTCGGCTTCTCCTCGATCGATCCGGACCAGGCGTTCAACACCGCCGCCTCCTTCGTGTCGAACACCAACTGGCAGTCGTACGCGGGCGAACAGGCCATGGGTCACGTCGTGCAGACCGGCGGCCTCGCGGTCCAGAACTTCGTCTCCGCCGCCGTCGGCATGGCGGTCGCGGTGGCCCTCGTACGGGGCTTCGCGCGATCCCGGACCGGTGAACTCGGCAACTTCTGGGCGGACCTGGTCCGCGGCACCGTCCGCATCCTGCTGCCGCTCTCGGTGATCGGCGCGGTGGTCCTCGTCGCCTGCGGGGTGATCCAGAACTTCGCCGGCATCCACGAGGTCGGGCAATTCACGGGTGGGACCCGACAGTGGAACGGCGGGGCCGTGGCCTCGCAGGAGGTCATCAAGGAACTCGGCACGAACGGCGGCGGCTACTTCAACGCCAACTCCGCGCACCCCTTCGAGAACCCGACGCCCTTCTCGAACCTGTTCGAGGTCTTCCTGATCCTCCTCGTCCCGTTCGCGCTGACCCGTACGTTCGGCCGGATGGTCGGGAACGTGCGCCAGGGGTACGCGATCCTGGCGACGGCGGGCGTCATCTGGCTCGGCTTCACCGCACTGATGATGTGGACCGAGTTCGCCCACCACGGCCCGGCGCTCCAGGCGGCGGGCGGGGCGATGGAGGGCAAGGAGACCCGCTTCGGGGTCGGCGCCTCGGCGATCTTCTCGGTGGCGACCACGCTGACGTCCACGGGCGCGGTCGACTCCTTCCACTCGTCCTTCACCGGTCTGGGCGGCGGCATCCAACTGCTCGGCATGCAGCTCGGCGAGATCGCGCCCGGCGGCGTGGGCTCCGGCCTCTACGGTTTGCTCATCATGGCCGTCATCGCGGTCTTCCTCGCCGGCCTGATGGTCGGCCGCACCCCCGAGTACCTGGGCAAGAAGATCGGCACCCGCGAGATCAAACTCGCCGCCTGCTACATCCTCGTCACCCCGGCGCTCGTCCTCGGCTTCACCGCCGCCGCGATGGCGCTGCCCACGCCGGCGACCTCCATGGCCAACCCGGGCGCCCACGGATTCTCCGAGATCCTCTACGCCTACACCTCCGGCGCCAACAACAACGGCTCCGCCTTCGCCGGCCTGAACGCGGACACCCAGTGGTTCAACACCACCATCGGCCTCGCCATGCTGCTGGGCCGCTTCCTGCCGATGGTGTTCGTCCTGGCGCTGGCCGGTTCGCTCGCCGAACAGAACCCCGTGCCGGAGACGGCCGGCACGCTGCGCACCGACAAGCCGCTCTACGCGGGCCTGCTGGTCGCCGCGATCGTCGTCGTCACCGGCCTCACCTACTTCCCGGCCCTGGCGCTGGGTCCGCTCGCCGAAGGGCTCGCGTCATGAGCACCGTCACTCCCACGCCCACCCCCGACCCCACCCCCATCCCCGATCCCGCGCCCACTGCCGCCGCCGCGCCGCGCGAAGGCGCCCCGGCGGATCGCGGGCCGGCCGCCGGCCGCGCGGGCGGCGCCCTCTTCGACGCCCGGCAGCTCCTCACGTCCTTCCCGGACGCGGTGCGGAAGCTCGACCCGCGCGTGATGATCAAGTCGCCGGTGATGTTCGTCGTCCTGATCGGGTCGGTGATCACCACCGCGCTCGCGGTCCAGGACCCGACCGACTGGTTCGGTTGGGCGATCACCACCTGGCTGTGGCTGACCACGATCTTCGCCAACCTCGCGGAGGCCGTCGCCGAGGGGCGCGGCAAGGCCCAGGCCGACACCCTGCGCAAGGCCAAGAGCGACACCGTAGCCCGCCGCCTGGTGGGCACGACCGAGGAGCGGGTTCCCGGCACCGACCTGCGGATCGGCGATCTGGTCGTCTGCGAGGCGGGCGATGTCATCCCGGGCGACGGTGACGTCGTGGAGGGCGTCGCGTCCGTGGACGAGTCCGCCATCACCGGCGAGTCCGCGCCGGTCATCCGGGAGTCGGGCGGTGACCGCTCCGCCGTCACCGGGGGCACGAGGGTCCTCTCGGACCGGATCGTCATCGAGATCACGACGAAGCCGGGCGAGACCTTCATCGACCGCATGATCAGCCTGGTGGAGGGGGCGGCGCGGCAGAAGACCCCGAACGAGATCGCCCTCGACATCCTGCTGGCGTCCCTCACGATCGTCTTCCTGCTGGCCGTGGTCACCCTCCAGCCGTTCGCGATCTACGCGGGCGCCGAGCAGTCGATGATCGTGCTCACCGCTCTGCTGGTCTGCCTCATCCCGACGACGATCGGCGCGCTGCTCTCGGCGATCGGCATCGCGGGCATGGACCGCCTGGTCCAGCGCAACGTACTCGCCATGTCGGGCCGCGCGGTGGAGGCGGCGGGCGATGTGTCCACCCTCCTCCTCGACAAGACCGGGACCATCACCCGGTACGTCCTCGGGCCTGACCTTGAAGCCGGCCGTCACCTCCTCCGGCTCCGGCCTCGACCCGGACATCTCCCTCGCCTACGCCGAGCTCCAGACCCACCGCGTCGCCGAACGCAACCACCTCGACGTGCTGCGGGTGAAGCACCTGGTCACCGCCCACACCCGGCCCCGCACCCTCGGCTTCATGGGCGAGCCCCGCGTCAACGTCCTGGAACTCAACACGGCGCTCAAGGCCCTGGGATCCGTCTGACACGGCTTGTACTTGCCGAAATGGAAAGTAGACGCCATCCTGGACAGTAACGGCTTCGAGCAGGGGGATGGCGATGGATGCAGCGGGGAACGGTGTCGGGGCCTTGGGCCGGGCAGCCGCAGCGGAGCGGGCCGCCCTGCTGGGCAGCGATTGGTACGCGCGCTACCTTGCGGTGTTCGGTGGTAGCCAGTTGCTCATGGTGCCCAGCGCCCTCCTGTGGCACGGCCCCGTCGCCGCCGCTGTGTTCACCGTGGTGCAGGTGCTTCTCGTCGGCGGCCTGAGCCTGTACGCCGCGCGGCAGCGGGCGGTCCGGCGGGGTTTCGGTGTCCGGCACGGGGTGATCATCGGATCTTGGGGCGTCTGCTTCGCCGCGACGCTCGTCATCGGCCTCACCGTCTTCCCGGGGAGCGCGGCCTTCGCCGCCGTCGGCGCCGTGGCCTGTGCCCTGCCGCCGGCGGTCGGTGTCCGGCTCGAACTGCGGCGGCCGTCATGACCCCCGGCCCGGGCTCCCACCCGCG
Organism: Streptomyces sp. NPDC058279; assembly: GCF_042881255.1. NCBI lineage: Bacteria > Bacillati > Actinomycetota > Actinomycetes > Kitasatosporales > Streptomycetaceae > Streptomyces > Streptomyces sp. NPDC058279. The sequence goes on along the minus strand of NZ_JBHVYA010000005.1, from coordinate 337,134 downwards.
TCACGAGCTGGACCCGCTGCTCAACGCCCCCGTCCGGCTGTCACTGGTCGCCGCCCTGGCTCCGCTGGACAAGGCCGAGTTCGGCTTCCTCCGGGACCTGGTGGAGATCAGCGACTCGGCCCTGTCGAAGCAGGTCGCCGCCCTGGAGGAAGCGGGCTACGTCGACGTGCACAAGGGCCGCGTGGGCCGGCGCCCGCGGACCTGGCTGTCCCTGAGCCCCGAGGGGCGCGCCGTCTACCAGCGCCACCTGGCGGCCCTGCGCGCCATCGCCGCGGACTGGTCGTAACAGGTGGATCGCCGGGCACCGACGGCCCCGCGCGGTCTCAGACCGTGTCTTCGAGGAAGCCGCCCGACTGGTGCTGCCACAGCTTCGCGTAGGCGCCGTCCGCCGCGCGCAGTTCCTCGTGCGTGCCCTGCTCGATGATCCGGCCGCGGTCGAGGACGACGAGGCGGTCCATGGTGGCGACCGTGCTCAGGCGGTGTGCCACCACGAGCGCCGTCCGTCCCTCCATGAGCCGCCAGAGGGCGTCCTGGACGAGGATCTCGCTCTCCGAGTCCAGGGCGCTGGTCGCCTCGTCGAGCAGCAGGATCGGGGCGTCCCGCAGGATCGCCCTGGCGAGGGCGACCCGTTGGCGCTGGCCGCCGGAGAGCTTGACGCCCCGTTCACCCACCATCGTGTCGAACCCCTCCGGCAGCCCGTCGGCGAACTCCGTGACGTGCGCGGCCTCCGCCGCCCGGCGGATCTCGGCATCGGTCGCGGCGGGCCGGGCGAACGCGATGTTGTCCCGCAGCGTGCGGTGGAACATCGCCGGGTCCTGCGGCACGTAGGCGATCAGGCTGCGCAGGTCGGCCTGGCGCAGCCTGCTGATGTCCTGTCCCCCGATCAGGATGCGGCCCGCGTCGATGTCCGTCATGCGCAGCAGCAGCCGGGTGAGGGTGGTCTTGCCCCCGCCGGACCGGCCGACGAGGCCGATCTTCGTCCCGCCGGGCACGGCCAGGTCGAGGCGTTCGAAGAGCGGCTTGGCCCCCGCGTGGGTGAAGGTGACGTCCTCGAAGCGGACGTCGGCGGTGGTCTCGGACAGCAGCGGCTCGGGGCACGGCGGGTCGAGCACGGTCGGCCGCTCCAGCAGCAGCTCCGTGAACTGCGCGGCCTCCGTCATCGAGCTTTCCAGGCGGCGGTAGATCTGGTTGAACTCGAACATGATCCGGGTCGCGTTGGAGTAGTAGGTGAAGGCGACGACGACCGCCTCCACCCCGTGCCCCGACCCGGCGAGCGTGACGGCGAGGAACAGGCCCACCGCATTGGTCAGCACGGACATCGGGGCGACCAGCGTGTCGATGCGCAGGTTGCCGTAGTCCCAGGAGCGGAGCGTGAGGCGCCGCGACTCGGCGACCCGCGCCCGGTGCTCGGCGGCCTCGCGTTCCTCGGCCCCGAACGCCCGGATCGTGTCGATGTTCATGAGGCTGTCCGCGACATGGCCCGAGACCCGGGCGATCGCCTCCTCCCGCTTCCTGACCAGCGCCTGTCGTCGACGGATCAGGGGCGCCACGCAGAGCGCCGTCAGTGTGATCATCGACAACAGGGTCACGACGAGCAGGGGTTCGTACTGCCACAACACCACCGAGCCGAACGCCAGCGGCACGAAGCTGCCCACGACGGAGAAGGTCAGCGTGTCGACGAGCTCCTCGAAGCGGGAGGCGAAGCTCAGGACCCGCTTGGTCAGCGAGCCCGCGAAGTTGTCGTGGAAGAACGCCGCGTCCTGGGCGAACAGTTCGTCCATCCCGATCACGTAGAGGCGCTCGATGCCGCGGGCGTCGAGACGGTTCAGGCAGTGCAGTCCCACGCGCCACAACGTCTCGGCGAGCAGCAGGGTCCCCCCGAACCCCAGGACGTAGGGCAGCATCGGGCCGATCCCGGCGCCTGCGCCCCCCGCGATGTGGGCGATGAGCTTGGCGACGACCAGCGGCGCGATGTAGTTGATGCCGGTGTTGCCCAGCGCGGGGAGCAACATCGCGGGCGCGGTCAGCCACCTGAGGCGGACCAACTCCCGTCCGTAGTAGCGGAGGGCGAGGTGCGTGGCGCCCGCGCCCGGCGAACCTTCGCGTAATTCGAGCGATGCCATGTCAACCCTGCGTCAGAGAACCGGCGGAGGATTGGCAGTGTCCTGCACCCACGCCCACCCAGTCCAAGCCTTTTCCCCGCCCGTCCCGCCCCCGTCCCGGCCCTCGCTGCCGCTTCCGATCCGGCGCGGTTCCGGCCCCCGCTCCAGCCACCGCCGGCCGGCCGGGCATGCGAAAAGGCCGTCCTCTCACGGATGAGAGAACGGCCTCCGACGTGCGTAAAGCACAGTCGGGACGACAGGATTTGAACCTGCGACCCCTTGACCCCCAGATCGTTAGGCAGGGGGACCAATCGGGACATAAACAGCCGTTCGAGGGCGTATTGCGTTCGCAGGTAGGCACTGCGTGCACCCATATCCATGGATGCTGGTCCCCAACTGGTCCCCAAGGTTTCTCAACGATCGCCGCGCGGGCGGGCGGCCCAACCGACCTCCACAAGATCATCGAGACGCCGTGGCCTCGATGACCACTCGATCGAAAGATGCGTGTCATGCACACTGGTCCCCAGCACTGGTCCCCAAGCTGAGGGTTTTCGCACGGCAACATCCTGCGCAGTTGGCCGCCTGCGCGAGGGCGACGGTCCGTGTGGTCCGCAAGCAAGTGAGCCGTGAGCCCCGGAGCTCTCGGAACCAGCAGACGTCGATCTGGCTGGTCACCGGCGGCAGGTCCCTCGACGCCCTAACTGCAGGCAGCGTCGCCGCCATCGCGGGAGTCGAAGCGCCCCTTCTGACGGACGCGCTCGTCCTCGCGGCTGCGGCGGCCACCTCGTGGGCCTCTCCCGTCCGCGGCCTGGCCGTCATGTCTACGCACAGCGATGATCAGAACGGGACACGCCCGACCTGCGCCCCGGTGACCACCTGGGCGATGATGCCCAGCATGCCTGCGAGGGTGCCTGTGTACGCGTGGACCTGTTCTCGGGCTCGCGCCTCCATGCCTTCGGGGACCACGAAGAAGCCGGGGGTCGTACCTGCGGGGTGCTGCTGGCTCCGAGCCGCCTCGTATTGCGCCCAGTCGATCCGGTGCACCCTGCGCGCTTCGAGGAGGTCCTCTTCGCGGACCTCCTCGGCGCCGAGCCGTGCCGTCAGCCGCTGAGCGGCCACCTTGAGCACGATGGAATCGGTCACCGTCAAGGGCATGTCCGGTCGGCCGATGCCGCGCTCCAGCAGGGGCACGCTGGCAGTACGCCATGGCGAGCACAGAGCCGTGAGCGCCGAGTGCAGAAGGGAGCCGACAGGGCTGGACGCCGCGCCGACCGGCCGATGCCGCGCCGACACGATCATCACGCCCCGCTCCCGAGTGCCCTGGGGAGACCACGGGTGGTCAGGATGGGCGCACCGGCCCGGGCCTGAATGATCGGGGGGCGTCGGGGGTCAGGCTCCGCCGGCCGCCCCCGCGCGTCCTGTTCGGAGTCTCGCCCTCCACGATCGGCAGGCCGGTCGGCCGGCGAGGTGCCCAGGCCGGATGCACGATGCACTGCAGTACGCACCGAGGGCCGCGAGGAGCAGTTGCGTCTGCACCCGAACGGAAAGCCGAAGTCGATTCCCGCTATGCCGGCCTGACCCGCGATTCCCCGGCCAGCTCAGCGCCCCGCCGAAGAAGCCGGCGACGGACGCCGGGCCGTCCGAGCGCAACTTCTCGCCACCCGTGCCGCGCCCATCTGGACACGGCGAGGCGAGGTTCCCGATGGCACGCTTGACCACCGGTTCATTACGGGGCAGAAGCCTCTGATCCCCAATGCCCGCCAGAGCGGACCAAGCCCAACAAGCAACCCCGGCTCATCGGGCAGTCTCTGCGTGCGCCCTCAGGTCAGCGCAGGCCATCCGTGTCGTCGGACTCTTCGCCGACCGGGAGTGGCCGATGGTCGTCCTCCGAGGTCTCGCCATAGACGACCGAGGAGACCGCCCTGTCGTATGCCTCGTCGAGACCGTTCCCGCTTGTGCCGAGCATGTTTTCCCAGTCAATTCCCATACCTGCGATCCTATCCGAACTGCCCGACAGTCTTGGTGATTTGGGACACTGCGGCCGTGCAGCCGCACGGCCTGGAGCTACATCCGCCGACGGATGCACGGGCCCGTGGCCGACCAGGACGATGTGCCCCTCGACGCACGGATCCACACGACCGGCGTGAGCGGCGACGCGCTGCACGCGATGCTGCACCGGCACCTCGAGCGGCCGGAAAGGATCCGCCGGCATACGACTTGCACAGTTTGCGTGCTGGTCATGTCACCCAGATACGGCGGAACGACGCGAGCACCGAGGAGATCATGCAGGCCGGCCGGTGGCGGAAACCGGGACGGCGAACGTCTGCGACCGGAAGTTCAACCCGGCCGCCCGCACAGCGTCATGCGCCTGGGCCTGGGCCTGCACCCTCTCCGGCCGGCTTGTTGCGGACATCACGCATCCGGACATCGAGAGCGGCCTGGGTCTCCGGGTCGAGCTCGTGGTCGCCGGCGGTTTCAGGGTTGACGCTCAGCGCGTGGGAGCGGAAGGCCTCCCGCTCGGCGGAGAGTTGCTGGATGGTCTGGGTGATCCGGTGGATCTTCTGCAGCAGCCTCTCCCGCTCCTGCTCGGCGATGGCGAGCTCGGCGAGCTGTTTCCGGATCTCAGCCTCGTTTTCCCGGGCGTAGTTGTCGCTGACCAGTGTGATCAGCGGAACCCCGAGAGCCTCGGCAGCGGTGACCGCCTCATCGAGCCTGACCGCACGGGTCTGCTGCTCGATGCGCGTGATGGCAGTGGAGTCAACGTTCGCGCCAAGCAGTGCGGCCATACGGCGCGCCAGCTCTGCCTGGCTGATGCCGAGGCGTTCGCGCTCTTGACGAAGCCGACGGGCGAAAAGGTCACCGGGCAGTGGGTTCATGGCGGTTTGACACTTCCTGGTCAAGATCGCGATCGACGGGGGACAGGCGGGGGCGGCCCACCTCGGAATCGAGCAGGCCGACGTCGCGGCACTGCTGGAGCAGCACCTTACACATCCCGAACTGCGGATTCCACAGCCGCCCGCCGCACCTCAACGGCCGCACGCCACCTCCACGACCACGCACCGCGACGTCGATTCGCCTCGTCCCCGAGGCCCTTTCGATGGTCTATCGATACATCTAGCGCACCCCTACGATCGACGATTCGAATGGTGTACGTTAACCACTCAGGATGACACGTATACGAGTCAGCAAGAGGAGTCGATGGATGTCATCGACCCACTCAGCCCCTATCACTACCTGCCATGATAGGTAGTCAGCGCTTGTTGCCTTGCGACTCGATGTCACACCACTGAATGAATCGAAAGGCGAGAGGAAAGAAGTATGCCGAAGACCGACGGGGCAGCCGTCCTCACACAGGCACCCCTGCCGAGCGCCGCCTGGGACCTGACCAGCTTCCTGCAGAACGCCAAGTCCCAGGTCCAGCTCTGGGGAGGTTCTGTACTCATGCTGCTCGGCGTTGTCGGCCTGGTCTGGGGCGGCGTGCTCTTGATCAAGAAGCTGATGGCCAACCCGCAGTCCGCCGGCCAACAGCAGGGCTGGGGCACGATCGCGCTCCTCGTTCTCGTCGGCGGTGCTTTGGGCACCGGCGGCTGGACGCTGATCTCGACGATCGGCTCCGGCGGCCAGCAGACCATTACGGATCTCGGCGGCGGCACGGTGATCGCGCAGACCTTCGACCAGGTCACCGGATTCCTGAGCGCCCCTTCCAAGTAAGGGGCCGTCACGGACTGCGCACACGAACGGTGACAGAGCCATCGAGCGAACCAGGTCGGTTGAGGCGCAAGGCCTCTTCCGACCCGGTTCGCCATACCCGGGCTCGCAGCACGGTGCAGGCGCGAAAGAGAGCAGAACATGGGGATCAGGAACAAGGCGCTGGGCTTCAGTAGGAAGTTCAAGCTTGACTCGCACCACGCGATCGAGCGTTTTGGGGTGTTCTTCGGCATCTTCGCGGTCACGGGCGCGATCGCGTTCGGCGCATCAGGGGTCTCGGCATACCAGGCGGGACGTGACTCGCTGTCACAGACGGCGCTGTACATCAGCGACTTCAAAACGTCGAAGACGAATCTCGACGGCACCGTGGACGGGGTCTACACCAACGAGCGCGGCAACAAGGCGCTCGTGATGATGCACTTCAGCCCGACCGCTCAGATCTCGTACAACGCCGCGGACTACAGGGCGTTCCTGCTCGGGTCGGACACCTCACTCAACAGCGAGCCGGTCAGCACCAGCGGGATCAAGGGATCCCTCTACGCCTTCGGCTCGACCGGCTACATCGGGGTCCTCCTGAACGCCGACCGGCCCTTCGACCGCCAGGTGTTGAATCTGACGGTCCGTGCGAATGCCGAACTCACCGCGCCCGGAGCCCAGCCGAAGCAGAGCAGCGGCAAGCTGGCCGGTGACGAGACCTTCACCAAGTACGACCAGTGGCGGGTCTTCTTCAACCCCGGTGCGTCCGGGGTCCAGAAGATCGCGGCGCTCAACGCTCCGACCTTCGATCCCGCGCAGGCCTACTACTGGGTCGCACTCAAGAAGAAGGAGACCGAGGCCAGGAAGGCCCTGGACCAGAAGCTCGTCGAGATGCGCGCGAATCTGACGCAGATTCGGTCTTATACGTCCGACCTGCAGACGACGAAGATCGACGGGTTATTCCTGCGTCCGCCGACCGTTCCGGCCTCGATCGCCACCGACAAGATCACGGGGGTCTCCGCAGCCGAGGCAAAGGATGGAGTCTCGACGCTGGCGCTGCAGACCAAGCACGTCGCCCCCGGCGGCTTCGACCTCAACTGGCGTACAGGCAACGTCTACGACGGCTACCTCGATGCCCTGGTGCCGGCCGGACAGAGCTACGCCCAGTTGTTCGCCAAGAAGCGTGACGAGGGATCAGATCCGACGATTCAGCAGATCTCGGACATGCAGTGGATTCTCTCGGATGGCACCAGCCTCACCAAGGACTACCAGTCCTCTGACGTGACGATGCGCCCGCTCATGAACATCATGAACAACCTTTCACATGCGTATCAAACCTACTCAGTGAACAAGTCCAAGTACCAGTCGGACCTCTCACTCGACCTGCTCCGCCTGGACGTGAGTCTGCGGGACGTGCAGTCCAACAGCACCGTTCGTGACGACAAAGACTTCCTCACCACGCTCCACTGAGTGCGGCGAAGAAGTGTCGGAGCCTGCTACCTGGATTGAGCCGGAAAGGAAAATAGCATGGCCGCCGACCAGCCGAATCGGAGCTCCGAGACGGGGACGACGAAGGACCAGCCGGACACGTCGGCGAGCCAAGGGATGCCCCGGCAGGGTCGCGGGACCAAGAGCCTCGATTCGGCGGCGCCCCTGCGCCGGCACAGCAGGATGAAGGCGGCGGCGCCCACCCGAAAGGAGGGCATCGAGAAGCCTCCTGAGGGCAAGACCGCCGTGCCCAAGCAGCTCCCGAGGCGGGAAGCTGATCCTGCCGGTCCTTCCCGTCCTTCCCGTCCTTCCGGTCCTTCCGGTCCTTCCGGTCCTTCTGGCCCTTCCGGCCCTCCTGGTCCTCCTGTTCCTTCCGGTCCTTCTCGTCCTTCCGGTCCTTCTGACCCATCCGGCACGGCGAACACCGCGCGACCGAAGATGGCGGAGGCCGGGTCGAAGGTACCGGACAGTGCAGACACCGCAGGCAAGACAGCCGGGGCCGCGAACGCCGGGGCGACGATCAAGCAGGGTATGGACGGCGTCGCCGGGAACCTGGCCGGAGGCGCGACCCAGAAGGCGATCGAAGGAGACGGCAGCAGCGCGACCCGTCGTAACGTCGGGCGTTACGCGGGAGCTGCTGTCTCCGGTGCCGTGGCCGGCGCACAGGCCGGCGGGCTTCCGGGAGCCGCCGTTGGCGCAGCGAAGAACCTCGCTGTCGAGGGTGCCCAGGACACGGTCAAAGGCGTGTCCAAGGCCACCGGCGGCAGCCCGGACGCCAAGCCGGCGGACCAGCGCGAGCTGGGTGTCGGCGGCACGGGCTACCAGCGCGGTGCGACGAAGGACGACGAGGGCCTGGGCGCGAAGGCGGCCAAGGGCGTCGCCATCGGCGGTGGTGCGTCTGCTGTTCCGCCGGCCATAGGCCTGGTCATGGCCATGGCCTTACTGAACTGGCTCAAGTCCATGTTCTTCGCAGCCATGGCGATGGCCGTCAACGCCGGGAAGCTGCTGTGGACTCTCTTTGTCAACATCCTCAAGGCGGTTGGTCATGCGATCGCCGCACCGTTCATGGCGATCGGCAGCTTCCTAGCCAAGGGGGCCGGCGCGGTCCTGGGCTTCACCGTCACTGCGACGATGGTCCCTGTAGCGGCAGCGCTGTCGGGTGCGGTCGCGATGACCGCCACCGTGGCCCTGCTGGGCACGATCCTGACCGGTGTCCTCAACTCGACGGCGTTGACCGAGGGCAGCATCAACGCGAACAGGGCGGCGTGCGTCGTCAACGCGGATAACGTCGGCAACGGTTCCGGTGCCACAGTCCCGGCGAACGTGGAGAAGAACGCCAAGGAGATCTACTCGGTACTCAGCAGTTGGGGGATGCCGAAGGCGAACATCGCGGGCATCCTCGGGAACTGGTCGCAGGAGTCCGGGATCGACCCGACGAGTGTGCAGAACTTTCCGACGGGGACGTATGCCATGACCGCCGCGAAGGCCGGCGCCGCGCAGAACACGGACAACGGTATCGGCCTTGGGCAGTGGACGTTCGGCCGCAACACGCTGCTGCGCCAGTACGCGCAGCGCAAGGGCGTCGACTGGTTCACGATCAAGGCCCAGTTGGCCTTCATGGTCGATGGTGACGGCCCGGGCGACGTTGCGGTCTTCAAGGACATGCTCAGGAAGTCGCAGGGCTCGCCGCGTACGGCGGCGCTGCACTTTCACGAGAACTGGGAGCGCTCCGCCGACGGCGCGGCCGGGCTCGCTGTACGAGGCGACAACGCCGAGATGTGGTTCGGCAAGATGAGCGGCTGGTCGGTCGACAGCTCGATCGTCGGTGGCGTCGAGGACATCGTCGGCGGGATCATCGACAACATATCGAACGGGATCGACACGATCCTGGGAAACTGCGCCTCCACGGCCGGCGGTTCCGTCTCGCCGAAGGACGGCGGGATGACGCAAGAGGAGGCCCAGGCCCTCGTCGACCTCTTCAACAAGGAGGGCGACAAGTTCCTCGACGACCGGTACGGTCCGGGCGGCGGCCCCGGTTCCTGCGGCGACAACCACGCGATGAACTGCGTGAGCTTCTCAACCTACTTCGTGAACAAATACACGACGTTCCAGGCCTACCCGGCCGGTGATGGCAAGGAGACGGCCTACACGATCGCGAAGGAGACCGGCAAGACGATGCAGTCGACCCCCGTCCCCTACTCGGTCGGGTCCGGGCCGGGATCCACTTCCGTCGGCCACACCCTCGTGGTGCTCGGCGTCCAGGGGGACAAGGTCATCCTCGGTGAGGCCGGCTACTGCGCCTACATGGGCCGGGTCCGCGTCGACAGCGCGGCGCGGATGGCTGCCGCAGGCTGGAAGTTCGTGGACATGTCGGATGCGATGCTCACCTCCGACAAGATCAAAACGGCCTGATGCGCAGCATCTGACCTGGGAGGAAGACGCCGGTGCTCGGCGATCCGGGCACCGGCTTCTTCGTGTCCGAGTCAGGTCAGCGCGCCGGTTCCACCTTCGACGCTCTTACTGAATGGATTCACACTCGGCCGTGAATGGCTTTTGATATAGGCTTCAGTCGTTTATGAGAACAACGCGGAGTGAGGAGCGTTCCGTGACGACAACCCCTGACGAGTCCGAGGGCATCGGATCGGAGCAGGAGAGCGAGTCGATGCCCGGGGAGAAGCCCGCGGTATCGAAGACGCACACGAAGGTCACCGGAGTCGAGCTCGAAGAGCGCTTCGCGGGCTGGATGATGCGCCGGCGAGAGAAGGGCCAGGCCCGCGCCCCGGCGGACAACGCGCGCCTGCTCCGCCGCGGCGTCACCGCGGTGATGAGTGCCGGGATCCTCGCCCTGGTCATCACTGCGGGCGTGACCGGCGAGAGCTTCAAGACGACCACAGCGGACAACGAGGCCCGGATCCTCCAGCTCACGCAACAGTTGGACGATGCCCAGTCCAAGCCCGCGAAGGCGGACGTCGGCGCGCAGTTGTCAAAGCTCGCCGAGGCGGCAGCCGCCGACGCGAAGAAGGTCGCGGCGGGTGAGCAGACCTTCGCCGAGTTGTACCACCAGGCCGATGTCCAGCCCAGCCCGAAGAACGGGGCTCCGAACCAGGCCGCGCTGGAGATCGTCGAGCACCGACGGGACTTGGCGCCGCTGTTCGGCAAGGACTCCTTCCTCGTCAGTGACAAGGAGGCGTACAGCACGTCGTCGCTGACGCCGTTCGACGCGACCACCGAGATCGATCCGCGCCACGCCTGGTACATCCGCTACGACGGCGACAAGGCAGCTGCCCCGAGCACGTACGCATGGAAGGTCGAGACGGTGATGCCCGATCTGAGCGTGAAGGGCGGCTCCGGCGCGACGAACCAGGCAAGGGTCATCTGGCTGTGCCGGGACACGACGAGCGGCGAGGTGCTCGCCTGGGCGAGCGCGCGTTACGTACGCAATGGCACGGCGGGGGCCTTCGACCACTTGGCCCTCGTGGTAACCGCCGCTGGGGCTCCGCACGAGAACCCGGCGGTCAAGATCCCGGCCGGGTCCGGAGTACCCGAACTCGGTGGCACGGGCACACAGGAGGCGGGCGGGAAGCGATGACGGAGCAGACGGCAGCACCCGCACGGCGGGGATTCTTCCGGCGCAACCTCTCGGTCTTGGGGACGGCAGCGGTCCTCGCGGTCGTCGCGACGGTTGGGGGGGTGACCTGGAGCAGCCGGCACGCGGCCCTGGTTGGGCAGGAAGCCCGGATCAACGATATCGAGGGACATCTGGCGGCAGTCCGGAAGAGCGGTGCCGAGCAGGTGAACGCGGACGTCATGGCGGCGCTGGGTGTCAGCCAGAGTCGGCTGAGCACCGACCGTGAGCGCATCAAGTCGCTGCTCTCGATGATCTTCACGTGGGACTCGGGGCAGAGCTACGAGGCTGCGCGCGAGAGGCTGAAGAGTCGGTTCGACCTCACCGAGAACGAGATGTTCCTGAAGTCGTTCATGCCCCCGTCGAGGTTCAACGAGGATTCCCAAGGGCGGCGTTACCACTACATCGACGCGGTCGGCCTGAACTCGGCCCTCGGCGCGGATCCGGACATGGAGGTCATCGACGCCAAGGCGGGCGTCTACACCTACGCCGTCCTCGCCGACGTCGAGGTCACCTCCGACGCGACCTCCCAGAACAAGGCGAGCAAAGCCAGTGTCACGGCGTACCGGCGCGCGCTCCTCTTCGTCACGGTCGACGCCCAGGGCAAGGTCTCGAACCTCTCCGGCGTGCCGGCGAGCGGCGAGACTCGCCATTCCAAATGACTCACACGCCCTTTTAACTCGTCTCGCTGATAGAGTTAGACTGATATTTGAGTCGAACGGCGAGTCGAGGAGCAATGGCGTCGACACAGACCGATGAGTCGGGCGAGTCCGCGGTACGCAAGACGCGCTTCGTCGCGACGTCCGGGTCCTCGCAGGAGGGCGCGGACACTCCTGAGCGCATGGAGCCCGCGGGCAGCCTGCGCAAGCGCACCCTTGCGGCCGGCCTGAGCATGGGTGTCGGCGCACTGCTGTGCTTCCTACTCTCCGCAGGAATTTCCGACAGCCAGAGCGCGGTGCGCGGTACGGCTGTATCGGAGGTGTCCTCTCTGCGGGAGCAACTCCGGATCACCGAGGCGAAGACCGCGGCGCTACCGAAGGCCGACGACGCCGAGCGTGGTCTGACCGCGGCCCTGAGGGCGGCTGGTCAAGTCGCGAAGCTGCAGAACGACTACCGCTACCTGACGCCCAAGGTGGCGGCAGACGGCGGCAAGCTCGACGCCGCGACGTCTCAGTCGACGCTACGCAATCTCATCCCCTACTTTGCCCCCTCGGTACACCAGGGAGACCTGGGCCCGTGGTACCTGCTCGCCGGCGACAAGGACGTACCAGCCGGCGTCGGGATCCCAATGAGCTTCGACTCGGGCTTCGAGTGGGCCGGCCAGGTGCCTTACCTGGTCAACGACGACGGCACCATCGCGGTGACCTGGCTGGCGATGGAGACCAGGACCGGGGCGGGCGAGAAGCCGGCGGTGCTGGCCTGGGCCCGCGCCGACTACGACCTGGTCCGCAACGCGTTCGTGAACATCCGGACCGGTACGACGGCCACGGGCGAGGCTCTGGAGCAGGAGGTGAGGGCACCGTGAAGGAGGAGATCAACGACAAGTTGCGCCTGCACGCCGGGAGAATCCTGCTCGGCGGCACCGGGGCGCTGCTCGCGCTCTCGGTGGTCACACTCGGAGCCACCCTGCTCAGCGACGGTTCAGCTGCGTCGGACATCCAGGACAACGCGGTTGTTCAGAAGCTCGAAGGCAACCTCAGCGACGCCCGGACCGAGCTCGCAGCACAGCACACGGCGCTGCTGGCCCAACTGCGGGGCGTGGACATCGAGCGGGTGAACCGTGACAGGACGACGGGCCGGTCCCTTCTACTCGGCCTCACGGACAGCTCGGCGTCGAGCCGGACCGTCAAGGACCAGCAGGCGCTACTCGACGCGCGCTACGGCTTCCTCGACCACGAGTCCCGCGTACTGACCGAGTTCGTGCCGGAGTGGATGACTGCGACCCGAGCCACGAAGGGCGCTGGGACGACGTACGCGCTTGCCGATCTGGACGTTCATGTGAGTCGGGTGCAGGGCCTGAACTACTCCTACACGGGGGTGGCCCGTCTCGATCCGGTCCGCGTTGGACCGGAGCAGAGCAGCACTGCCAAGAGCGAGTTCGTGGTCCTCACTTACTCCACCTCTCAGGACGGCACGGCGACGTCGCTGGACGCCTACCGAGCCTCCGACAAGACCCGCGACGCCCTCGTCGGCGCCGGCGAGGAACAGTCCTCCCCCAAGCCGATCGGGTGAGCGAAGCGCCCACCGTTTCGGCACGCACCCCAAAAGACCTCTACGAGACGTAAGGACACGAACATGTCGACTCAGGCCCTGGAGAAGACCGAGACGACTGTCCCGACGAGCACGGCCGCGGCGTCGAGGAAGACCACGGCCAAGCCTGAGCAGGAGCACAAGGCTTCGAAGCTGCGCACCGGATGGCGGCGCCTGGCTCCGAAGAATCAGGCCGGTAGGTTCTCTGTCGTGGTGTGGGCGGGGTTCTTCCGGGCCGTCGTCCTTCTCGCCGACTACCTGCTGGCATGCATCACGGCCGTGGTCATCCTCCCGCTGCTGGGCGCATGGCTGCACCAGCAGTCGGGCGCAACCCGGGGTGCGCTCAGCGCGGATGGAACCATCGCCATGTGGCTGATGCCGCTCCTCTTCCTGGTCGCACTGCTCGCCGTGGGCGAGATCGTCGTGATGCGCGGCATGTGGCGCTGGGCAACACGGATGATCGCGAAGATCCAGGACGCCCAGGGCGAGGCGACCGGGGCCGACGTCACACCGAAGTCCACGCCCAGGACCACCAACCAGAGCAAGACCAACCGCAAGAGGAGCAAGTGATGCGTACCGCAGGACTGACGATGAACGACGTATGGGCCCACCGTGTCCTGCGTGAACGAGGAGTGGAGACGTACCGGCTGGAGGGGGTGGTCGCCGAGCTCGGCGTCATGGTCGAATCGCTCGACCTCAAGCATCGGGGCAAGGAGGAGAACTATCGTCCGTATCTGCACATGACGGGCGAGCTGCGCTCGGTCACCCCTGCCGAGGCCCTGCCGTTCGGTATCTCCCAGGTGACCTACTCCCCCGGCCAGGGCGAGAGGGTGGACGCCTTCTACGAGTTCGACGACCAGCAGCTGGTGGTGCTGGCCGGCAAGGGATACTTCACGAGTGGCTTCACCGTGCCCGAGCAGGTCACTGGGATCGAGTGGGAGTTGCCGGCCACGGCGGACGTGCTCGTCCTCGCTCCGTCGGAGGTGCAGATCGAAGGCGATGTGCCCGTGGTCTTCACCCAGATCCACGGCATCGGGGGCTTGGAGATCGATCTCGAGTCCAGCGGCTATGACCTCGCCGGCTACTTCGCCGACCAATCCAGGAACGGCGTCCCGCGGGCCGAGGCCGTGGTCGATGCACGTGGGCTGAAGTCGCGCTCGGACGTGATCAACCCGCTGTTCACCGAGGACGAGCTGGGCCTGGACACCGAGACCAAGCAGGCCGTCGGAGCGCCCGCCCCTGAGGCAGCGCCGGTCGCTGACGGCATGAACACACGCTTGCGGCAGATCGAGGCGGAGATCGCCGCCGAACGGGAGCAGTACAAGACCGAGCGTGCGAGCACCGAAGGCACCACGGAGAACCTCTACCGGGAGCGCGTGGCTGCACCACTACACAGGGCTGAAGAGCAGGAGGTGCCGTCCGCTTCCTCGGTCCCGACCCGTGAGGCGCAGCGCGACCTGAACCTGGACCCCGACCTGGAGGAGGAGACACGCCGACGTGAGGTCAAGCCCGTCCCGAGCCTGGACGAGCGCAAGCTCCAGGTGGCCCAGCGTGCAGCCGACCTGGACTTCGGCGTTGACGACGAGCAGAGCTTGGGCTCCTGAGGACGGATCAGGCATGACGTGCGCGGCCCCGGGAGCTGGCTGACACCAGCCGGGGCCGTAGTGCATCGGTAGCGAGACAGGAAGGAGAGCGACGATGGGCCTGAAGCAGGACATCGTGATCGTGAATGAGTTCAGCGTGCCGCTGCCCGGCGGCAAGGGATCGCGCGGCGCGACGCCGGGCGACTACGTCACCCGGTACATGGCCCGCGCGCAGGCGACGGAGTCACTGGCTCCGATCCAGCGTCTGCGCACCGACGACTTCATCCTGCGCTACACGGCCCGGGAGTCCGCCGTCGAGCGCGTCGGCATCTCGCGGGGTGCGACGAAGCACGAGATGCGCCAGGCCCAAGGCAACGGCGGCGTAGCCTTCGGCTACGGCTCGGTCTCGCTCTCGGACGAACAGCTCAAGGCGGCCGGCAAGGACATCCAGCACTACTTCGACGCTGGGCACACCGTGTTGAAGACCGTGCTGTCTTTCGACGAGGAGTACCTGCGGAAGCAAAAGATCATCGACGATGACTTCCGCTGCGAAGCCCGCGGTGACTACCGCGGCCACATCGATCAGATGAAGCTGCGCATGGCGATCATGTACGGCCTGGAGCGGATGGGCTCGGGCACCAGCGGCTTCGACGACCTGCGGTACGTGGGGGTCATCCAGGTCGATACCGAGCACGTGCACTGCCACCTGGCCATGGTCGACGGCGGCCGGGGCCAGGTGACGAAGAACGGCACGCAGCGCGGCAAGCTACTGGACCGGCACAAGTCCCGGCTCCGCCGCGGCGTCGACACCTGGCTCGACCAGAAGCAGGCGGTGGCTCACCTCTCCAGCGCCGTCGGCTACGAGCGGCGCAACGTCACCACCTTCATCAAGCGGTGGGCGCACGAGCGAATCCGTGCCGAGTCTCTGCCGCAGTTTCTGCTCGCCTGCCTGCCTGGGGACCGAACGCTTTGGCGCGCCGGCTCGAACGACGCTCGCATGCGCAAGGCGAACCAGCTGGTGACCGAGCTCGTGAAGGAGCAGCTCGAACGTGCTGGGTCCCCGATGCCCGAGGCCATGGAGCGCATCGTCGACTACGCCAACGAGCGCCGCGCGAACGAGTCTCTGAGCACGGAGGAATGGCAGAAGCTGGTCGAGCGGGGACGTACGCAGATCACGGAGCGCGCCGTCAACGGCATCTACCAGATGCTTCGGGCCATGCCGGAGTCGGAACTGCGAGTGCGCACGCCGATGCTCGAAGTCATGGGGATGGACTACCAGCAGATGGCGGCGCTGGCTGCAGATCGTCAGGTGGACCACGAGAACACGGAAGCTGATCTGGTCTCCTTCGGCTTCCGGCTGCGCAGCTACGCCTCACGTCTACGGCATCACCGGGAGAAGGTCGGGGTCTATCGCGATCTCACCCACCAGTGGGAACAGGCCGATAGGGCCGGGGTGGCCGCCGAGGATTCGCGCCCGCTCTACGACTTCTATCGCTTCGAGGAGGGCTACCACTGGAGGCTGATGAGCAAGTACCGGCACTTCCTACCCTTCGTCGGGGATGCGGGCGCATGGCACGAGCAGCAGCAGGACGTGGCGGCTTACGGCCGGCGGCTGCTCTCGCTCATGGCCCTGCGCGCGGATGCCTCTCTGCAGCGGATGAAAGACTCCGAGGAGGCCGAGAATCTGGGCCGGACGATCTACGATCAGCCCGGCGGCAGGCTCCTGACCGAGGGCGAGCGCGGCCGGGCGGTGCTGGACGCGCGCATTCGGACGATGAAGCAGTCCTATGACCAGAAGTTGGACGGCCTCCGGGCCGATCTCGCTTCCTCCGGCCTGGTGCTGCGCGTGGGGTCGAGCGCCGAGGGTCGGGCGAGTACGGAGACGGACGCGGTCAGCACGGACTTCAAGGTCGTCGTCGGTACGACGTATGACTTCGACGAGGTCAAGGGCTTGGATCTACATCACCTGGGCTACGACTTCGTCACCGACGTCCGAATCGGGCCGCGCGCACACCAGGCCTTCGTCGAGACGGCCAGGGATCGCCGACGGCTGCTGCTGGCGGCGATGGACTACCTGGACCAGTCCGGTCAGGCAGAGGCGATTCCCGATCTGCCGGTGAACGATGTCGCGGCGATGACACGGGTCTCCCGGGAGCTGACGTCCCAGCAGACGGGCCAGGGATCCGGCTCGCTCATGTTGCGTTCCCGAATCGCGGAGCTGCGCGCCGGGCGCGGGCAGGCCGAGCGGATGCGGCGGTCCAAGGCTTCCTCGCTGGACGCCGGCCTGGTCGTGCGGGTCCAGGCCCGAGTCGATCGGGCTGTGACCACAGCAGACGCCGAGATGGCATTCGACTCGCATCAGCCGTCCATCTCAACCGCTTTTGAGCGTGACTAGACAGGCTGGTTACGTCTTGTTCGGGCGATGTGACTGATCGCGGCCGCCTGTCAGATGACAGTCGGAACAAGTGGAGGGAAGAGATCATGGCACTTCTCAAGGGCCCGGGCGCGATGACCGGAGTCAACCTCATCGCGATAGCCTACAAGAAGGGCTTCACCAGCAATGGCAAGTCCCAGTACGCCGACATCCAGCTTGACGCTCGAGATCTGCGCGGCCCGAAGCAAACGAACCTGCATCTGAAGTCCGATCGGGTTCAGGGCGAGGACGGCAAGGTCCGCTACAACAACGGCGCCCCGTACTCCACCGGTCAGATGGAGGAGATCGCCAGGGCCGCGGGGCCGAACACCGAGCCGATCCTGGACAAGGACGGCAACGAGGTCGGCACCATCTACGGCTTCAAGGGCAATGTGATGCCCGCGACGCGCGGCACCGGCCTGGTGGTCAACACCAAGTCCGTCGAGGCCTCCGAGTTCAAGGTCGACAGCAAAACGCTGGACAACCAATTGGCCTCCATGCGCGCAGCCCGCAAGGCCCGGGCCGCGGCCAAGGAGTCACAGGCCCAGGCTTCGGCTCCCGAGACCGAGCGGGAGCAGGCAGCCGAGGTCGAGGTCGACCAGCCGACGGTCGGCTGAGACCAAGGTCGAGGCCGAGTCAAGCCCTCGAAAGGCCCCTGGAATGACATCCAGGGGCCTTTCGGCTACACGGGGGCGCCTGCCCGCCGGTCAGCTCGCACCACCGAAACCGTCAGCGCGCGAGCGCACGCATCCGGACGCAAGTCGATCGCCTGACTCCTGGAGTGCACGACCCACGACTACGAGACGTCGAGCACTGATCGCGCGGCCGCCTCCGATCCAAGACCCATCTCCGAATGTTCTCACGGACCCTTCCAGCCCTCCATTGAGCGCCCTATTGGGTGCTACTCATGATAGGTTTCGACTGGTTTTACAGTCGAATCGTCAGCCCTGTCGAGAGGTCTTGTGTGGCATGTTTCAAGAGGTGCAGCTCAACGAGCGCTACCGGCTCCTGTCCAAACTCTCGGAGCCGCTGAAGAAGGCCGAGCGCGACATCGTCGGCCGCGAGCACGAGACGACACAGCTGCTGGCCTCACTGAGCCGCCCCGAGCTGTGCAACGCGCTCCTGTTGGCCGAGGCCGGCACAGGCAAGACGGCCCTGGTCCAGGCCACGATGCTGGTGGACAAGGAACGCCTCTACCTGGAAGTGGACCCAGCGCGCATGATCTCCGAGGCGGGCACCGCCGAGAACATGGCCGCGATTCTCAAGGGCTTCTTCGACGAGGCCGAGGACTTCGTCAGAAACGAGCAGCACGAACTGGTCCTCTTCATCGACGAGTTCCACCAGATCGCTCAGCTCTCCGACGCCGCCGTCGAGGCGATCAAGCCGGTCCTCGCCGCATCGGGAACCCGCGGCATAAGGATCATCGCGGCGACAACCTACGAGGAGTTCCACAAGCACATCTCGCCGAACCAGCCGCTCGTCGAGCGACTGCAACGCATCAACCTGAACCCGCCCGACCAGTCGACGACCATCAAGATTCTGCAGGGCATGGCCGAACGATATGGCGTGGCTGACGAGTTCTACGACGACCACATCTTCCGGCAGATCTACGAGTACACCCAGCGCTACATGCCGGCCAGCGCTCAACCGCGCAAGTCGATCCTCGTGCTCGACTCCATGGTCGGCTGGTCTCGCCTGACGCACCGGCCGATGGACCGGGACCTGCTCTCGGACGTGCTCATGGAGACCCTGAACGTCAACGTGGCCTTCAAGGTCGACGGCGCGAAGATCAAGAAGCAGCTGGACGAGAAGGTGTTCAGCCAGGAATGGGCGACCAGCGCGGTGGCACGTCGCCTACAGCTGGCGGTGGCGGACCTCAACGACAAGGGAAAGCCAATGGCGAGCCTGCTGTTCACGGGCTCCACTGGTGTCGGCAAAACCGAACTCACCAAGCAGCTGGCGAAGCTGCTGTTCGGCGATGACCAGCGGCACCTGATCCGTTTCGACATGACGGAGTACGCCGAGGACTCGTCATTCGCGGCCTTCCGCTCCGAACTCACCAAGCGGGTGTGGGACCTCTCCCACGCCGTGTTGCTTTTCGACGAGGTCGAGAAGGCCTCGGCGATGGTCACGCGCGTGCTGCTACAGGTGCTCGACGACGGCCGGCTCAACGACGACAACAACCGCGAAGTGAGCTTCCTCAACACGTACATCGTTCTGACGACGAACGCCGGCACGGAGATCTACAAGAGCATCTCGCAGTACGCCGCCGACGACACCGGCTCGGGCAAACAGCTCATGGAGTACGAGAAGCTGATCCGCCGCTCCATCTCCTCGACGACGGGCGACAACCGGTTCCCGCCCGAGCTGCTGGGCCGCATCGACGCGATCGTACCCTTCCAGCCGCTGTCGCTGCCGACGCAGCAGAAGATCGTGCGGAAGAAGCTGCGGCAGATGGTGCAGGAGGTGTTCATCAAGCACAACGTGCGGGTCGACGTCGATGCGAGGGTGCTGCAGTACCTCATCGAGGACAAGGGTGACACCGACTCCGATGCCGGCGGCGCGCGTGCGGCCGTGGCGAGGCTGACCGACGAGGTCACCACCGCGGTGGCGACCTTCCTCAACGAGCACCCCTCGGAGCGACGGATCCGCATCGACGTCGTCGGCGACTTGGTCAGCGACGACAAGAACCTGCTGAGTTCCGATGCCTACATCGAGGTCAGTGCGGTGCGATGAGTCGGTCAAGACCGGCGGGACCTAGTCGACTAATGAGTCGATAGCCATTCAACACCCTATTGTTGCTTACTCCGACAAGGCGACGATAGGATGCTCGTAAACTAGGCGGACTGTGTTCTTTTGGCGAGGGGATCGGCATCAATGGGCATTCTGGGAGCGGCGGCGGTCCGCCAGAAGAAGGAACGGAAGAAGAAGCCCAACGAGCTTCTGGCCTCCGTTGTGAGAGAGACGGCGATCCCGGCAGCCGTCGAGTTGCTGCGGTCGAACACTCCGTTCGTCTTTCCCAGCGGCACGGCCTGGGTGATGCTCGTGCTTGCTGCCGAGGAGATCGGCGGCCTGAGTACGCGGCACGGCCGGGACGAGGCGAAGGGCTCGATCATCGAGCTCATCAGCTCCGACCAGATCCGCACGGTGGCCACGGCAGAGATGCTCGAAGAGGAAGTCTTCGGCATCATCCCCACCGCCGAGACCCTCGCGCGCATGGAGGAGTACTCGCTGCTCACCGGTGCCACCTACGCCTGGGCCGTCGTGTGGCAGAAGCCCGGCGGCGATCTGCTCGTCGATCTGGTGAACGATGCGACCTTCGCAGAGGCGCGCTTCGTCGCTGCAGGTGTCAGGACCCTCGAAGAAGCCGTGGGAAAGAAGGCGTGGGACGAACACAGCGGCCTGGTCGCCGAGGCTGGGACCGCCGACCCCGCCCCGGCGCTCCTCGATGAGGACGAGGGGGATGCGATCTTCGATGAGATCCCCGGTGACGAGGGGGCTGACGAGGGCCTGGACGACGAGCCGCGTTTCAGCGACGTCGTCCACGACGATGAAGGGGTGGACGCACCCCTGTTCGGCGGGGACGACGTGGGCACCGCTTCGGTCGAGTCGGAGCCGGACCACGACGGCGACGAGGTGACCGACTACGAGGGCTTCGACGAGACCGACACCGGCTACGGCATCGAAGGCGACCACCAGGAGGCCGACGACGCCGTGCTGTTGGCGGATCAGGCCCAGGTACGCGACGTCATCGCCCGCCGATTCCTCTCCGACGAGCTGGACTTGGACGTCCGGCTTGACGAGTTCGACGCGACCTTCGCCATCGGCGCACCGGTCGTACAGATCGCCGTGCCCGAGGGAGCGACCGAGTGGCTCGGGGACCAGGTCGCCCAGCTCAACCGGCAGGCCAACGCAGACTTGATGCAGCTCCGTTCCGCGCACGAGGTCGAGCTGCGTGCGCTCTACGTCAACCTCATGTCGGCGCACACCGAGCAGGTCATCCGTGCGGTGGCCACCGACCGCGAGGGCTCCCGGTACAAGCTGTTGAAGGACGCGGCTGAGGCTGAGCACCAGCAGCGGCAGGCAGAGAGGGAGGAAAAGGTCCGAGCCCGCCGGGCGGAGATCGCCAAGGAATATGAGGCGCAGGCCACCAAGGTGGCCCAGCAGGCGGCGCTTTCGGCGGAGCTGCAGTACAAGGAGCGCAACCGCTCGCGGATGGAGCGCGAGCAGATTGACTCCGTCGCCCAGATCGAGCGGGACATCGAGGATACCCACGCGCACAACCAGCAGGAAATCCTGCGGGTCCGGCGGTCGGACGCAACGCTGAAGATGCAGACCGGGCAGACGCGGATATTCGAGGTGCTGGCCGAGCGACAGTCGGAGTACCTGGCGGCCGAGGAAGAGCGCCTGAGCCAGTGGAAGTCCGAGATCCAGCGAATCGTCGACGACAACCGCAAGGCCGACATCGCCCAGTTCGAGGCGCTGGCCGAGCACCAGCGGACCACGGACGAGATCGGCATCCTGCGCCGGGAACAGCAGGACCTCCTGGAATCGGTGCGCTCTGAGCACGCCGACCGGATCCGCCGAATGGAGGACGATCTCGAACGCAACCGCAAGGACGCCATCACGCAGATGACGACTCGGGACGCCGAGTGGCAGCACAACCTCAACCTGGAGAAGGAGAAGACCAACTTCCAGGTGACGCGGGTCACCGACCTGCTCAAGCAGCTGTCGACGGTCGAGGATTCAGTGGCCAGGCGGTACGAAGCACGCCTGACGGAGATGCAGGCCGACAAGGAGGCCTACGCCAACGAGCTGGCGCGGGCTTCCGAGATCCAGAGCCGCTCGAACAAGATCCTCGTCGTCATGATCGTCACGCTCTCGCTCCTGATGGGTGTGGCCGGCTTCATCGTCGGGGTGGTCTGGATCCGTTGAGCGATCCGGTCATGACCGACGGGGTGATCTGACGGCGCATGGGGCGCGTTCCCCGTGCGCCGTCGTCGTCTGCGCAGCCGGGCGCGCTGGACAGCGGGACAGCGAAATGAGCGAGGCTCGAGATAAGGAATCACGATGGCCACGAACAGGCGGAAGGCGGCACGGCCGAAGGCGAGCAGCTGGGAGAAGATCTCGGCGCGGACGCCCGGCGAGACGCTGACGAACCGAGACGTCTACGACAACCAGCAGTTGGACCGCAGCAAGTTCCTGACCCTGAGGTCGACCAGACCGGGCATCGTCGTCGCGGTGATTACCGGGGTGCTGGTGACGGTCGTTGCCTGGGTCTTCTACTCGCTCATCGCCGCGGCGGTGCTCTCGGTGGGCGTGTTCGTGGGCTCGGGTGTGTCCGGCAGCGGCAGCGACAAGCCGAGTGCGTACTACGTTCAGGACACCACGACGGGTGCGGGCGGCTCGGTCGTGAAGTGTTACCGACCCCTGACCCAGGACGGCAACCCGGACGTGAAGGCGAAGTGCCACCCCAGCGCTGAGGCTGTTCCGGTCCCCATCTGGTACACCGCGGCGAAGGACGGCAAGCTCGGCGCCGGCGGGCGGGCTGAGCCCAAGAAGAGCGCGACGACGGTCGGAGAGCAGCTGGCCGACGTCTCGGGGTTCAAGCTCTTCATCACGCTCGGCTCGGGTCTGATGGTCGCCCTCATGATCGGCACATGGTTCTCGCGGCGGGTCGCCGCGGCGAACCTGATGAACACCACGAGCGACATCAACCAGTACCAGAACGACCAGCACATCGCTCTGCCGGAAGAGATCCAGCAGAACTACGACTGGTTCCCTGACGCCGGTGCTCACTCGAGCGTGCAGGTCAGCTCGATGCTCAGCCACATGATGCTCAGGCAGAAGGGTCTGGGCACCGTCGAGGTCGCCCAGCGCGCCAAGGAGGACGTCACCGATGAGGAGGGGAACCTCGTCTATTACGCCGGCGAGGTCATGGACGACGACGAAGGCAGTCCGCTGACGCAGACCCTGCCGATCATCGACGAAGTCTTCGGCGACGAGCTGTTCGAGGCTTCCGGCCTCCCCGATGACAAGACCCTGCGGCAGAAGTACGACGCCACACGCATCCCATACAACCCTGACGGCAAGAACCGGGACAAACTCGGCTTCGGATCGGACACGTACAAGACCGTCGCTGCCCTGATCAAGGAGGACTGGACGTTCCCGGAGTACGAGGTCCAGCGCCCTGCCGGGGCGTACGTAGTCGATACCGCGCCGGTGAACACCATGGTGCTGGCCATTACCCGAGCCGGTAAGGGCCAGACGTACATCGAGCCGGTCATCGACATGTGGTCGCGAGAGAAGAAGCCCTCGAACATGGTCATCAACGACCCCAAGGGCGAGCTGCTGGTGAAGAACTACGTGCCCCTAGTCACACGGGGGTTCGAACCGGTGCAGTTCAACCTGATCAACTCCATGAAGACCGACATCTACAACCCCCTGGGGCTGGCGGCCGACGCAGCGCGTGAAGGCAACTTCACCAAGTGCGCACTGTATGTGGAGAACATCGCCGGGATCTTCTTTCCGCTCGACGGCGGCGAGGACCCGGTCTGGCCCAATGCCGCCAACAACGCCTTCAAGCGCGCGGCCTACGGACTCATCGACTTCTACCTGGAAGAGGAACGGGAGCTGCGCAGCGCCGCAGCCGTGCTGAACATGGACCCGGCGCTGCTCGAGCAGAAGCTCGATGACCTCTGGGGCAAGGTCACGCTCTACAACTGCTACCAGCTCTTCGTGCAGATGAGCTCGAAGAAGATCAAGAACCCTGAGGCCGAACTGCAGAAGCGGGTCAAGGCCGGCGAGTTCGAGAACAACGCGGACGCCCTGGCCGAGGAGCAGGAGAAGGCTGCGGCCCAGGCCTTCATGTGGGAAGGCAAGGCCGATCAGGACATGCTCAGCCTGTACTTCAACGCGAGCGAAGCGCTGCCCCGCAACAACATGCGCACGATGGTGGGCAACGCCCACAACGCGCTGCGCTCGATGGCCGGCGCAGAGAAGATGCTCGCCTCGGTGTACGGCATCGCGATCACCGCCATGTCGTTCTTCACCGACCCCACGATCTCGACGCTCACCTCGGGCAAGCCGTCGCAGAACACCGACCTGGCCGGCCTGAGCTTCCCGCGTCGCCTCGGCGTGCGCTTTGCGCCGAACTACGTCAAGCGCGACCACCTCGTCGGTCAGCAGGCCGTGTGGTCGGCCTACGCCGACCCAATGTTCACCAAGAACCTCGGCGAGGACTTCGAGCACGAGGAGATCGTCGGCCGCGAAGGTTGGGCCCGGTACAACTTCAAGGGCAAGTTCCCTGGCAACGAAGCCTGGCTCAAGCTGGAGCTGGTCAACCCACAGACGAAGATGCTGCTGCGCACCTTCTACTTCAGCTTCACGAAGACCCACCAGGTCTCGCTCAATGGCCGGCACTACGTGGTCGAGCCGGTGACTTGCAAGAAGATCGTGAAGAACGGCGTGATGCGCGAGCTGAAGCCGGTGCGCGAGGGTGGCACTCGGGACGGGAAGATCCTGTCGTTCCAGGCCGGGGACACGCTCTACCCGGACACGCGACTCGACTTCTCCGGCGGCGGCAACCCGGAGAAGGTCTCGTATCAGGCACGGGCGATCACGCAGAAACTGTCTCGCTACTCCGAGTCCCCGAAGGCGCTGTTCCTGGTGACTCCGCCTCACCTGATGAAGTACGCGAAACTGATCCTGATTTTGGTCAAGCAGCTGTTCGACGTGAGCGCCGACCAGTCGTACATGACGAAGTCGAACCAGAAGCCGCTCTACCGCACGCGGTTCATGCTCGACGAGCTCGGCAACCTGCAGTCGGAGGGCAAGGGCATCGACGGCTTCGCGACGATGCTCTCCATCGGCCTGGGCCAGGAGCAGCAGTTCACGCTCATCCTGCAGACCCTGCAGCAACTGCGCGACGTCTACGGCGAGAGCGTCGACAAGATCGTGCAGGGCAACACCTCGAACATCGTCTTCTTGAAGTCCACGGACGACTCGATGATCGAGACGCTGGAGAAGATGAGCGGCAAGACTCACCGGTCGTACCGAGACAGCAAGCAGATCAGCCAGGATCTCGACAAGGTCATCGGCGGCAAGACCGAGGGCCGGGTCTCCTACACGATGAGCACCAAGGAAGAGCCGCTGATCAGCTACAACGACATGGCCTTCCTCTCGCCGCGCAACTCGATCGTCTTCCGGGCCGGCGATGCGCCGATCTGGAACCGCAACCAGACGATCCTGCCGATGTCGGTCCGGCTACTGGGGGACACGATCAAGCACCCGGGGCACACGTACTCACTGCAGACGATCCCGACGCTGTCCAGTGCCATGGACTTCGACGTGCGGATGAATCAGCCGGACTTCGTGAAGATGCTGGAGAAGCGCATGCGGCAGGCGGTCAAGGCCGCGGACGCGAAGGCGCAGTACAAGGAGATCTACGGCTACCGGGAGGTCGACATCGAGCGCCTGGACCCGGATGTCTACGCCGACGAGGTCATGGAGGTCATCACGACGATGACCACGGTGGACGAGGGCCAGGCCCCCAACGCTCCGGTGGTCGTCGACCCCGACGAGTACGAGGGGATGAGCATGTTCGACGAGGACCAGTTCATCGAAAACGTCGAGGTCGGTGTCGCAGTCGCCGAGAGTCAGGCGGTCAGCGTCGAGCGGCAGCGTCTGCTCTACGCGGAGGGGACGATCAGCAAGGAGATGCTGGTCAATCCCGACGGCTCGGCAAAGGTCAAAAGCCTGGACATCGAGATCGCCGAGGCTTACAAGTCCGCGCAGACCGAGTTGGAACGGGATCGCGAGCACTTCTCGGTCGGCGGCGACGGCGAACTGCGCAGCGCCGATGGGTCTCAGACCTACATCAGCCAGATCCGCTCGGACGCGTACGCCAAGGCCGCCCGCCGGATCAACGGCCACGTGAAGGACGAGGGCTCGCGGGTGTTCGCGGAGGAGGACGTCACCGAGGAGGACCTGAAGTCGCTGGCGACGGTGAAGGTCTACTCGGCCTTCTACCAGTACCTGGCCTCGCTGCCGAGCTGGGAGGTGCTGGCCGACGGCCGGTTCGACAGGGCGATGGCCATCGAGATGAACTCGAAGTAGCTGACGGCCACTTGGGGTCGGACAAGGATCACAACCAGTGCCGAGGCCATCTCTCACCCAAGAGAGACAGCCTCGGCACTGACCTTTCAAATAGCCTTCCACTCTCTTTCGATAGGCGATGTAGGCTCTACGCAACCCGGAGCATCCACAGGAAGCTGATTGACTATGAAGAAGGCACGTGGACTGCGGAAGTACTTCTACGAGTACGTCTACTACAAGGCAGTCGAGCAGGCCCGGGTGCAGGCCGGACAGGTCATTCCGATCTCCCAGGCCAAGGCGATCCGCGCCCGAGTCGACGAGATCCTCGGCCGGCGGGGCACCGCACTGGCCGACCCCCGGCTGGGCATCGCGGACTGCCTCTCCGCGATCGACCAGGCGTTCGAGGAGAAGGTGTCCGACTACGAGCCGCAGTTCGGTGATCATTCCCCGCAGAACGAGCGCTATCAGCAGCTGCAGCGGGAGTTCACCCGCGTCACCGGTGTCGGTGCCCAGGTCGACTCGCAGTCGGCCCGGCTGCCGATCAGCCCCTATGACCCCGACTGGTCCGAACGCGCGACCGTGAAGCGCGCCGGAACCGCGCTGCTGTACCTGCCGGACGAGACGATCGGACGCGTGGCCGGCGGCGAGGTGGAGACCCTGGCCGATCCGCGGCGCGGAAACATGGTGCTCTGGCGGGTCGACGACAATGGCCGGCCGTTCGAGGCAGGCCGCGCGATGACGAACGACGACGCCGCGGGACTCACCGCGCTCATGGACAAGATGAGCCGGCAGGAGTACGACCAGGTGCGCGAGTGGGTCATCGACGGCGGCCGGAACCCGCAGACGAACCGCGTCGACGGCAACCGCTTCATGTCCCGGCGCGCCGTGGCGCGCTCGGCAGCACTGCTCGAAGAGCTGAAGGCCCAGGGCGTGTCCTACGCGGTGATGCGCGACCGCGAGCCAGGTCAGATCAAGGCGAAGATCGCTGGGACCGGCATGGAGATCCGCCTCATCGACACACGCCAGGAGGAGTACGCCGGAGCTCGGATATACGACAACGGCACCGTGCTGCGCTACTCGACGAACCACCGGGTTCCCGGCGGCATGGCGGTCTACTCTCCCTCGCCGGCGGAGGCCGTCCAACTACTGCGCTTCGCCCAGGGACACCGCGTCGAGCGTACCGATCTTCCGGGGCGCGCCGCCGGCGAGACCGGCGCGACACACCAGGAGCCCGGCCGTGGCCGCATGGTGGTGGACGTGCCCGACAGCTACCACGTCGACCGTGAGTCGATGTTCGTGGTCGGCGACTACGTGGCCCCCGGTGAGTCCGGCCCTCGGCCCGGCTCGAAGGTGATGCTGCGCCGGGACGCGAAGAACCGCTCACTGCCGGCCTTTTTCCTCGACACCGAGTCGGCCGCGGCCTATGCGAAGACCGCCGTCGAGAGCGCTCGGGAGAACCTGCGGGCAGCCCTCGGCGTCGAGGATCTCATTGCTCGTGCCGAGACGGAGCTGGAGCGAACCGGCGGACAGCTGGATGCGATCGAACCGCCGGAGTACTCGGCTGACTCCGAGGTCGCTGCGATCCAGCGCTCGTACTGGGACGTGCTCACAGGCGCGCACAGCGAACTGCTGCGCCCGGGTGCGACCGAAGAGATGTACCAGGAACGGCTGGAGGGGATCGGCGAGCTGCAGGCCGAGGAGGCGCCCGAGATGGGCAACCTTGTCTACGGCGGCACCGCCGTGGACAAGGTCCGACAGCACGCTGAGGACGTTCCCTTCGAACTCATCGGGACCTGGGAGGCGGAGCCCCATGACGTCGACGGCGAGTGGGTCGATCAGCGCTTCAACCCGGAGCGGGTGGCGCGATACATGACCAGCCCCACCGGGCAGTGGTCGAACCTCGACAACCTCGCCTCAGCGCTTCGTCGTTGCGAGATCTCCCCTGACGAGATAATGGGCTCGACCTTCCAGACGACCCGGTTCAAGGACCGACTCGTCCGCTTCAACGCCGAGCGTTCCGTGCCGATCACCGATCACGAATCCGCGTTCATGCGGCGTATCGGGGTCACCGTGCGCGAGAGCATCGAGCGCAACGCGGCGACGGTCTCCGAAATCCTGGTCGACGCTCACGGCGTCATTCGCTGGAGTGGCGAGAAGCTTCGCCGTGACGGCAAGGGAACTCCGATCTCGGGTGAGATCGGCCAGGTCTTCGATGTCGGCGAGTACGGCGAGATCACCACCGCCTTCGCCGGCGGGCAGAACGCCCTGATCGTGCCCGGCTACGAAGCCACGATCACGGCCCAGACTCCGGGCGAGGCTCCGACCTCGGTCGAGGAGCGCACGCGCCTGCGCGGCTACGAGCAGCTCATGCACGAGCGCATCCAGTACCAGATCGCCGGTGACGTCATCACCGGGCGGAGCGAGACCGGCGAGCCCTCCTCGCTCAACACGGTCTACTCACAGCTTTACGGCACCAAGCACCCGATCGACTACATCGAGCGCGCCACCACGTACCAGCGGGACGAGTCCACCGGCGAGATCAAGGCACACCTGGAGGAGTGGACGGCAGCGATCCTGCAGACCGAAGCGCGCCGTGTGCGCTACGCCAACGAGATCAAGGCCGGCTCGACCGTCTACGCCGAGTACAGGGCCCAGCGCGACCGAACCGACCCGGCTGATGACAACCGCTTCGACGCCTGGCGTCTCACCGGCGGGCGGAACATGGCGGTGCTCACCGGCAAGGACCGGAACAACGTGGCCGCGCCCAGTGGCTACTTCGACCCGGTGATGACGGGAGGCGCGACCAACCAGGGCATCGTGCGGTACCTGACCACTCAGGCCCGGGTCGACAGCGATGGTCGTATCGTGCCGGGCGACGAGAGCGTGGCCGGACAGCGTGCGCCGCTCATGGCTCTACCCGAGCTCGAGACGCTGCGGTACGACCCGTTCGACCGTCAGCAGATGACGGCCTCGACGATCATGCAGTCCTCTGAGGTCACCGCGCCGGCGAAGACGGCGCTGATGACCTTCGGCGGCTGGACGGCTGATGACCCGATCGTGGTGTCTAAGGAATTCGCCGGGCGCCACCGCATCCGCGGGGCCGGCGGTCGGGAGCGCGATCTCGTCGTGGGCGACAAGATCTCGGATCTGCACGGCAACAAGGGCGTGATCTCGCTGATCGTCGACCGGGACATGCCTCTGCACGACGCGCAGCAGCAGGCCGTTGTCGAAGAGGTCAACTGGTTCCGGGCCAACCCGGGTCTGGACGTGGTGATGAGTCCGTTCAGCCTCATCTCCCGACGCAACGCGGGCTCGGCGCGCGAGCTGATGAGCGGGAACGTCTCCGATCTGCGCTCGCCCAACGGAGAACTGCGGCCGAGTGCCCTGGGCGAGATGCGCTTCGTGGTCACCCATATGGCCGTCGACGAGAAGACGAAGATCTACGACGACGAGCAGGTGCGTGCCGGCAAGGGCCGTAAGGCCTCCGCTCAGCTGGCCTGGGCGCTGCAGTCCCAGGACTGCCCGGCGATCATGCGCGAGTTCTACGGCCACAACAGCGGGGCCGAGTCGAGCCTGCGCGAGTACCTGCTGGTCACCGGCATGGACATGGACGCTGACGGCACGCTGCGCGTGATCGGCCAGGCCGAGGGCCTCGACGAGCGTACCGAGCGTCGGTTCGTCCCGATGCCCGACTTGCTGCGCACGCAGCCGCGCAAGGCGGGCCAGCTTCCCGGACTGAATACCACGGCGATGCGCAAGTCCTTCGGCGACCTCATTGGCGACCGCGGCGGCGACATGGAGATCCCGTTCCCGCTCACGTATCCGACTGGTGAGCAGACCGAGACGGTGAGCGCGAGCTCGTGGAAGCTGCCGGTGATGTCCTCGCATCTGCGCAGTGGTCAGGAGTTCGAGGATGGGTCCTCCGTCATGCACGACTACACCCGCAGCTACCAGGACGTCTTCGTGGAGGCCTGCCGCTACCGCTACATGGCCGAGCAGCTGGACGGCCAGGGTCTGTCCGCCGAGAAGCGCGCCGAGGTGCGTCGCGACATGAGCGAATCGGTCTCGCGCGCGCAGCGCGCCTTCGAAGCGATCACGACCGACGTCCAGAACCGAGTGCTGACAGGCAAGAGCAACATCTTCAAGACCGGGCTGATGTCCTCACGGCTCACCGACTCGGCGACGATGGTGTGGACCGCAGACCCACGGCTGGACGTCGACCAAGTTGCGCTCAGCTCGGTCAAGGCTGCGAAGTTGGGGCTTGCCGAGGGCGACCACGCGCTGGTGTGGCGTGACCCGGTGCTCCGTGACGCCGGTGTGCGCTACATGCGGGTCGCGATCGACGACCGGCTCACCGGCGCCGCGATCAACCCGGTAATGGACGCTTGCTTTGACGGCGATTTCGACGGTGATGCCGTCGCCGTGGTGAAGCTGCACAGCGAGGCAGCCAAGGCTGAGGCCCTGGCAAAGCTGTCGGTGCCGGCCAACCTGTTGGACACCGGAGTGGTCAAGGGCGATGGTTCACACCCGCTGGCCATGCAGGTGTCGCTGGACACCCAGGTCGCGCTCTCCAAGAACGCTGGAATGGCTGATGAGTTGGAGAGTTCGCGGAGCGAGGCGAACCGGCTCCGGCTGCGGGCAATCACGGGTTCGGATTCGCCGGAGGACATCAAACTCGCCCAGCAGATCGTGACGGAGGATCTGAGCGGGCTGTACCGCCAGGCGCAGCGTGGCGAGTTCGGTGCGGCACTGACGTTCTCGGATCGCGAGGCACACCTGCGGAGCATCCACGAGGTCTGTGTCAAGACCGGCGCCAAGGGGAACGAGAAGAAGCTCACCGACTACGCCCGGAACCTGGGCGATGCACAGGGCACGCCCGGCATCACCCAATCCGACCAGGAAGCCTCGATGTTCGCCACGGCGATCAAGTCCCACGGCACCGGCTTGGGTGGCTCGTTCAGCCAGCGCGCCGTGCGCGCGCTGCGCGGCGAGGATCTCAAGGCCGTCCTGGAGGTCACCTACCCGGTGACCCAGTCGATCCTGCAGGCGAAGCACGACGCTGCCGAGGCCCGGCACAAGTACGCGATGCTCCAGGGCCCCGGCCGTGATCTCTGGAGGGGCCGCAGCATCGAACATGTCGGCCCGGGCCAGTGGCGCACGGCATTCATGGACGGTGAGCCCGTCCAGGCTACGGCCGAGGAGTGGGAGAAGCAGTTCATCGAGTTCTACGAGTCCAAGGAGGGCTTCGGAGTCACGGTCAACCCGGAGTATGTGGCCCGCGTGGCCGTTGCGCTGGAGGACCCGACGACCGGGCTCATCCGCAACTTGGAAGAAGATGTGTCGCTGCGGGGCACCGTGATGGACCGGATGGCCTACGGCGGCGCGTTCGCCGATCTGGTCGAGGCGGCCAAGAACCGTGAGAGCGTCTATGACGGCGAGAAGAACGAGCAGTTCGCGTCCTCGGCGGCTCTGAAGGCTCGGGTGCAGATGTCGTGGCAGCTCGATCAGCTGGGCTCCACCGAGAGGCACAGCCTGGACCACGCCGTGATCGCTGTCGATGACTCGGTGGTCAAGCGCGACGTGATCTCTCCAGACGCGGCGGCGTCCCGCACCCGCGGCTCGCATCGCCGCTCCGCGCATGCCGTGGGCGTGGGCGCGAGGCGCCCGGTCTACACGCCGAGCATCGAGATCGATCAGCCCGAAGTCAACGACGGCGACTACGGGATGGGGTACTGAGATGGCACAGCACAAGGAACTGGGAACAGGACCCGCGGGCCGACGGCGCGCGATCAAGGTGCTTCCGGTTGGCGATGATCGGCTTCAGACCGGTGAGCCGAGGGGCAACACCTATGCCCACTGGGACTCGCGCTCGGAAGAGCCGATCGACGCCGAGGTGATCGACGATCCGGGGCCGCAGGACGCAGACGGTGCGCGCGCCTGGCGTGAGCGGCTCCGGGACCGTGCCCGCGAGTTCTTCGGTGAGAAGACCCGGAAGCGGATGGCCGACCGTGACCGCGTGCACGGGATCGACGTCGACCGGGCCGAGGACGAGAGAGAGGGCCTGGATCAGCGCGAGCAGCTACTCAAACTCAGGGCGGAGACGCGGCTGGCCTGCGAGAAGTACATGGCCTCGCTGCGGGACTCGAAGCTGTTGGTGCCCGGCTTCACCGACGAGGAGCGGACGCGGGATCTCGGCGTCATGCACCACGTCTACATGCAGATGATGATGCAGTCGTGTCTCAAGCCGCTCTCGCGCGGAGTGAATGCCAACTCGATCATCCAGGCGGTCGGCATGGTGATGACGATGCGGATGCTCGCCCCGGATTTCAAGAAGGAGATGGACAGCTACCTACAACCCCTCAAGGACAAGATCCAGGAGCGCATCGACACCAGGACCCGTGGCATGGTGGCCTTTGCCCAGAGCGGCATCACGCACCGGCAGAGGATCTTCAAGGACCTGCCGAGCGACGCCCGGCGCGAGCGCCTGATCGGCAGCACGGATCCGCGTGACCACCTGTCGAAGAAGTGGCGCGATCGCTTCGACGCCATGCAGCATCGTGAGCGCGGCCACCGGGAGATGTTCACCACGGACTCGGCAGCCATGACCGAGGTCGCGCTCATGGAGAACGCCTTCTGGAAGATGCGTGAGCCGGGCGCGGACGTCGGCCTGATCCGCGATGGCTACCGGGCGCTGCGCAAGCGGCTGCACGAGCAGATGAGCGAAGACGGCCTGGAGCGCCGGGAGGTCGTCCAGCGCGCCCGAAGGATCATCGGCGAGCGGATGGAGTACGAGCCCGAGCTGCGCACGATGTTCAACGGCGTGGCCCACGGACGGATCGTCAAGGCCCCCGCACACGAGGAGCAGATCGCCGGCTCCGACCGGGTCCACACGGTTTGGAGCGGGGAGTTCGACGACCAGTTGGGCCGGCGTCTGCCCGAGGACGGGATGTTCACACTGCGCCGCCCCATGGACGCGGACGCCCACCAGGTTCAGCTCGCCGAGACGATGAAGACCTCGCTTCTCGACGCGCTGGGCCGCGGCGACCAAGAGGCCTACGGGGGCAACATGCTCGGCTACCTGGTCGGCTTCGCGGCGCGGAAACAGGGTCTGGACACCAGCGGGCTGCCCGACATGCTCCAGCACCGCCTGGACCAGTCCGAGGTGATGATCGCGAGCATGGACATCGACGGTCTGCCACCCGAGGAGCAGCAGCGGGTCTACTCCAACGCCTACGTCGACGCGATGGAGGCAGTGAACGAGAAGTACCCGGATCTGGAGGCTCAGCTGAAGCGGAGCCTCGGAGAGAACTGGCAGCAGACACTGCAGACGGCGGTCGACGACCCCGGGGCCTTCTTCGAGGAGCAGCGGCTCAAGCCGCGGTCGCGCCCTACG
The DNA here is from genome assembly GCF_042881255.1 of Streptomyces sp. NPDC058279. Classification (NCBI taxonomy): domain Bacteria; kingdom Bacillati; phylum Actinomycetota; class Actinomycetes; order Kitasatosporales; family Streptomycetaceae; genus Streptomyces; species Streptomyces sp. NPDC058279. The sequence continues at coordinate 303,500 of NZ_JBHVYA010000005.1, read as the reverse complement.
GGTCCGTCGGCCGAGCAGGAGGCCGGCGCGCAGAACGACGACCCGAACGCTGAGGCCGACTCCGAGGACTTCCAGCCCACCTGAGCGCGATCCGAGAACACGAACAAGGAGCAGGAGGAGGGGGCATGAACCAGGAACAGAACGAGGGACAGCAGGTCAGGTTCGGATCGCGCTTCGCCCGGATGTTCGGCTACGTCACACCGGAAGATCGGAGCCGATGGGAGCAGCAGCGGGCACAGAACAAGTCGAACGTCAGCGCGCTCCGGCAGGGCGCGACGTCGGCACTGAGTTCGATGATGGAGTTCGGAGAGCGCAACATCGGCGCGAAGCTCGATGCGGCCCACCGCGTGGCGGCGCAGCAGCGGTTCGAGGAGTCGCACGACAAGGTCGTGAACCAGCGCCGCGATCCGAACACGCGGAGCATCATCGAGTCGGTCGACTATGAGCCCAGGGGCGACCGGGAGGGGATCGAGCCGGATCTGGAAATCTAGTCAAATGGGTAACGATAAGCATAGTGACTGCACTTGATACACCCGACTCCCCTTCTCCACTCATGACTGTCTCCGATAGACTGACTTCTAATTGGAACCGTTTCAGGAACGGCGATAGGACAGGGTGTAGACATGGAAACGACGAAGACACCGCGTGTCAATAAGCGCGAGTTCATCTCACGGGTCGCGACTCGCAGCCAGTTGCCCATACGAGTGGTGAACAAGGTCTACGAGTCGTTGCTTGGTGAACTCACTGGGGCGGTCAGCTGCGGAGAGGCGGTCGTACTCACGAGCTTCGGCCGCTTCTACCGGCAGGACCACAAGGGTCACAAGGTGCGCTTCGGCAAGAGCAACGTCGAGGACTACGTGGTTCTCAAGTTCTCCGCATCGAGCAGCTTCAACCGCCGACTGGGGGGCAATGAGGACGACGCCCCACCGGAGACCTACGGGACGATCGGGGATGCCGGCAAGTTCGAAAACGTCATTGAGGGTCGTGAGCTGCGGCCCGCGTCGTAGAAAGCGAGGAGCCGGCAGAAAGGAAAATCCCCGTGATGCCTGCAGGCATCACGGGGATTTTCTTTATGGATGAGATGAGTTCGGCCGCGGGGCTCAGCCGTCGGCGATGACGAAGATCAGCACGAGCGCGCCGACCGGGACGATGAGCACGCCGGCCACGGCCAGGTACAGGTCACTCGAACTGGTGATCAGGCTCGTTCATGGATGGCGTGTCGAAACTGCCGGTCAAGCGCTGCCTGGGGCGCGAGGGACTCGCAATCGGCTCGCGCTGCGCGGCCAGCTCGGCGAGAGTGAAGCCCACAGGGCGACCCAGACGCTGGCCGGCCATGTAGTAGGCCTGCCCGTTCGCGCGTTCACCCAGGGCGATGATCTCGCGGATAACGGGCTCGCCCGGGCGCTGGGGCGCGCGCTCCCGCCAGACGATCCGGTGCGAGGGCTTTGCATTCGGATCTGCGCCGACGTACGTGGTCTCACAATCGGAGAGGTCGGGATAACTGGGCGTGAACCCCAGCGGGTGCGTGCCCGGCGCGCCTTGCTGGATCCGGCCCAGCTGGTTGAGAGCCACGCGCAGGAGCCGGCCCTCTGGTCCTTGAGGTTTCTTCAGCGCAGCGTCGTGGAGAGTCTGGAGGTCCTGCTTGAGACCGGCGGTCGGCAGGATGCGGATGACAGGCCGACGCTCAGTCATGACGCTTCTTCTGCTGGGCAGCACGATGGTCATCCGCCCACTGCTGACCGAGCGGGCCGAGGCTCTCGGCCAGCTCTTCGATGGTCATGCCCGCCTCGCCGGAGGCGTCGGACTCCTGGATGCGGTGGGAGAGCTCGGCCTGAAAATCAGCCTCAGCGTGGACGTGGGCCGCGTGGTCGTACTTCATGAGGCGCACGAACGCGGCAAAGGGGATGATCGCGGCCTCGGGCTTGTTGCCGTCTCCGAAGATCAGCGGCGTGATCTGGCCGCGGCGATAGAGGTTCAGGACCGTGGCGAGTTCCTCGTGCCTGAGCTGGTCTGTGGGGACGACATTGACAGAGAACTTCGGGAGTTCGGCGCCGGGACCGCTGCCGCCGTGAGCATTGTCGTTGCGAGTCATACCTTCAGTATAGCCAGTCTCGATTGACTTGTTGTCGACTCGTATACGAGGGTCATCACCGAGTCGACATGGACGTCGAATGATGGCTCACTCCATCTCCGAGAGGCGGTCCTGGCAAGAGAAGGAGGAGCCCGCGCTCCAGTCCCGCACGGTGCGCATCAGGAGCAGAGGATCGATAGCCCACTCCCCCGGGGTTGACCCAGCCGGCCCCAGGTCGCAAGGTGTTCGGATCGCGAACCGGACCTCGGCGTGAATGATCGTCGCAGCGCTGTGCGTCTGGCGACCTCTCGGGCAGGGTTTCAACTACCATTCCATCCCTTATTGCATCGACTTGGATTCGACTATGAGTAGAATGTCAATGTCAGACGCGGATGACTCTGTATGCTATTCATAGAGGAGTTGAGGCAGGGATGGCGGCTACGGTTCAGAGGCCAGAGGGGACGGCGTCGAAGCCGACGGCACAGACGAGAGCAACTGCCCGGAGTCACACCGGCCCGATGGGCTTCGGCAACGGGCCGCTCATCGCGGCCGGCCTCATGGCGGGCGGAGCGGCGCTCCTCGCCGGCTGGGGCCTGACGCAGCTCACGACTTCCGACGGCGGCTTCACCCAGGCACTGCAGGGCAATCACGCCCCGACCGAGGCACCGGGCAACCCCTACGAACAGAACGCCGGAGGCAGCCGCGCTCAGCAGCCGAGCGAGACCGGCACGGGGAAGCAGGACGAGAGCGGGGCGAGTCCGACTTCGAAGCCCGGTCGCGGCGGCGAGAACAAGGACGAGGACGAGGACGAGGACAAGGGCGAGCCCAACGGATCGGGCGCACCCGCCGAGCCCGCGCCGAAGACGAAGCCGCGCACCATCGTGCCAGGCGATACGCTCGCCGAGATCTCAAGGAGGACGGGGGTTCCGATCGGCATTCTGGTCGAGGCGAACAAGATCCAGAATTCGGATCTCATCAACCAGTGGGCCTCGCGGCTCATCCCACGGGCGTGACGACGCGACAGGGCAACACCATCACGTACCGAGCCTGAATCGACGCCCTGACGCCACGAGGCCGTCAGGGCGGCATCGCGGGTTCCACTCCTGGAAGGCGACTGTGCCGAAGATGAACTGCGTGACCTCGCGGGGCTCACCGCCAGGCGTCACCCGGGACCGACGTCAACCGGGACCGGCATGAGCCGGTCCACGGCATGCCCGCACTCGGCCTGGGTTCGACACCCGGATCAGCTGTGCCGATCCCCCCTCGTTGCGAGGATGCAGCACTGGAACAGCGTCACAGATCAGGCGACCCCGCCGGCAGCCCACCGGCGGGGTCGTCTGACCTACGAGATCGTGGCCCCTCACGCCGCATCAGCCCCGTCGGACTCACCTTGGCCAAACAGGAATCCGCGGACCTCGCCGTTCTTCATCATGTCCTGCAGGTGCACCAAGAACACCGCACGCTGCGTGGCCCGGCGATCGGCCAAGGGCTCGTACTCGCGGAGCACCTTCAGGTTGACGACCCAGCCGTTCTCGCGAGAGATGGCCTGCTCAAGCTGGGAGTTGGGCACCACGTCCATCCCAGTGAAGTCGTGGTCGAACTCGGAAGCGATGTCGAGGTGTTGATTCGGCCCGTCGACGTAGAGCGTGTCCACGCCGACCTGCCGGCCGGCCTCGTCGAACGCCACGAGGAACACGCGGTCTGCCCGGGTGGTGTTGTCGACGTGGACCGCCGAAACGTTGGTGTCACCGATGAAGCTCGTCTCCTCGAACCGCTCGGACACGCGGGCACGAGCCTCATAGCACCACATGATGCGCCGAGCTTCGTTGAAACCTTTGAACTCGCCAGAGTTGGGCAACTCTGAGTGAGACTGGATCATCGGTGGGATCCTTCCAGGTTCCTAGGCCGTTGCATGACCTGGTCCGGTGGACCCGCCTTGAACAGGGCGGGTAGTTGAGCGATGGACTAATCGGGGCATAAGATCGACGCGCGAGCAGAGCCCCACCGTAAGTGCGATACAGAAACGTACGGTAGATGCATGGATCGATCAAGCCGGTTTCCGTTAGGGTTCTCTCGTCGCCACCCGAGGTCCAGACCGCCAAGTCGCAGGAGTCCATGTGCCACGTCAGTTCGACGGCAGCCGAGTGCGAGCTGTCAGACGGGGCAAGGAGCTCAGCCAGAAGGAGTTGGGCGCGAGAGTAGGCGTCCGCGGCCCCACCGTGGCGCGATGGGAGAGCGGCGAGGAGTTCCCCAAGGGGGAGAAACTCCCGGGGATCGCGTCGGCACTTGGTCAGGACCTTGACGCCCTCTTCCCCTACGACGGGCCCGTGGACCTGCAGTTGCTCCGCTGCGACGCCGGCCTCAGCGTGGCGCAGGCCTCCGAGGCCATCAACGCCAGTCGCGTGCCGCTGAGCAACGCGGAATCCGGCAGGCGTCGGCTCCAGGATGCCTACGTGGGACCTCTCTCGCACGCCTACGGGGTGACCACGGAAGAGCTACTGGCCGCGCAGGACGTCTCGTTCGGGCTCCGCAGGGGGCGGCCGCTGAAGGAAGCTCGTCCGTCTGCACCTCGCACGGTCGGCGAGAAGATCAACTATCTTCTGGAGCACGGGTACGCAGGCCAGGCGTCCCCGTCCAACGAGCAGATCGCGCAGGCCGTCAACGAGCACAGCGGCACGACGCGCATGACTGCCGATGATATCGCCACGCTGCGTTCGGGCGCCCCGACGACCGTCTCGGACGAAGTACGCGCCGGCCTGGCTCATGCTCTCCAGGTCGACATCGCCCTCTTCCAGGACGACGCCGAGTTGAGCCCAGCGGCCGGTGAATTCCTCGAAGCCATCCGCTTCCTGGGGTCGATCCACCAAGGCCAGATCCTCGGCCTCGCCGCCCGCGGCAACCAGGCAGGGCTGTCGGCCGGCATGATGGCCAAGATCAACGAAGTCGTCGGAGAGCTGAAGAACAAGCTGCCGGGCGAGCAGAGCGAGCAGTGACGCGGCGCCACGCCTTGACAGCGCCGCCGAGCCGTCCGCCCCTGGCCCTGGCGGAGCCGGCCGCTTGCCGCCCTCAGCCTGACGCCCTTCGCGGCTGAACCGCCCCCGCAGTCCTGAGGCGTACGACCAGGGTCCCGAGCCGCACCGGCACAAGGCAGATCCCCGGCCGTTGACGACCTCGCAGTGAGGTGGCCAACGGCCGGGGACGGTTGGACCAGGCGCCTGCCCGGGGGCCGGCTACGGCGCGGCGGTGAGGTCCACGCCCAGCAGGTTCGACAGGTCGGCCACCGTCTGCCTGGGGTCCTTGTTGTGCACCCCCGCGAAACCGAGCTGCTCCGCCGCCTGGACGTACGCCTCGGTGTCGTCGACGAAGACGCACTGCTCGGCAGGCATCTCCATCAGCTTGAGCGTGATCTCGAAGAGCTCGGGGTCGGGCTTGCGCAGCCGGTGGTGCTCGGAGATCACCACGACGTCGTACAACTTCTCGAGGTCGTAGCCGTCGTAGAGGTCCCAGGGCGCGAGGCCCACCGAGTTGGACAGGATGCCCACCTTGATGCCCGCTCGCCGCGCCGCGGCGGCCGCGTTGATCAGCAGCGGCTCCGGACGCAGGCCTCCGAAGATCCTGCCCATCAAGTTGTCGGGAGAGACGCCCAGCTTCTTGCCGGCAATCTCGTTCCACTCGGTCTGGCTGACCGCTCCCCGCTCGAGGTCGCCGGTGATCCGGACGCCCTCTTCGTCCTGGTACAGGGCCGAGATGCATGCACCCTGGGGAAGCCCTTCACGCTGCTCGAAGGCGAGCACCACGGGCAGGAGCGGTGTGGTGAGCACGCCTCCGAAGTCGAGGACGAGGCCGGTGCGCTGAGACATGCAGGAACTCCAGTGCTGAGAATCTGGGCGCCGCCCGTACCGGACAGCGTTCCGGCCCCGGCATGCGCGTGGCGGCGACAGCGCCTGCGCTTCGCTTTCCAGGGTCGGCGGTATTTACAGGGCGGAAAACGATGCCACCCACTGTCTGGCCCACGGTACCAGCCGCCTCTTTGCGGAACTGGCGACCCCGCCCGAATCCGAAGGGCGGCAATAGCACCGGAGGGCTGTCTTCTATTTCACGCGACCTCCCAATCGAGTCGACTTCTTCAGCGTTTTACGCGTCCGGTTCAAGACTCAGCTCCGCAGACTGCTCCAGAAGCTCTTGAGCGTCGCCCGGGGTGATGACCGCGTAAGCCTTGCTCACTCGCACGAGCCAAGCCGCCTCGCTGTTCGTGTCAACGAAAGGTTTCTCCTGGAGCGGGGCCGTCGCGTACTGGCCGGCCTTTGTGGAGGCAGCGGCACGGAGCGCCGCGGCGATCCAGTACGCCTCGGCGCCCGGCTCGGGGTCGGGGTGCGACGCGGCTGCCTCCTCGGCAGCCCACAGGAGCGTCTCCGGGGCGTAGTACCGGAGCTTCTCGCAGACATCAGCGATGTCCTGGGTCCATCGGTCCAGGCGGACATCGCTGGGGACCCGCATGTGGATCAGCTCGGCAAGGCGCGACCCGGGCGGGTAGAGACTCGTTCCGGGGAAAGCCTTCACCAGGTCGAACCAGAGCGGGTGAAGCCGGTAGAGGGTCTTCCATGTCTTCCAGCGAGCAGCAACGACGCTGGTGGTGGGGATGCTCGCGCCTACGGCCACGATCAGGAAGAGCAGGTTCATCCACATCGCCGTGAGATCAATGAGCATCTCCATTGTGGAATGACTCAGCGGGAAAAATACCGCCGTCCACACGATGACGATTCGGGCCGTCGTGTGGAGGAGCCCCATCCACATCGAAATTCCCATGAGCCTGAGACCGATTCGCATACTGATCGTCTCGGCTTCTCGCGCCCCCCGCGACCACTGGTAGCCACAGACGGAGGTTGTGACGAGCGGGAAGAAGTAGAAGACGCTCATATACACAGCGGCGCCTAATTCCCCTGCATGATCACTGAGAAAGTCTTTACTTTGCCGCTGGCGGTCCACAACGGTGAAAAAGAGAATGGTGAGCAGGGTCACGCCGATTGCGCCCACCGGGTAGGAGGCACGGGCGATCCAGCGCGACACCGTGACGTGTCGTGGCACCACGGCCTCGGAGCTCTTGCCGTAGCTGGTCGCAACGTACGTCAAGGACGCGATGATGGCGGCGGTGCTGGCGAAGTGCCTCAGGAGGGCGCTCAGATCGATCACGGGGATGCGGTCCACGGCCTGCATCGCTGCCGGTGTGTAGAGCCACAAGGCCACGGAGAATCCGGCGTAGCCGCCCCAGAGGGCTCGGCGGTGGGCGTCACCGTACCGGACGGCGGGGAATCGCCAAACGGCTATGAGGGTCATCACTGCCGCGGTCAGGTACCTGAAGAAGTCGAGCATGCCGTCCGTCATTCGTTCTTGGAGCCACGCCGCGGCGGAGCAACCGGGTGGGAGAGCGAGGACTCCAAGAGGCTGACCATGTCGTCGCCGGCCAACGGCTGGCGGTGGGCCAACCTCTTGATCAGGGACGCCGACAACTCGGCCTGCTGCTCCTCCGGGCTGTCGTAGTTCACGCGGCCTTGGACCAGAGCCAACGGGAATCGACGAAGGACTTCCTCCCGGATGTGCTCAGGGACGTATCGCTCGACCTCTTCATCGTTCAGGGTGCTCCCGTGGTCCAGCCACTCGTGCGCCAGCTCATGAAGGATGATGTGCTCGGTCTGGTTCCGGCTGGATCGGCGCCGGTAGAGCACGACCGTGAACTCCGGCGTCCTGACTCGAAGGCCGCAGGCCGTTCCCAGCCCTCCGTCCGGGTCGTCAAAGGGCACCAGCCGAATCTGACGCTTCAGTGCGTGCTCCATGTTCCGGACCAGCGCCTCGACACTGAAGGGAGTGGGCACAGGCAGATCGGCGAGCAGCTTCTCGCATTCCTTCAAGAGGGCGCGTCGCGAAGGGTCCCTGCGCCACTGCATGACTGCTCTCGCGAGGTGCATCGGCGTTGTACCGCCTGGTTCTGCACGCAACCCGTCACTTTCCCCGCTCCGGGCGGTCTTCCGTCGAGCAGCCCACCTCATCGCCCCGTCCCCCCTCGCCCCTGCCCCGTTTGCTTGCGGGGCTCCACCCACCCCGCGCCCAGTCATGCGTTCGGCAGGCTGAGCCAGTAGTCGTCACACTTTCCGCGTGTGCAGTGAACCCTCGCTTCGCTGCCCAGCCTGACGACGTGTGGTGACCATGTGGAGCACGTCGTGGACGACGTCCAGCACCATGGCCACGGCCTTCACCGCCCGCCCGGGTGTCTCCTTGACCGCGCCGCCCCGCTGCGCCGCGCGGACCGCGACGGCAGCGGTGCAGAGACAGAACAGGTCCATGCCTGTCGGCAGACGCAGGACGCGGGCAAGCGGTTCCACGGAGTACGGGACTTCAGCGACAACCTCGAACGCAACGGTGAACACGAAGGCCATCGCGATGACGGCGCCCGTGAACGCCCGGGTAACAATGCGGTGGACTGGTCGTGATCCACGGGCACTGGGCGGGCGGAGGATGTTGTCAAACGGCTGCGCCCAGCGCTTGGTTCTCTCAATGATGTTCCCGGACGCTCTGCGTACGGCACGGCGGCTGACCGTATGCCCCTTGCCGACGCGGCGAGCTTTCCACCGCATGTGCTGGCCCTACCCCCGTTGCGGAACGATCAGCAGGGCCAGGCCAACCAAAGGTGTTGATCATCCAGCCCACTTGAGAGTCCGTACGATATCCCTACACACAACGATCCTGTCAAGTCGATTGCATTTAGCGTGCGTTCGGGTGTAAACGGGACCGGCGCCCGCCGTATCGGGCTGCCGACGGCGAACGCCGCGGGCATCATCGTCGAGAGGTACTCGGCGTGGTGATGTCCGACTGCGGCGAGGGCGACGACATTGAGTGCTCCCAGGGTGCTGCCCGCCCCGAACAGGGCTGCCGCCAGGGCGCGCAGGCCGGGGGTGCGGATCGGGCCGAGCCGGTGCGTGCGGGTGCGGGACGGCTTCCACGTGGCGATGAGCACGAAGCCAGAGCAAGTAGCGGGCCGCCGATGAACACGAGCTCCTGGGCGCGGGCGTCGAGCGAGAGCGCGGCTCGCCGTTCGTGAGGGCCTCGCACGACGACGGCGGTCCTGACTCCGCCTCCGGGCATCGATGTCAGGACCGGGTGAAGAGAGTGGGCCTCCAGCAGGGTGCCGATCTGGGCTTCCAGTGCCCGACGCCGTTCGTGTACCGCGGCACGCGAGCGGGCCGGCGAGGGGATGACCACGCCGAGGGTGCCCGTTCCCGGGACCACTACGGTCTGTTCGTCTCGCGCAGTGCGGCGGGGATCCGTAGCGATGGAGGAGTCAGGTGACGGCAGGGTGGTCCAGCCGTGGGTCCAGGTCCCGCTCCGGTAGGCGACTTCGCAGCCTGCGTCGCGGGCGACGGTCAGTGGCGGGGCACCGATCGAGGCGGGCTCGTCCGCGATCACCAGCATGGTGCCGAACTTGGCCTTGAGCTTGTCGAAGACGGCCCGCAGCTTCGGTTCGCTGTCGGGCATCGGCTTGTCGAAGACCTCCTTCCCGGCCGGGGTCAGCCCGTGGCCGTGGTGGGCGGTCTTGCCGACGTCCTGATCTTCTTGTCGCGGGAGGTCGGCTTCGCCACGGATTGACGAGCCTGAGCTGCGGGTCGCCGGGGCCAGGCCGGCGTGGGCGGCAGACGGGGAGCCGGATCCGTCGCCCACGTCGATGATGATCCGTGCTCCGGTCCTGACGCCGATCGCCGGCATGGACGTCAGGACCTTGGCGACATCGTTTTTCAGAAGAGGCTGAGTACCTCGCTCACTGCATCGCGGACTCGCTTCCCGAGGCCGGGCCTGCGCTTGGCGCAGTCAAGCCGGCGACCCGCCGGTAGAGCCCAAAGGCACAGCCGGCGAAAGCCAGGTACAGGAGCGTCGCGGAGACGGGGTTCGCCAGAGCGACGAAGACCTGTGCTGGGACGAGGGCGGCAGCGAGGTTGAAACCCAGGTGCAGGAGCACACAGGGCCACAGCACGCGCGTGTGTTCGTAGATCAGGGCCAGGAGCACCGCCAATGGCAGGGTCGAGGCGAACTGCACCGCGTTGCCGTGCAGCAGGCCGAACACCACGGCGGTGACCAGCGTGGAAGCGAGTATGCTCACCCGCTTGCGCAGCAATGGGTAGACCAGCCCTCGGAACAGGGCCTCCTCCCCCGCAGGAGCCGCGACCATGGCGAGCAGCAGGGTCGCCAGCACTCCAGCCGCGTGCCGCGTCTGGTTCGACGCGTCGAAGCCTGTGGACCCGGTCGTGGCGTAGATCCACAAGGCCATCGACTGCCCGGCGAGGAATGCCAGAACCGCGCAGCCGACGACGGTCCACCCGAAGCGCGGAATTTCCACGCTCGGCCGCGGGGCCGGCGCATGCGCGAGCCACAGGGGCCGCTGGATCCTCACCGAGCCGACCAGGAGGACAACAAGCATGCCCAGGACGCAGGTCGCGACGATCGGCTCTCCGATGAGGCGGACCGCGACGGTGCCCAGACCGAGGTAGACCGCGACGACGGCGAACGGCACGAGGGCGCACCACCCGATGCCGAGCAGACGCGAAGTGATCGGTGGCGTCGTCATGGTCTCCTCCTGTACGGGCTCAAGCACCCGTGGTGATCTGTTTCGATCTCGACGACCGGCGTGGTGAAGCCGTGCCCGAAGGCCTTGAGGCCCTCGGTCCGGCGCACCGGCTCGAACGGCGGCCGCAGGTCTTGAGGGCCGGCGTCGCAGTCGGCGTCCGGGCCGAGCACGAGATCGCCTTTTGGGCCATCGGTGCTGACAGCGAGCAGGGCAACCCGGGCGGTCTCCTGCGGCACGGCGACCAGGTGGCCCAGCTTCGCGGCCTTCGCGACGCGAAGGCCGCGGGCCTGCTGGTGTCCGATGGCGCTGAGACCGTCGTGCTGCTCCAGGCTGGTGATGATGTCGAACCACCTCGACGCGCGGCCAGAGACCGGTCCCGGCGGTGGGTTCTTCCGAAGCCGAAGAAGCCCTCGTCGCGGTCGTCGACGTTTCGGATCCTGCCGACCCGGGCGAAGGTCTTCGGCACGATCGCGAAGCCCTCGAAGCCCCGGTAGGAGACCGGGCGATGCGGCTCGGTGCGCAGCGGCTGCATCAGTCTCGACTGCTCGATGTCGGTGGCATCGGGGTCGGTGTCGAACCCACCCCGGGGATGGGGGATGGTCTTCGGCGCGACGACGCGCAGCAGGAGGGCAATCGAGATCGCATCGCGCACCAGCCGGCGGTTCTCGTACAGGACGGGCATGACGTCGGAGACAGTGCCGAGCCCGGCGAACAGACGCAGCAGGCGGATCTCCCAGACCTTCTGGGCGTGGGTCTCGTCGAGCCGGCACGGGTCGACAGTGACGTCCGCGGTCGAGCCCGGGGCGAACTCCTCGTGGTGGTCGGCCACCAACGTCGTCCAGCCGGGGGCACGCGCGGCGGCGACACCGCGGTGGGAGTCTCCGGCATAGCAGGTGCGCAGTCGATGTCCTCGTCGGTGAGCGAGTGGTCGTCGACGGCATGAAGCGTGGACATGGTGGAGGCCCTCTCGATGGAGTCGCTGGTCGCTGGAGAACGAGGTACGAGACACTCTTTCAACGGCGCTGCGATTTTAGCAGTAACAGTCACTTCTTCTGCCAATCCATCAGCATCTTTGAGACTCATTCGGGTTCCAAATGGCGCACTTATATCGAATGAGTTCGACAGGCTTTCCAAAGTCCTTGCGCATCGGCTACTCTCACCGGTATGGCTATTCGAAGCATTGTCGAGTCAGATCTCAGCGGTAAGCCGGATGCGGCTACCGTGACCTTCGGCCTGGGAGACACCTGGTACGAAGTCGACCTCACGGCTGAGGAGAGGAAGGGCCTTGAGGCCGCACTGAAGTCCTACCTGGAGGTCAGCCGGAAGGCCGGGAAGCCTGCGCCCAAGAAGCGAGTCGTACCTGAGACGACTGCCGAGGAGCGAGAGAAGATCCGCGAGTGGGCCAAGGAAGAGGGCTATGAGTTCGCGGAACGGGGGCGCATCCCGAAGAAGGTCATGAAGGCCTACGACGAGGCTCACGGCATCGATCGGAGCAACTAGCGCCGAGCCTGATGTTCGCCTCCTGGCCGATTTCTCTCATTCACCCCGATGGGCCCTGCAGCACACTGCAGGGCCCATCGCGCGTCTTCAGACCGGATGGATCCCATAGGACGTCTTGATCCCCGCAGCTCACGATCGAGCCCTGCGGTGGAGGTGCCGTGTGAGAAGTGCCCCGGTGCATCCGGCATGAGCTGCTCCTGGCTTCACATCGGGCATCCGGGCGACCGGGAGAGGTCGGGAAAGGCCGTGCACAGCACCTGAGCCCCGGCCTCGCGGAAGTCCTCGGCGGCGTCGACCGCCTACCTCCTGGTTCCGCTGGAATCCGCCTACTCCCGGGCCGACCAGTCGGCGGGAAAGATGACGATCTCCGAGCCTGCGTCCCGCCACATCGGTTCCGCCCTCGTGTCAGCCCCCTTGGGACAGTGCCCCGAAAGAAGCCCCGGCCGACCGGCCGGGTGACGTTCTTGGGCCCCCAGCCACGCCCGGCGTCGTCGAATGTCTCAGGCATGCTCTTCGCCTCGTTCCAGCTGCGGGAACCGGTGACCAGGACGACGTGCGAGAACGACTCTGGAATCATTTCAGCAATCATTCGAGTCTCCTCTCCTGGTGACTCGGCGGTCTCCACAGCCGGAGTCGAGAGCCGCGGTCCTGGCGTCTGTGCAGGCGCGGCGGCCTGCGTGCCGCTGCCCCATTCCGGCCGCCCTCTCCCGCTGGAGCTCGACGCCAATCCGAGCGTCACCACACATCGGCATGAGGTGGACGATGTACATCCCGTCACCGCTGCGGGGGATGTTCACGGTGACGACCGTGCTGTTCTCGTCATCGGTTGAGTCGACGTCGTCGACGTCCCCGACTTCGCCGGAGCGCATCCTCGGCAACGGCTTCGCTGTTCGACTTCCACAACTTCGGCACGCAGCGGGCTCCTCCATCGCAGGACGAGTTCGGACCGGGGCTGTGTCGTCGTGTGCCTCTTCGTGGACTTGGGCGGACTAGCGACCATCGAGTGCGGACCCGGTGGGTCCGTGTGATCTCGATGTCCAGCCCAGCTCCTGCGGCGACCCTGCCGGCTGACGACCCGGAAGGTCCCGCTGGAGTGATCCACCACGGGTCGATCGCACTGCCGGCCACCGCGCGGAGCGTCACTCCTCGGCTGAGCCAGGCGCTGCGTGCCTGCCCATCCACTACGGCCCCCTTCACCCCTGCCCACACGTCTGTGGACGACTGCGGCGAGGCGGTGTCGGGGGTTGCCTCTCAAGCGCAGGGCCGGCATGGCCAGAGGGAGCGCCGGCGACCGACGGACCGGCGAGCCAATCGACCGGTGGGACCCGTCGGCCACGTCTGACACGCCATCGGAGCGCGGTGAAGAGGCCGAGCGGAGCGAGGATCCGCAGGACACGTGTTATCAGATTCCCTTATGCCCTTTCACGTCTCTGTCACCGTCCCACCGTTCCACGGCTGGAGCCTTGGCGGAAGCCTGGAACATCAGGGGAAACGGGCCGTACCCTCTCGACTCGTACCCCTCCCCCCTTTCGCGCCGCGGGGGTACGGGGCAGGCTGTCTCGCCTGGTCATCACGTCTTCTGGCGGTACTGCTGTTTCGCCGTTCGGGATAAGGCCGTACCCCGTGCCGAGCCGTCCTCGTGAGGCACGAACGAGGCGGGGTACGGGTCTGCTCCCGACGGGGCACAGCTCCGGTGCATCCCCTTGCCGCCGCAGGCGGCAAGGCCCTCGCCCAGCAGCGGATCCGTCCTCTCACGACGCCGTCTCTTCGGCTGTCGATGACGCTCGACTTCATCGCTCGCCGCTGACGGCATAGCCGGCCTCTCACCATCGTGCTGCGCCGGCTGCACCAACTGGCTTTGTGTGCTCCGGTCGTTGCTCCGGTGCTGCTGCGGCAGCGTGCCGACACGTCACCCGCACCGCGGCCGAGGCGGGCGTTCGGCACTACCTTGTCGAGACCATCGGGCCCCGGGCCGTGTTTCGTTTCGCGCTTGCGCGGCAAGCCCGGGGCGATCTCTCGTGGACGCATCGGAAGAAGAGGGCCCCGGCTGCCGCGACCAGCCGCCCATCGGGCACGGCGAGCAGCTCGAGCGGTATCGGAGCGTTGTCGCCTTCCTCCAGGCGGTGGCCTCCGCAGCGATGCCTCCGAGCCTCTTCCACCCCACGGCCCATGCTGCGCAAGCACGTCGTTCCTCCCACGCTCGCCGGGCGTGGGGGCCTACTCCCCCCTTCGACCCTTCTCTCTCCGCGTAACCTCGTCGGGTCGATGACACCCCTGCGCCGACCGCCGCGCCGGCACCGCGTCGGTGTCTCGCTCAGAGCTGTGCCGGCCACGCTCGGCCGGCGTCCGTGACCGTCGCGACGTACCCGCCGAATGGCTGCGGCAAGAGGTGCGGTCAGGCCTGGCGGCCCCAGGAATCAGCCCTCACCTCGCGTCTCTGTGGTGACCCATCGGAACGCGCAGGGGCCGTGACCGGGACACGCGCAAGACGCCGGCTGCTGCTACTGGGTCCCTCGAAGTCCCGCGCGTGTCCGCACGGCATCTCGCGCGCGCTCCAACGGTGCCGCCCCGGTGTCGCACACAGTGCCCTCGGAGGACACATCTGCGTCGGGAAGTCGGGCGGTGTCTCTCACGAGACACAGTCAGGACACGAGTGGAAGCCCGCGTGTGCCCCCGTGCGGCTTCCCCGAGACCACGCCCTGACGCCAGGTGTCTCGCAGATGTCCCGTGGGAGCCCTTGCCGCGTTGCCTGTGGGACTCATGGGCGCGTGGCGCCGCCTGCTTGCGCCCAGCCGTCTCCGGCTGGGGCACTGCGGCGTATCACGGGTGCCCCACCAGAGACGACTGGTGACACCAATAGAGTCTGACTCGTGTATCGAGTAGGACTTGCATGGGCCTCGATAGGGACACTAGAGTCGACTCATAGCGATTCACATTCGAAAGAGGAAATGACGGGTGGTGAGTCCGTGTGACAGAGCGAGAGACATCCCGCGAACGACCGGATGGAGTGCAGGAGCGAGTGGCAGGGCGAGGTGGGTGCGATGACGAATCGGCCGAGTGAACCTCGCAAGGTCCGCTGGACCGTGCCCGCTGCCGACACCTCGGTGATCGAGTGGCTCGATCAGCAGGAGAACATCTCGCAGTCGCTGCGACTGCTCATTCGGGAGTCCATCCAGCGCGACGGATACGTCGACGTCTACTACAAGCCCGTCGAGCAGCTGCCGCGTCGCGGCCGGCCGCCCCTGGAGAGCACCGAGCAGCGCGAGGACGACGAGGCGGTCACCGAGCGCCGTCCGGCCGCCATGCCTGTTCGGCGGCCACAGCCCGTGGTCGCCGACCAGGCCGACGCCGTCGAGAGGACGGCACCAGCGCCGGTAGCCCAACTCGAGCCGGTTACAACACCTGTTGAGACGGTCGAGGGTCCTGCGGTAAGTGCCACCGGCCCGAACCCGGAGCCTCCGAAGCAGGCCTCCATTGACGAAATCATGGCGAGTACTCGGCGCTGAGTGACGCGGTGAATTGCATTTTCCAGGCAGACGACACAGACACCGAGGGACCGAATTCATGAGCGCCAACAGCAACGACATCATCACCCTCACCGGCGGCATCGACGTCGGCAACGGCTACGTCAAGGGCGTCATCCAGAATACGAAGCGGGAGATCTTCGACGAGATCGATCTGCCCAGCGCGGTCGTCTCGACTTCCCGCACCTCGCCGAAGGTGCCGCTCCCCGACGCGGATGCGGCCTCCGTGATGGCCGGCGACTTCTACAACCAGATCGACTGCTCACTCACCACAACCCTGGTGGCGGCGTCGGACCGCCGAATCTTCGGCCGGGCAGCGCTGAGCGTGCGCGGCTCGAAGTTCACCGAGTTCGAGGTACTGGGCAAGCACTCCAAGGCTGATCAGGAGCTGAGCAAGGTCCTGGTCCTGGGTGTCTTCGCCGCGAAGGCCCTGCGCGACTACGTCCGCGAGAACGGCGCGCTGCCCGCTCACGAGCTGCGCGTGCAGGTGCGCGCCGGCCTGGCACTGCCGATCTCCGAGTTCGTCGCGCGCCGCCACGCCTACGCCGCAGAGTTCATCGGTCTGCTGGGCAGCTCCGACCCCGCGGTGCACCTGGTGACGATCAAGAACTTCAGCACCCCGGTCTCGGTGCGCCTGCAGTTCATCGACGTACAGGTGATGGCCGAGGGTGCCTCCGCGCAGTTCGCCATCACCGACAAGGGCGAACCGCTGGCCCAGGCTCTTCTCGATGATCTGCGTACTCGCGACGCATCCGTGGTGGAAGGGGTCTCGGCCTCCGATCTGGTGGCGGTGCAGAACACCATCGGTGTCGACGTCGGTGAGGGCACCGTGAACTTCCCGGTCTTCACCGATGGGCGGTTCAACCCCGAGGCGGCAGCCACGCTCGACGAGGGCTACGGCACCGCGCTGATGAACGCCATGGAGCGCATGAGTGAGTCGGACGCCACGCTGCAGTTCTCCTCGCGCAAGCAGCTGGCGGACTTCCTCCACGCGAAGCCGTCTGTGCTGGTGAAGAACCGTCACCAGCGCGCCGCCGGCTTCGTCGAGGACGAGGCCGGCTACCTGGTCGAGGAGATCGCCTCCTCCTTCGGCGACGTCCTCTCCCAGGCCGGTGCGACGACCGAGGTCGTCTACGTCTACGGCGGCGGCTCGGGCCCCATCAAGCACCTGCTGCACCCTGCTCTTCTGAAGGCCGCCGGCGATGTACCTGTGCTCTACCTCGACTCGAGCTACTCACGGCACCTGAACCGCGAGGGCCTGTACATCGCGGCACGGCACGTCGAGCAGCAGGCCCTCGCCGCGAAAGCCGGCGGGCAAGCACAGTAAGGAGGCGGCCTGATGTGTGAAGCACTGGACGCGACCTCGAAGGCCGAGGTCGAAGAGATCAGTCGTCCGAACACTGATACGCCCTGCCACACGAGGACGCTGCGTCTCCGCGGGTTCTGTTTCGCGAGCAGGCCCGGCTGAAGCCGCTCGGGTCGGATGAGGAGCTTCCGAGCATGGCGGGCAGGTCCCGGACCAGGTGCTCGAGGTCACGGGAGCCGCAGACCCGGCGCTACCCGCGGGCAGCGGGCAGCGGGTGACGGCCAAACGCGCACGCCGAAGAGGTACTTCGCGACCCGCGCCTGATCGTGGGCATCGAAACAGGGCAGGTAGGAGGAGGCGCTCGGGGCCTGGCGATCTCCCCCGGACGAGGTGATGGATTCGGCAGTGAGACTCCCGGCGCTGCTCTGCAGCGGAGCGCCTGGCTCACGGCTGTACTCCTGGCGTGGACGTGATCTTCCGAAGGCCAGACCGGATCAGCTCCGCTGATCATGCAGAAGAGAAGAGCCTGGCGCAGTTGCCGGCCACCGTTCGAGAAGAGACCACTCGGGCTTGCTGTGACGGAGCCGCTCGGTCATGGTGGCCGACACCTCGGAACACTCGCCGCCCGCGGCGGCCGTGCTCCACGTGGTGCCGCGCGCGCGGTCGCCCCGGTCGCAAGTTGCCGGCGTCGCCGTCTCGGGCGCGGCGGCGGCCGTTGGGCGACTCACCGGGAAGGTCGAACAGCCGGCCGTACGCCGTATTCGGCGCCCTCCGGCGCATGGCCGTTGGTCGGGGTGTGTCGGCGGTAGGAGCGGGGCACGATCTCCCGAACGATGCTGCGTGCCGTCGTGGTGGTCATGGTTTGGGATTCCTTCCCGAGTGCTGCGGTGGTCTCCGTACGCCGACCGAGGTGCGGTCGGCGCCCCCGCCCCGCCTCGAACCGGGAGGGACCGGCCAGAGGCCCCCGGATCCGGAGGCGCCGTGGCGTCAGAACGGAGGGCAGTAGCAGCGACCGGCGCACACGTGCGCGGCGGTCTCGGCTCCCGCCTCACACGGCGCGTTGTCGCACCGGCTGTGTCCGGTGATCCCGTTCGTGGACCGGTCAAAGCGGGTGATCAGGCCGTGGTCTTCGCACGAGCCGCACAGCGGTTCCGGGGCGTGCGGAGTCCTGCCGGACACGCGTGACGACGGGGCCGGGCGGTGGCGAGATCGACCTTCCGGCCTCGGGCGGCCTGGTGCGTGCGCGGCTGCTGCCAGGGCAGTTCGACGAGCAGGTCCTTCGGCCCCTCGTCTATGGTCACGGGCGGAGTTGGCAGGTAGTGGTTCAGCGAGCCTTCGGGGGCCTGGGCCAGCCGGGTCCTCAACGAGGTCGTCCGGCTTCGTCAGCCAGGAGAGGAACACCTCGGCGTTGTCAGTGCAGTTCCGTGGTACGGATGCTGGAGTTGCACGGGCCGGCACAGGACACGGCAAGGCGGTAGCCGCTCATGGAGTCGGCCAGGCCGACTCCTGGCGGAACGAGGATGTTCTTCGACGTCAGATCCGGATCAGCTCTGCTGATCCCTTGTGCTCACGGCCTTCACGGGGCGAGTAAGGCGAGCCACGAAGAAGAAAAGACAGCACCCCGGCGCCGCGGTTGCCCGAAGGCAGCGCGCGCACCGGGGTGCTGGGGTAGTTGGAGCTGCATAGATCTCCAGGGACACGCCTCAGGGATCATCTGCAGCGCTCAGGAGTCGAACCTGTTCCGTGGGTGGCCTGCACGGTGTTCCCAATGGCGTACGCCGAGGATCAGCCGGCGCACTGCGGATTAGAACCGCTCCGTGCAGAGCTTCACGCCCATTCGGACATGACCTTCTGGATCAGGGGCAGCACCCTGGGAGGCTGGAGGTTGAGGGTGGCCAGGGCCTCGGGGGTGGTGAGGGGGGTCTCGACGAGTTCGTAGGTGCCGCGATCGGCACGCGTGAACTCGCTGCCGGTACGGTCGTCGAAGGCCCAGGTGCGGACCTCGGCGAGATAGATGTGCTGGATCTCTTCGCGTTCGGTGTCGGCAAGAGTGCCCAGCAGCCGGACGATGTGAGCCTTCCCGGCAATCTCCTCGTGGATCTCACGGTGGAGAGCCGCTTCCGGTGTGGGGTCGCCGTCCTCGATGCCGCCGCCGACGAGGACGTGGTAGACGTCGCGGCCGGGGATGGTGCGGCGGATGATGAGCATGGTGCGGGCCGGTGTGATCAGGACGGCACGGACGCGTTCTTTCACTGTGTCTCCTCAGGCGTTGCTGTCGAGGAGATCAGTTCATCATCCGGCCGCCATCACCGTGGAGAATTCGACCGGTGGTGAACCCGGCCGAAGGAGATCAGCTCATCACCCACCCGCCATCAACGTGGAGGCTCTGACCGGTGATGAACCCGGCCGCAGGACTTGCCAGGAAGGCGACAGCGGCGGCCACGTCCTCCGGCCGCCCGCGGCGGGGAACGCACTGGCGGGCGATCTGGTGCTCGGGGGACACCCGGGCGGCGGGCGGGAGGGCATCTTCAGCAGGAACCTGGATCGCTCCGGGCAGGACCGAGTTGACGGTGATCCCGCCCACTCCGACATCGCGGGCCAGGGACCGGGTCAGTCCGATCATCGCGGCCTTGGCCGTGGCGTAAGGGGTGAGCAGGCGACGGCCCACGAGGGCGTTGATCGAGCCGATGTTCACGATCCTGCCCCACTGGCGTGCCGTCATGCTTGCGGTGACAGCCTGGCACAGGCGGCGCGGAGCGTGGAGGTTGACGGCGAGGGACTGCTCCCAGTCGGCCTCGTTCAGGTCTTCCCAGGCGATACGCGGGTAGGCGCCGGCGTTGTTGATCAGGATGTCGACGGGTGCCAGGGCGTCCGTGACGGTGGTGATCAGGGCGGCCGGGAACTTCGGATCGGTGAGATCACCGGAGACGGCGATGCCTCGGGTGGGCAGCTGGTCCAGGAGGTCGGCGGCGGCCGCGTCCTCGTCGTAATGGGCGACGGCGACGTGGGCGCCGGCGGTGGCGAGGCCACGGCAGATCGCGGTGCCGATGCCACCGGTGGCTCCGGTGACCAGAGCAGTTCGGCCGAGCAGGGGTCGGGCGCTCAGCGACTGATCAGTGATGGAGAGGGTGGGGTTCACGGGAGCTCCGTTTCGAATGTGTGCTGAGTGAAGAACTCGGTGGCGTTGCTGCTCGGCTGATGGAGTTCGGCAGCTTTGATCAGCGTCAGGAGGGTGTCGGTCGTCGTGATGGGCCAGGGACGGACGACACCGAGGACGCGGAGGGTGAGGAAGGGGCGCAAGTCGTGCCAGGGGATGTCGGGCAGGGCTCGCAGGGCGGTGGTGAGGGCGGCTCGGCGGCCGGGGCCGGTGTTCCAGCGGTAGTGGATGTCGAGGTGTCGGAGTCGGGGGTGGTGGTCCAGGTGGGTGATCCGGGGGGTCGTGAGGGGCGGGAGGGCGAGGCGCATGGTGCGCTGGTAGGTGTCGGGTTGATAGGTGGGGACGAGCCAGCCGCCCAGGCCCATCAGGTACCAGAGGAGGTTGGCGGCTTCGCCCGGAAGGGTGTTGAGGCCGGCGAGTGCGAAGTCGAGCCAGCACAGGGGGTCGGCGATGTTGGGCTCGGTGGGGTCTCCCTGAGTGTGTCCGCACACCCAGCTGCTGTCCGGTGTCAGGATCTGGCGGGTGGTACGGACGACGTCGGGGAGGTTGATGGTGAGCGGCCGACCGTTGACGGTGATCGTGTGGTCGGCGAGGTCGGCCACAGTGAGAGCGGGAACGTTTCCTCCGGCCGGAACGACGGAGTGGCCGGGGTTCAGGTACCAGGTGTCCAGGCGTCCACCGGGTCGGATGCGGTCGGCGTAGAGGGTGGGAACGCAGCTGCTCAGGGGGTATCGGCGTTCGTGCGTGAAAGCGGTGGTCAGGTCGTGACACACGGCTTCAACGAGCTTGACGAGACGGGGTATATGGCTCGGGTCGCGGTCGGCCAGGGCGATGAGGTCGCCGAGGAGGAGTTCGCACCGTCCCTGAGCGAACACGTCGTCGAAGACCACCTGGCTGCCGTCCGGCCCGTCGTGAAGACCACGGAGCCGGGGTACGGAGAGGCGGTGTTCGATCAGGCGGTGGCCACGAACCTCCCCCATCGCGGCCGTGCGATTGGGGAAGTCCTTCGCGAAGACTGCGTCGGTCACTGCTCCACTCCGTTCATGGTGTCGTCCCACAGGTCGAGGATGATCCGGGCGACCTCGAGGGCGGCGGCGCGGTCGGTACGGGCGGTGCGGGCCAGGGAGGTGTCGTGGCCGTGGGCGCCGAGGAGCGTGGTCAGGGCGTCCTCGTCGGCGGAGACCGGTACACGGCGGAACTCCAACTGCACCTTCGCGGACAGCGCCGTCACCTTGTAGAGGGCGTGCAGATCGCCGGCGCCTGCGAGGATCTGGCGGCGGATGTCGAAGGTTGCCTGGACCCCGTTCATGACGGTGGCGGCCACGATGGCGGCCGGGTCCGGAGCGGGGAGCCGCAGGCCGTTTCGGACCCACAGCGGGGTGATGGCACCGGCACCGATCTGGGCCAGCACGTGCTGGAGTCGAATGGACACGTTGCCGGTGCGACATTCGGCGAGCGTGACGACGCTGACGCCGACCTTGACGCCCTCCAGGTCGGCGCGGAGTTCGGCCAGCACGTCGGCGAGGGGACCCAAACGGGCGTTGTCGGCGACGACGAGCACGTCGAGGTCACTCCACCCGCTCTGGTACCTGCCCTTGGCGGCGGACCCGGTGACGGCCAGCAGGTCCACCACCGGGTCAGCGCCGCCGGTGGTGCGGTCCAGCAGCTTGTGCAGGTAGGACTCCAGGCTGATCGGGAGGCCCAGCATGTTCACGGGCTGCGTCTCCGGGTGCCGTGCGGGCCAGTGGTGATCGAGGACCAGCGCGTCCAAGCAGCGCTCCAGGCGGAGCCGTGTACCGGAGTTGTCGATCACCCGGTCCGCGATGCCCGCGATCCTGTCCGCGCCTCGACTCTCCTTGACGAGGTCGCGCACGGCCACGTCGTCGGCTCCGGTTTCGCTGCGTGCGCGGCGGGCCGCCATCGGTGTGTCGAGGTATGTGACGGTGACCTGCCGTCCGAGCAGTCGTCGCAGTGCGGCGGTGGACTCCAAGGAGTGCAGCGACTCGATCGTCACGTCGGTCAGGTAGTGGTGGGCCGTCAGGTAACGATCCAGGGCGTCGACGATCAACTCGGCCTGGACGTCCTCCGTGACCGCGTATGGGTCGGGGAAGCCGGCGTGCGCGGCGGCGGTGTCGAGCAGCCACCCGATCTTGAGGCGGGCGTGGCCGTGTCGCATGCGCAGGTACTCGCCGGCGCTGCTCTTGCCACTCTCGGACAGCCCGGCGAGCGCGATGACCTGCACCCCGTCCAGGGCACGGGCAGGGACGGCCGGGTGCCGCGGGTGCAGCAGACGCCGGATGTCCCGCTGCACCTCGACGATGGAGCGGCCACCGATCAGCACCGTGTGCGAGAAGCGGCCCTCTTCGGTGGCCATGACGTGGAGTCGTTCGTGCAGGGCCCGCTGGTAGCGGTCGTAGGGCGGGGTGACGCTCGCCTGATGGGCGAGGCTGTGGGTCACGTTCTTGTCGATCTCGTTGGAGAACGCCAGGTAGAGGGAGAGCTCAGCGTTCTCGGCGACGCGAAGGTCCGTGGCCCACGGTTCGAGCAGGGCCCGTGCGCGGTCGGCCGCCGCCGGGGCGGCCAGGTTCTCGCGGACGGCAACGGTCGCGGCGACCGACGCCTCCAGCATGGGGATGCCCCGGTCGAACAGTCGCAGGCTCCCGACGCCGGGGGCGGCGGATCGCGCGAGGTAAGAAGACGCCAGGACGTCCACGAACTCCTCGATGCGGCTCTTCTCGAACCACCACCCGGCCATGTCGCCCTGGATGTCGGTCCATCGAGAGTCGTGGTCGTGCAGGGCGCCGGCGAGCGCCGCAGCCGGACCGATCCGGCGGCCCAGCAGGCCGATCTGCGTGGTCTTACCCGTGTTGTCGGCCCCGCTGAACGCGACCGACAACTTCGTGGACTCGTGATTCATCAGGTTTCTCCTCTTACTGCGCGGGCAGCACAAAGCGCTGCCCACTACATGGGTGTTCAGGGAAAGGGGTTCAAGTGCGGGATCAGGTCTGGTCGCGGCCAACCCCGATGGGTTCAACACAAAGCCGGACGGGCCGTTTTGCCACACGCTCGCTACCGAATCCGACGGCTTCGAGATGCGCACCACGGCCGTACAGAGCCTCGAACTTCACCGAACCGACTACTGCCAGGTTCTGGCCGAGACCTGTCTGGGCCGCGCCAACGATTGGCCCCGCTGTCCGTTGTTCGGAGCGTTCGGAATGAGTTCTTCTCCTCGGATACAGCAAAGCGCCCGGATCGACGACGTCGTCCGAGCGCAGTTGGCTGATTGGGCTGAGATATTCAGTTGTCCGTCATGCCCCCATCCGGATCGGCTTCGCCGATCAGATGATTTTCTCTTTCAGTGCTTCATCCGAATCAGCTGCGCTGATCGAATGCGTCGTCATTCCGAGCCCCGGATCGGCTTCGCCGATCAAACTCGCGTTCTTCGCCGAGCAACCGGCCACTCCCGACCAGACCACGGCGTGATGTCCCCTGGCTCGGCATTCACTTGACCTGCGCCAAGGCGTGCCTTCTAGGGGTTCTGATGCGGGATCATGTCGGCACGGGGCGTCATCATGAGTCGACGAGTTCCGAGACAGCCGCGCTGACCGAATACCTCGCCATTCCGAACCCCGGATCGGCTTCGCCGATCAACTTCACTTGACCTGCGCCAGGGCGTACCGCCAAAGGGTTCTGATGCGGAATCATGTCGGCATGGCACGTCATCATGAGCTGACGAGTTCCGAGACAGCTACGCTGACCGAATACCTCGTCACTCCGAACCCCGGATCGGCTTCGCCGATCAAAATCACGCTCCTCGCGAGCAACCGACCACTCCCGACCAGACCACGGCGCGACGCCCCCCAGCCCGGCAACGAGGTTGGACGACCGGCGGGTGCTGAACGGAATCGTGTGGAAGCCGCAGACGGGGTCGGCGTGACGTGACGTGCCGGCACGGTACGGGCCCTGGAGGACCCTCTACACCCGTTTCCGCAGGTGGGTGCTGGACCGGACGTTCACGCGAATGCCGGCCGCCCGCCCAGGCCATGAGGGACGCGACCGGTGACGGCTGGCTGGTGTCGGTCGACTCCACGGTCCCGCGGGCCCACCAGCATGCCGTGGGCGCCCGTAAAGAGGGGCAGGACGGCGGGACGAAATATGTGATCACGCCCTTGGACGATCCCCAGGCGCACTGACCACGAAAGTCCACCTGTCCTGCGACGGCCGCGGCCGGCCTCTCGGCTTCGTCCTCACCGGCGGCAACGCCGCCGACTGAACCCGCTTCGAGGAGGTCATGGACACCGTCAAGGTCCGCCGGGCCGGCGGACAAGAGCCACAGCTCCCGGCAGCCGTCACCATCCCGCAGACGTTCACGGCTTGCGGATGGATCGGTTCGTGAAGCTGGTGAGAGTGGTGCGGGAGCGGGGCGGGAAGGGACCCGGTGGCGGCCGACCGTGATGTTTGCCGCTGGCGGGCCGCCTTCTGCCGGTGGCGGTGTACTACCGCACGAACCTAACGATGCGGCAGCCGGCCCCGCTGTTCGGTATCTCCTCGGCGACGGTCGGCCGGGGCATCCAGCGGCTGAGGCCGTTGCCGGCGCTGGAGCCGGCAACGCGGCCCGTCGCGGACGTACACCCGGCTGGTCATGGCATCGGCCCGGCCGGCGCCGAGAACAAGGCCGATGCCCACGTGTGGCGGGAGTCGAACCTGCCGGCCGTGGCCGCCGGGACGACGGTGATCGGGGACGTTGCCTACCTGGGCACCGGGCTGATCACCCAGCACCACAGAAGGGCCGGTCGGCCCGTTGCCTGGGGCAGGAGGGGGACAACGCCGGACACCGACGGGTCCGTGCCCGCGTCGAGCACACCTTCGCCCGGATGAAGACTTGTACGTGTCCGAGATCCGTGATCTCGCCCCCGCGGAGCGTTGCGGTGATCGGCATGACACCGGGCCGGCGGATCAGGGTGAAAGACCGCCGCGGCAGGTGTCCCGCTCGCCCCGAACCAGGGCGTTCACCCAGCCGAGCCGGCCGGGGTCGATCGGGACCGGTGCTGCTCGCCTGTCGCCGGGTCGGTGACTTTGGCGATCACGGGTGCTGTGCCTTCCGGGTCGGTCGGGTATGCGGCGGCCGGCCCGGCGAGCGTCTGGGCGAAACCGGCGGCGGCCGAGGTGGTCGCGGCACTCATGCGTCGGCTTTCGTTCGCTGGGCGATCTCTTCGTCGAGTAGGTACGCCTCGCCCCACTGGTTCGGCTCCTCGACGGGGCGGCCGCGCCCGATGTCGCGCAGCCGTTCGCGGCGGCGGTCCTGGACGTAGCCGCGGCAGAGCAGGGCGTCGTGCTGGGAGGTGGGCCAGTTCGAGGCGGTCGCGCACCACCCGCTGTGCGGCGTGCGGGTCAGGCTGCGCCGGATGGCGAGGGCGAGCAGAGTGGCCACGCAGCCGAGCAGCGCGTCGATCGCGAGCACCATGTCGTGTCTCCGTCCGTCGTGGTGGTGTTGGCGGCGCGGAAGACGCCGGCGGCGGCATCTGCGCTCGTGTCGTATGTGAGGTCCTCGGGTGCCTCGTGGACCTTGCGGTTCGCGGTGGTGGCAACTCACCACCGGGACGGGCTCACAGCCTCGGTGCTGACCGGTTGGGGCCGGCGCTTGCTGCGCCCTGGCGGGTCGTACCCCAGGCAACGCCAAGGTCTGGGTGGTGCGCGCCGTGCATTGTCCGGCGCTCTCCTTCCGAAGTGGACACGCGTCAGAGCGTGGCCCCCTGCATGAACTCCAGGCCTCCGGCGATGGACGCGAGCACTGCGCCGAAGGTCCGAGGGAGCCGACCGCAGCAGGTCGAGGCCATCTCGACTGCGAGGCACGGCAGTTCCTTGCACCAGGCTGCGCCCTGCTTTCGCAGAGCCCTCCGGATCAACTCTGTTGATCCCCAAGCGCCAGACGGGCCCGCAGGCACTCTGCGCAACCGAGTCCCGCTCTGCACAGCCTCTACAACCCCTATCGCGCGACATTCTGACTCATCACAGATCATCATTGAATGGCTACTCAAATAAGATACCCTCAGAGACCAGTAGATCCAATCAGACTGGTCGGCAACAGGGGATGCGAGGCGAGAAGAGATGAGGACCTGGAGGACGAGGAAGGTTGGACTCTCCACTGCGGCGCTGACTGCGGGCGTTGTGCTCGTTGGGTGCTCCAGCGGCAACGGCGGAACGGCCAAGGAGACACTGCCGTCGCCTGCATCAAGCCCGGCGGCGAGCACAGCCAAGGTCGCCGACACGGCTCTCGGCAAGGCGCTGGACAAGCTCGCCTTCCAAGGCGCCGGAAGCTCCGGAAAGAACAGCGGAGCTTGCCTTGGTAGCGCGGTGCGGAAGGCGGGAATGTCGGAGAAGGCGCTGGCCTACATCATCAAGGCCGACAGCGACGACATGGGCACGGTCATCGGCGGACTGAACAAGGTGAGCGAGGACGACGCCGCACTGCTGGCCTCGCGGTCGCTGCGCGAGGACTTCGACGGATGCGTCAGCGAAGCCGTACTTCCGAACAGCGGTAGCCCCAAGGCCCAGAGCTACACGCCGCCGGAGGCAGCCGCGAAGCCAGTGGTGGGCAAGCCGAACCTGAAGCCTGCCTACCCAGTCCGCGCGGATCAGCCAGTCAGCTCTTCCCTCGAGCTCACCAAGGGCCTGGTCTCGATGTTCTCCTCCTACGCCCGTGACGAGAGCCAGAAGAAGACCTACGCGGCGGCCGGCCAGTGCCTGGCGACCTCGGTGTACAAGGCAGGCTTCAGCCAGGAGACGCTGCACTTCCTCGCCGGTGGTGCGCCGCTCGGCACCGGGTCAATCGTCGACCACGTGCCGAACGACAAAGACAAGGCGATCTGGCAATCCCCGAGGTTCACCCAGGAGCTTGTCGACTGCACGGCGAACGCGACGCCGACTCCCCTGTCCGAGCCCTGAGCGGGCGCTCATCAGACTGGCCTACCTGCTGCGGCAGTGCGTGGCAAGGGGGCTGACTGGGCGCGTCTTCGACTCTGCCGATGCTCGACAGAAAACAAAAAGAGTGGCAGATGTCTTATCCCCCAGCGCCGATAGGGCGACTTCACGGATTGGCGAGGCAAGGCATGGAGAAGCCGCAGATGACTGCCGCACACGAGTTGGACAAGGCGACGCAACCTGTGCGCGGCGCGAGGAAAAAGCCGTCGGGCGGGACACAGACCGGCAGCGGTGGCCGCCAGGGCATGTTCGTCCGGCTGAGCTCGGAGGAGAAGCAGCGCGCGGAGTACTGGGCCGACAAGCGCGGGTTCTCCTCGGTGAGCGAGTACGTGGCCGAGGCGGTGGTCGAGAAGATCCGGCGCGAGAACCTCGACTACGACCTGCCGACCCTGGAGATCGCGCGGCTCAATGAGCTCGTCGATCAGGTCGCGGCGCTGGCGAAGAACTCGGCGAACCTCGAACGCGTCGTCACCACGGGCTTCGACTCGCTGATCGGGCTCACCCGCGGCGACAACTACCTGCTCGACGAGGAGCACGGTGAGCTCGTATGAGCCGGGACTTCGCAGAGATGCTGGAGGCGGCCACGCCCACCGACGAGGTGATGGATGTGGACACGTCCTTCCTCGACGCCTACCGGCGTGGTGGGAGCGAGGAGTTGAAGCGCGTCCAGGCTCAGGCCGCACAGCCTGGGCCTGCGGCGCCAACACCCGAGCCGGAGGTGCGGTTCGATGAGACCGGCGCCATCGACTCTCGACTCGGGGTCGAAGGTCCGCGGGCTGATCTCGACGGGGAAGCCGGAACGGATCGTCCGAACCTGGAGCCGGACCGCGAGCCCGACGTCGGCAACTCCGAACGCACCGTCAGATCCAATCAGCGCGGTGGCGCCGGCGGCGGACAGAGCACCGCTGACGGGGTGCTCCCGGGCGGTGTGCCGGCGGGCCCTGCGGCCGATGCCGTTTCCGCTCCCGGGTACCGGCCGGACGTGGAGGGTGCCGCTACAGCCGAAATCGCTGCTCATGACGACATCGCCGCACCGGACGAACCCGAGCAGGTGGGGCCCGGATCGCCGCAGTTCACCGGTGATCCGCGCGCCGCGCAGAGCGCGCCCTCGAAGAGGGGCTCGGGCAGTACAGCCGAGACCGCCACGCTCCCCCAGTCGGGCTTCCGGCTCGTCGGCATGCAGAGCCAACCGCACATCAAGGCACTGCCCGAGAGCGTCATGAACGCGCTGCGGGAGCAGCTGCGAGCAGCCGCGGTCCGTGAGCTGGGCGCGAGCGACAGCGCCGCTCGGGAGTTCAGCCGGCGGCTGAGCCAGGGCACCCTGGTGATGGCGTTCCTGTTGGCACATCTCGACCTGCACCTTGATGCCGATCCTGCCACCGAGCGCGCCGTGGAGCTGTTCCGCTCCCGCGACCCGCTGCTGGGCAGCGTGTTGACACGGTTGATGAGCATCGAGGCTGTCGAACGCGAGCGGGACGGGCTGTTGCGCAAGCTGCGCGACGAGCTGGGCGAGGTGCGCCAGACCAGCGCGGTGATCGAGCAGGCGCTCGCATACTCCATCGCCGACCGCACGGAGAACTTCCTGCGGGGCTCGCACAACCTTCATGACGCGCCGATCACACACAAGGAGGCGATCCATCTCCGGGACATGGCCCGTGAGGCGACCAGGAAGCAGTCGAGGCTCGAACGCGAGCGGGAAGGGCGGCCGATCCGATGACCGCGAGGAGCAAGGAGAAGCTCTTTTCCGTCCGTAAGCGCTGCAGGGCTTGGGGTTGTCGGGTCTCTGTGTCCAGGACGCGGGTGTGCGGGCATGGCCGCGTCGGCCTCGCGCCCCGAGGACGCGCCGCGCCTCACCGGCAGCCTCGTTCCACGCACGTGAAGCCCCAGGGCGCGCACGGCCCGAACCGTCCGGGTCCGAAGGTGCCCTCGTCGCTGGACGAAGTCGAGCGCAAGTACGGAAGCAAGTGCGGCAAGGCCGGGCTGGGCCCCAGCGACACGGCGAAGTACCCGCTGCCTACCGAGAAGGGCCGGAAGCTCAGGCCGGCGCGGGCCAGTGAAATGAGCTCGCCACGATGACGAAGAACGCCTCGTCCATGCGCGCCGAGCCGGGCCTGGGAGACCAGGTCGGCGCCGGCCGCGCCGAGGGCGTGTGGCAGGCCGCTCCAGGTGGCCCGAAGAGGGTCGCCTTCAAAAAGGTCTGGTCGGGCCACGAGTTCAGCGATGACGAGGTGGCAAAGCTGCTCGCGGGCGAAACGATCTCGTTCGAGGCGAGGCCGAAGGGGAAGAAGCCCTTCCCGGCCACCGGTGCGCTCGGCGTCGGCAACTTCAGGGGTCGCACATTCGTCGGGTTCCAGCTGGAGGTGCCGGACAAGCCGACGAAGTGGTCCGGCCGGACGTTCACGCCGGCGGAGGTCGCGGCGCTCCTGGCGGGCCAGGCGCTGGAAATCGACGACTTCGTCAGCGCGCGGACTCGCAAGACCTTCGGTTGCAAGGTCACCTGGGACGCGAAGGCCAGGAAGATCATCCCTGATTTCGGCTCCGACGACGAGCCACCTCGGTCCTGGTGCCAGGTGACCTTCACCGATGCGCAGCGCAAGGACCTGGCGGCCGGTAAGACCATCCAGGGCACGGGTTTCGTCTCGGCCAAGGGCAAGACCTTCGACGCCCGCATCTCCTGGAGGAAACAGGGCGGCAGGAAGAAGATCGTCCCGTCGTTCGGTTGATGGCGGCCGGGTAGTGACGCGTGGGAGCGGGTCCCGGACCTCGGGGCCCGCTCCCGCTGCTGCCATTTCACGACAGGAGGCGTCCGGTCCGGTCCGGTCAAGGAGACGCTGTGCGGCGCCGGGCACGCCCCCCCTCGGCACTCTGAGCCGGCAGTGCTCGACGGGATGTCGGTTCGTCAGGAAAACCTCGACCAGAGCGGCTCCGTCGATGCGTTGGCCGTGCTCGGCCTGGGCGACGACGTTCCGCGCCTCGAGGCGGAAGCGATGGACTGAGCGCGACCGCTTCCGCGGTGCGACTGATCCGTCAGCCGTTCAAACAGCACTCGATGACTCGGATCCGCCAGTCGGACTCGCCTCACATCGCCATCCGACTACCTTTCACTCTCGTTTCGAATGACCCGCCTAAGATAGGATGCCATTCGCGCGCCTCACATATGAAGGCTTCTCGACAGGTCGAGCAATGGCCATTGCGGTGGCAGGGGGATGGGAGATTCATGGCGAAACTGTCCTACAAGGTGCCAAGTTCGCTGAACAGGAGCTTCCTGGATCACGAGATCACGCTCAGCAAGGGCGGCTGGGCGGCGAAGCCCTCCCCGATCAAGCAACTGCTCTTCTTCGGTGGCGGCATCCTCGCCCTGCTGTGGTTCAGCACGTCGACGTTCGTCGCGAGCTCGGGCCCAGTCGCCATCACGTTCTTCGTTCTCTGGGGACTGGCGGCGATCGCCTACTTCGGCGGGCTGATGAAGACGAAGGAACTGCGCATCATGCGGGTGCCGGCCTTCCTTGCCTACCTGCCCCGCAAGGCCCGCCACGTCTTCACCCGTCGCAGCTCGAACCCCACGGACTTCTACTCGATCGTCGGCATCGACGGGATCGACGAG
Organism: Streptomyces sp. NPDC058279; assembly: GCF_042881255.1. Classification (NCBI taxonomy): domain Bacteria; kingdom Bacillati; phylum Actinomycetota; class Actinomycetes; order Kitasatosporales; family Streptomycetaceae; genus Streptomyces; species Streptomyces sp. NPDC058279. The sequence goes on along the minus strand of NZ_JBHVYA010000005.1, from coordinate 272,746 downwards.
GGCGGGCTGATCCGTTTCTCCGACGGCGGCGAAGGCCGGGTCTACCTGGTCGTCGGCTCAGCGAGCTATCTGCTCTTCGACGAGGACCGGATCGGGATCCTCGACCGGGTCGACTCCTTCTGGCGCAAAGTCGAGACGACGTGCGAGCACAGCTTCATCACGACGAAGGAGCCGCAGCGGATCTACCACCAGGTGGCGAACCTGGAGCGGCGCAACCAGGCCCTTCAGCTCCGTGACCCCGATCTGATCGAGCTGCAGAACGAGCAGTACGACATCCTCACGCAGCACGTGGGCGGCAAGTTCCCCTCGATCCACCAGTACCTGCTGCTCAAGGGCAAGAACACCGACGCACTGCGCAAGGGACACCAAGTCCTCCAGGCCGAGGTCGGCGGCTCCACCCTCATGATCAAGGAAGCCACGATGCTCGACCGCGAGGAGGTCGAGCCGATGCTGCGGGTCTTCTACCAGGGCATCGACGACGAACTGCTCGACCTCAAGACGTCGCTGAACTGACAGCGCCAGGCCGACCCACACGACGAGGAACGAACGAAGGACACCATGGCGCTGATGACGAAAGTCCGGGCACAGCTCGGCGTCCCGGGAAAGAAGCCTGACGAGACGAATGAGAGCGGGGAGCTTCTGGTCGGTGATCTGCCCGCGGACGACGCTGCTCAGACTGAGGGCGTGCAGACCACTGCGGCAGCTCACGGCGTGGCCGACGAAGCCGCCGAGCCGAAGAAGAACTGGTGGCAGCGCCGCCGTGAGGTGAAGCACCTCCAGGGCGCATTCGACGCCTATCCGCATCTGCTCGCGCTGAAGCCGAAGGAGAAGTACCTCTTCCGCTCCGACTACTTCGAGGTCGACGGCTCGGTCGCCTGCATCCTGGCGTACTTCCACGACGACGCCGCGCACGACAACTTCGCCGCCTTCTGGGGCATCGATCGGATCCCGGACGGCCTGGGCGAGCGGGTCACCGCGGTCGTGCTTGAGCAGGTCAAGCGGATGGACGACAAGTGGATCGACTCATATACGAAACAGTCCGAGAAGCTGGAACGGCTCGATGCCAACGAGCAGGAGGAGACGGGCACAACCTCCTCCAAGCGCAAGGCCGCGAAGATCTCCGGTGACCTCGGGGTCACGATCGGAGAGCTCCAAGACGGCGCGAGCTACCTCTCGGTGCACAACCGGCTCTTTCTCAAGGCCCCGGATCTGGCGACCCTGGACGACACGATCGACCGGGTCACGCGCCTGTACATCGACCGCTTCGGCACGCTGAAGGCTGCGCCCTACGCCGGCGAGCAGCGCCAGGAGCTCTCGGGCCTGTGGAAGAACAACGAGAAGAAGAAGGGCAAGGGCTTCCACTTCACCTCGACCGAGCTGGCCGGCTCGTACTCACTGGTGACCAACGGCCTCAACGACAAGGGCGGCGAGTACGTCGGCTACATGGTCGGCGACGTCAACAACAGCGCCGTGCTCATGGACGTAAACGCCTACGCCCACCACGTGATCGTCGCCGACGCCACCCTCAGCGAGTACCTCGACCGCCAGCGGGTGGCCAACATGTGGTGCTCGAAGATCTCGCAAGCGACGCTGCTGAACAACGGCCAGGTCGTCCATCTCGTCCTTGACGGGGCGAATCTCGACAAGCTCGGCCCGAGGTTCGAGCGGCTCACCTCGCGCGTGGACCTGAACCAGGGTGACGTGAACATGTTCGAAATGTTCGGCGAGGAGGAGGACGAGCTGACGGTCTTCTCCGCTCAGATGGAGAAGCTCAAGCTGATGTTCGAGCAGCTCTACGAGACCACCGACGGTGCCGTCGGCTCGATCATCCGCAGTGCCCTCGAAGACACGGCCACGGACTTCTACATCGAGCAGGGCATGTGGCGGCACAACGCCAAGGAGCAGCGCAACCGCCTGCGCGTGGTGAACATCCCGCACACCCAGGTGCCGCGTCTTCAGATGTTCGTCTCCTACCTGGCGACCGCGCACAAGGCGCTGTTGAACTCCAGCAAGACCGACCCGGACCAGCTGCGCGCCTACAACGTGCTCAGAGGCATCGCCAACGCGATGCTGAGCACCAATGGCGACCTGTTCAACAACCACACGGCCTCGGCCGTGGACGGGGTCCGGGATTCGCGGCGCGTGGTCTACGACTTCTCGCGGCTCATGCGCCGCGGCAAGGGCGTGGCGATGGCGCAGCTGGTGAACATCGTCGGCTTCGCCGTCGGCAAGCTGGGAATCGGCGACACAGTGATCATCCACGGCACCGAGCACATCGACGACCGGGTGAAGAAGTACCTCAAGGACCAGTTCGACCATATGCACGAACGCGGCGGCCGGGTGGTCTACAGCTACAACGACGTCGACAAGATGCTGGCCGACAGCGACTTCAACAAGTTCGACGCTGCGGACTACACGCTCTTCGGTCCGATGCGCGACAAAACGGTGGCGGAGTACCAGAAGCAGTTGCACCAGCGGATCCCGCCGGATCTCGCCCGACTCATCACGACCAAGGACGAGAACCTCACGTACCTGCGCCGGGGCGTCTCCAACGTGGTCTTCCACCTGGATTTGGCACTGGGGATCAACCCCTACCGCGAGGCCCAACGCAGGCAGGTCCGACTGGAGGCGGCCAAGGCCGAAGAGACGGCGCGGATGGACTCGATCATGCACGACAAGCCGACGCCGGGCGCGAACCTCACCAGCATCCGGAAGCACAGCGAGGGCGACGGCGGTGGGGCCGACGCGGGCCAGGCTGACGCGATCAAGCGCAGCGACGGCAAGAGCCTGCAGCGGCCCGAGGACAACGCAAGGCGACCGGCAACAAGGCCCAGGCCCAAGAAGCTGGAAAAGACATGAGCGAGGTCGGCACTGATACGAGGACGAGGAGCAGAGGAGAGAGCATGAACCGGACGATCACGGCGGTGGCGAGGCTGCGTGCCCGGGCCGGCCACAGCGTGGGTGCAGTCCGCCCGGGCAGGCCCGCGCGCGGGCTCGCCCTCATGCTCCTGGCGGCGCTGCTCGTGCCGGTCTTCATGATGGCGACGTCTTCGCCGGCGTCTGCGGACGACAAGAAGGAGCGCGACAACTACAGCCTCTACCAGCTGGCCTCGAACGCGAGCTCGTACTTCAGCGAGAAGAACTCGCCGCAGAACGACAAGGGCATGCACGAGAACTGGAAGCCGGTCACGTCCAGCCCGTCCTCGGGCGGTTCCTTTCTCGGCTACGCCGACCCGGAGTTCAGCCTGGGCAACATCGTGGGCTGGTTCTTCGCCGAGGTGTCGGGGTCCTCGCAGACCGTCACCTACGAGACCCTGGCCGCGAAGGATGACAAGGGCAACGCCAAGTACGCGGGCATGCTCGACTACGCGCACTTCGGGGCGGCCAACAACGACCTTGGCCTGGACACGATGTCCTCGGGCATCGGCGGCCAGATCGTGAGCGTGATCGGGGGGTCGATCATCTGGGTCCTCTACGCCCTGGCGCTGGCGGTCGGCACGCTGTTCTACGTCATCATCCAGTTCCTGAAGCTCGTCAACCCCTTCGTGTGGTTCTACAGCGCGGTCGCGGCGGTGAATCCGACTCTTGCCGAGGGTATGACCGGAGGCGATACCGGAGGCGGCGCGCTCTCGGGTCTGCAGCACTGGATCAGCGGCTGGTACGGCTTGCTCGTCGACATCTCGTGGCAGGCGCTCGTGCCGATCTTCATCGGCTTCCTGCTCATCGGCCTGGTCATGTTCAAGAAGATGGACCGAGGCTCGGCGATCAAGAAGCTCGTCGTGCGCGTCGTCTTCATCGGCGTCGGCCTGCCGCTCGTCGGGTCGATGTACTCCAGCGTGCTCGGAAAGTTCGACGACTCCGTTCTCGGTCAACACGCCGGTCCGACGCGCGTCGTGCTGAGCACTTACGTCGACTTCGAGGCGTGGATGATGAACGACCGCCTGGGGATTCCGGACCAGGCCACTGTTTCCTGGGACGATGACCAGGCCAGCCCGGACGCGATGATGTCTGTGCGCACGAGTGCGCTGGCGATCAACAAGCAGTCCCACGGGGCGACGTTCAACGGCATCAACATCGGGACGAAGGCCAAAGACGCCGAGTCGGCTTGGAAGGACGGCACCGTCTCCGTCAACGGAGGCCGTGCCTCGGACGACTTCAAAGCGGTGTTCTCGACCTTCGGGATCATCGGCAAGTACATCGCGAGCAACGAGGTCGCGGCCTCCGACTTCGAGTCGGGGATCAAGACCTCGATCACGCAACTGGACGAGAGCTCGGATACCAAGAAGCGCTGGTTCGTCGACAAGTCCAGCTACGGCGACGTGAAGAAGTTCGGTGAGGAAACGGGGCCGAAGCCGGTCGATCACCCGGTGATCTCGACCGACGGCACGGGCTTGACCTCCTCTCGTCCCGGTAAGGATTCGACGGTCTTCACCACGACGGGGACGAAGGGTGGCTGTGGCTTCACGGTGGGCAAGACACCCTCCTCGTGCAACCTGTCTCCCCTGGCGGCGTACAACTACCTCAACACCGGGTTCAACCCCGGCTCACTGGCCATGTACTCGTCGAACAACGCCACCAGCGGGTTCACCCGCGAGAACCACATGGCCGTCAGCCAGGTGGGCACGGGGCCGGCGAAGTTCATGTACTGGAGCAACGCGGCCACGGTCCTGGGCTCCATCGTCCTGCTCGGCTTCTGGTACGCCATCGGCATGCTGGCCGGGGCGATCAAGCGGACCTTCGGCCTGGTGGCCGCCGTACCGTTCGCGACGCTGGGCGCCCTGCAGGCGATCGCCAAAGTGATCGTGTACTCCACGGCGATGATCATGGAAGTCCTCGTCACGCTGTTCGTCTACCAGTTCGTCTCGGAATTCCTGATCTCGGTCCCGGACATCATGGCCGGCCCCGTGTCGAGCTTCATGAGCCCGGGTGGCTTGTGGGGCAGCGCCGCGCTCGGCGGGATCATCGTGGTGGTCCTGACCCTGATCTCCTCGCTGGTGATCATGGGCATCACCTTCGCCCTGCTACGGGTGCGCAAGACTGTGCTGCAGGCGCTGGACGAGGTGGTCACCAAGCTCGTGGACAAGTTCCTCGAGACGAACACCACGCCGAAGCCGGACAAGGGTGGGCTGATGCCATCTCTGGCCGCGGGTGTGGGGTCTGGCGCGGGAATGGCCATGGGGAACAAGCTCGCCAACGGGTTCGACAGCAAGACCAGCGGTCCGCCGTCCCCGAGCGGGGGCAGGCCCACGGGCAAGACGGCGTCGACGAACGCCGGCGGCACGAACGGTGGCGCCGGGGAGTTGACGTCCGGTAAGCAGCAGCTGACCCTCGAGGGTGGCGGGCAGGATGGTCCGGATGGACCGGACAGTCCGGCGCTGGATGGTGGTCCTGGTGGTAGTGGCTCCGGCGGCGGCAGTGACGGCGTCAAGGCTCTGCCGGGCGGCATCGGTCCCGCCGGTGGTCTGGGCACGCCCGGTCGCGACGGACAGGCCGACAAGGGTGGTCCGCTGCAGCTGACGAGTGGCGGAGCGGGCAGCTCGCGCTCGGACAAGCAGACGGCGCAGGGTCTGAGCAACCAGGGTGGCCTGTCGAACCTCGGGTACACCGCGGACGGCCACAAGGTCATCCGCGGTGAGGTACTTTCCTCGTCGACGGAGCCGTCGAGTTCTCGTGGTGGTGCTCAGGGCGAGAGCGGCGCCAACGGCGCTGGTTCTGTCCCGACCAGCGGATCCCGTAAGGCTGTCGCCGGTCAGACGGTACCGACGCAGTTCGGCGCGGGTTCCCAGGGTGCGCAGAGCCAACAGGACGGCAACCAGCAGGCTGCACCGCAGCGCTTCAGCGGCGACGCCGTGCCTGCCCCGGCTCCGGCTCCGTCACAGCCGGGTGCGCCGAGCGCGCGTCCGACGCAGTTCGGCGCGGGTTCCCAGGGTGCGCAGAGCCAACAGGACGGCAACCAGCAGGCTGCACCGCAGCGCTTCAGCGGCGACGCCGTGCCTGCCCCGGCTCCGGCTCCGGCTCCGGCACAGCCGGGTGCGCCGAGCGCGCGTCCCACGCGCTCCGCTCAGAGCACCCCTGCCCCGGCTCAGGCCCAGACCCCCATCCGGCCGCCGGCACGGCAGGAGCAGGCCGAGGCGCAGACGAACAGTGACCGGCTGCTGCCCGTGAACAACGCCCGCCGCGACGGCTCCTCGGCTCCGAGGCAGCCAGGGGCCGGTGCTCCGGCTGTGGGTCGGGCTCCGGCTGCGCCTGGTGCGCGGACTCCGGGTCGGACGCAGGCAGCGCGTCAGCCGGGTTCGATCCAGACGTCGACGCCGCGCCAGACGCCTGCCCCGTCGGGGCGTGCTCCGCGGCCGCCGGCTCCTGCACCGGCTCCTTCGCCGCGGCAGGCTCCGGTTCCACGTCCGCGCCGGACGGCCGATCCGGCCCCCCAGAGCGTGGAGACCCCGGAGCCGCAGCAGCGGCCGGCCGTTGGCCCCCGCCGAGGCCGGCGCGAGGAGGACTGATCCTCCGATCGAGGGCGAGCGTGGAGGCCTGACGCACCCGGTGAGAACGATCAACCTCACCGGGTGCGTCGTCCATACCGGGCGCCGCAGCTTCAGGAGGAGACGTCAGAGGCTTGACCAGCCGAGGAAGCACAGAACCCCGTGGACGCGATGCCACGGGGTTCTGTGCTGCTTCGCCGGCCAGGCGGGACGTCGACGCTACTTGGCGCACTTGGCCTTGAAGCCGTCCAACAGGGTCTTTCCGGCATCGGAGTCGTCACGCACGTACACGCTACCGCCGATGCTGATCGAGGTGTTGCTGGTCGAGATCGACTCGCTGCCGGTCCGCTTGTTGCGGCTGTCGTCTCCGGCGACCGTCCAGATGATCTGGGTCTGATCCTTGGTGAACTCGCCGGTGCTGGTCACGTCCGGCTCGTCATAGACACCATCGCAGGTGTACTCATGATGCGAGACGCTGTTGCCCTTGACGACCAGCTGGCCGAGTTGGGACGTGCCGTTGACGTCCTTGACGTAGTAGGTGCCGTCGAGCTTGCCGGCGCTGTCGCTGCTTCCGCCGCAGGCGGTGAGTATGAGTGAGCCCGCGGCCAGGGCCGCGACGGACACGGCAATCCTGGCCCGCGTCCTACGTGCAGTCCTGGTGATCCTCATGGCGTTTCCCTTCGTTCGTTATGGCAGTCGATTCGAGACGGACAGGCCAGTCAAAATAACCTATGGATAGGGGACTTTGGCGGTCCGGGACCGTTTGTCAGGTGCCCTCTCGGACGTTGTCAAGCCGATGCCCAGTCAGCGCCATTGCGGCCTGGGCCTGATTGGGCGCGTGTTCGCCGTCCTGGATGCGCCACTGCGGACGCTGCACCGGCGGGGCGTCTGCCGACCACGAGTACCTGTTCCCGGCCATTGGCGGCGGGCTGCTGGCCAACACGAACTCGGCTACCAGAAGACCGAGGCCGTCCTCGGCACCAAAGCCGCGCTCGCGAACCTGGTCGGCATCGCTCCTCTGGAGGATCGCGACGCCGTCGCCGCCGCCGTCATCAAGGCTGTCGGCGTCAAGGAGATCGCTCCCCTCACCCTCGGCAAGCAGCTGTCCGCCTCGGCCGTCCGGCAGCCCCCGGGCGTCACCGGCTCCGCGCACCGGGGCCGCTCGCGATGAGCGCCCACCACCACGTCCAGTCCCCCGCCACCACGCGGAACGACGACGCCGACCTCGCGCGATGGGACGACGACGGCGCCCCGCCCGCGCAACCCCGTTCCTCCCCGGACGCGCGGCTGCGCGTGGGAGCCGAACTCGGCGATCGGCTGGTCGCCCTCTCCGGCCGCCAGGACCTCCTCGTCACCTGCCGCCCCGGCGCGCGCAGCGGCGCACCGGCCGCGTTCTTCCCCACTCTGGGCGAGGGCGAGTTCGGCGCCGGCCTGTTCGCCCCGCTCCAGCCCCACGAGATCCATCCGCGGATCGTGGGCGACGCGGAGCGGTATGCCGCCGCCTGGGGAGTGTTCGTCCACGAGGCCGCGCACGCGGCCCACTCCGTCTGGACGGCGCCGGCCGGAGCGAACCCCCGTGTCGTCGAGGCCGCGCTCCTGCTGGAGGAGAGCCGTGTCGAAGGCGCACACCTGATCACGCGGCCCACGGACCGCACCTACCTGCGCACCAGCGCCCGAACCCTGGTCATGCCCGACATCGCCAACCCCACCCTCCAGGGCATCGAGCACGCCGCCGCCGTGGCGGCCCTGGTCCTCGGCCGCCGTGACGTCGGCGAGCGGACCGAGGAGCGGACCACCAGCCCCACCCCGCCCGGCCGCCTCAATATGCGCGCGGCCCTCGCCCGGGACGCTCAACGCGCGGCCGGGTCGGTCCCCACCGCGGAACCGTTCACCCACACCCGCCGCCGGAACTCCCCCACCCCACCGCTGCGCGTGGGTATCGCCGTCGACGTCTCCGGCTCCATGCGTGCCGCCTGCGCGCCCGTCGCGTCCGCTGCCTGGATCGTGGCACGCGCAGCAGCCCTGACCGACCCCGACTCCTGTACCGCCACCATCGCCTATGACAGGCACCTGACCGCATTGACCCGACCCAGCGCTCGCCACGATGCCGTTGGCCGACTACGGCACCACGAACATGGACCTCGCTCTCCGGGGGGCTGGAACTCAAGACGCTCGACCCCTATCTAGCCGGTTGGCGGCTCCGCGTTGTCCCTTCCCTTGGCCATCTCCCGGTCCCGGTGATCACCAACGGCGCCGTGGACCGGACGGTCTACCGGTGGATCGCTGACGAACACAGCCGCTCCACCGTCAAGAACACCATCGCGGTCCTCGTGCGTGTGATGGAGCAAGCCGTTCGAGACGGGCTCATCAAGGTCAACCCTGCGAGGGTCAGTGAGGATTTTCAGCGTTGACGCTCCAGAGTGAGGACGGCGGCGGCGATGGTCGTTATGCGGTTGGGGCTGCAGCGGGCTTTGCGGAAGATGCGCCAGGACTTGAGTCGCGCGACGCTTCGTTCGACGGGTGCCCGCGCCGCTGACAGGACTCGGTTGATCGTCTGCTGGGTCGTGGTCAGGTCCCGGTTCGGGAGTCGTCTGAACGGTGTGGTCACCCAGGGGCCGGCCCCGATGTAGGCGCGGTCGGCGAGGACGGCGACGCCCTGGCGTTCGCAGATCCGGATGATGCGGTGGGTGCGGGCGGCGCTCAGGTCGTGGGTGCGGCCGGGCAGTGCGGGTGAGATCCACAGCAGGTCGCCCGCGGGATCGGCCACGACCTGCACGTTCACTCCGTGGCGACGGTGCTTCTGGGAGAAGTCGGCCCGGCTGTCGCCGACACGGTCGCACTCGGCGAGCGTCCCGTCGAGCAGGACGTAGTCCGGATCGGCCTCGCGCAGGACCCGCAGGAGGCCCGGTGCCCGACCGGACAGGTGCTGGACGACCGCCGTGACGTAGGCGTGGGCGGTGCCGACGGATATGCCGAAGCCGGCGGCGATCTGCGCGAGCGTGTCGTGCCGGCGGAGGTAGACCAGGCCCACGAGGGCACGCTGATGGGGCGGCAGCTTGCAGCGGCGGTCACCCTCACGGGTGACGATGAGCATGGATACCCACTCGACCAGAGCATGAGGCAGGTCGAGTGCGGCAGGATGGGGAACCAACAGGGCTCCTGTGCCAATGGGTTGAGACTTCGAACACCTCCCCCAACGGCGCGGGAGCCCTGTGCGTTGCGGTCCTCATCCTGACTCGGCCTGGATCACCCGATCAGTGGCCACTCTGAAAATCTGACCCGCACTGACCGCCCTGGTCCCCAACTGGTCCCCAAAAACGATCAAGGGGCCGTTTCGGATTGCTCCAAAACGGCCCCTGATCTGCGACTCTTTCGAGTCGGGACGACAGGATTTGAACCTGCGACCCCTTGACCCCCAGTCAAGTGCGCTACCAAGCTGCGCCACGTCCCGATACCCGCTGACCTGGGGTTTTCTCCCAGGCCGAACGCGCAGGGAAACAATACCGCACTTCGCCGGGTGGTCGCGCGCACATTGCGGCGGTGCGGGCGGTCTGACGGATCGGGGCGGGGGCGGTTGACCTCAACCGCGCTTGAGGTTGCACGGTAGGTGCATGACGCAAACACCGGCGGACACGGAGCTCCGCTACCACGACCTGGGTCGGCTGATCGCGCTCATGACGGGCGCCGAGAAACACGGGCCCGCCGCCACCTCCACGCTCGACGTGCTGTGGGTGCTGTACGACCGGGTGCTGCGGGTGGGGCCCGGGTCCGTCGATGACATGGGGCGCGACCGGTTCCTGCTGTCCAAAGGGCACGGCCCGATGGCGTACTACGCCGTCCTCGCCGCCAAGGGGTACTTCCCCGCCGAATGGCTCAGCGGCTTCGGCGGGTTCGACTCCCCGCTCGGCCACCACCCGGACCGCACCCTGATCCCCGGGGTCGAGATCGGCAGCGGCTCGCTCGGCCACGGGCTGCCGCTGGCCGTCGGCACCGCGCTCGGGCTGCGGGCACAGGGGCTGGACGACCCGGCCGTGTGGGTGCTGATCGGGGACGCGGAACTCGACGAGGGCAGCAACCACGAGGCGCTGGCCTACGCGGGTTCGGCCGGCCTGGAGCGGCTGCACACCGTGGTGATCGACAACGACTCGGCGACCCACGGCTGGCCCGGCGGGATCGCCTCCCGCTTCGAGGCCGCCGGCTGGTCGGCGACCACCGTCGACGGGCGGGACCACGCCGCGCTGTACGCCGCCTTCACGGCGCCCCACCCGGGCCGGCCGCACGCCGTCGTGGCCCGCGTGGAGAAGAAGTTCTGAGACCGGACACCACCAAGGGGCAGGGGAGAAATGGACACCATGCGGGAGCGGTTCATCACGGTCACGTCGAAGATGCTCGACGAGGACCCCCGGCTGGCACTCGTGCTCGCCGAGATCACCATGGACGGGTTCCGGCCCGCCCGACAGCGCCACCCCGACCGGGTGGTCAACGTCGGAATCCGGGAGCAGTTGCTCGTCGGAGTGGGCGGCGGCCTCGCCCTGGCCGGGCTGCGGCCGATCATGCACACCTTCGCCAGTTTCCTGGTGGAGCGGCCGTTCGAGCAGGTCAAGCTGGACTTCGGGCACCAGGGCACGGGCGGCGTCCTCGTCAGCGCGAGCGCGAGCTACGACTGGCCGGCCGGCGGTTTCACCCATATGGCGCCCGGCGACGTGGCCCTGCTGGACACCCTCGACGGCTGGACGGTGCATGTGCCGGGCCACCCCGACGAGGCCGAGGCGCTGTTGCGCGCCGCGTACGCCGCCGGGGACGACAAGGTGTACGTCCGCCTCAGCGCGCAGTCCAACGCCGAGCCGCGCCCCGCGACCGGCCCCGGGTTCCACACCGTACGGGAGGGACGCGCGGGCGTGGTGCTGGCGGTCGGACCACTGCTGGACAACGTGCTCGCCGCGACCGAGGGCCTGGACGTGACGGTGCTGTACGGGACGACCGTGCGGCCCTTCGACGACGCGGTCCTGCGCGCGGCCGCCGGACGGGGCCCGGCGGCCGACGTGGTCCTGGTCGAGCCGTACCTCGCCGGAACCTCCACCGCCGCCGCCAACGACGCCCTCGCCGACCTGCCGCACCGGGTCCTGGGCCTGGGCGTCGGCCGCGCCGAACTGCGGCGCTACGGAACCATCGCCGAGCACACCGCCGCCCACGGCCTGGATCCCCGCTCGCTCAGGGAGCGGATCTCCGCCTTCCTGCGGCCGGCCGCCTGAGGTCCCCGGTCAGCGGCACCGGTCCTCCCGTTCCCGCAGCAGCTCCGCCAGCTCCGCCGCGAGGGCCTTCACCGTCCCCAGCCCCTCCGTCCCCCACCGCCTGGGCACCACGTCCACCGCGCACACCGTCCCCAGGACGAGCCCCCGTCGGTCCGTGAGCGGCGCCCCGGCGTACGAGCGCACCCCGCTCCCGTCCACGACGGCGTTGCCCGCGAAGCGCGCGAAGTCGCGTACGTCCTCCAGCACCAACGCCCGCCCCCGGACCACCACATGGGGGCAGTACCCGAGGTCGCGGGTCAGCACGCGGGCCGGGTAGCCGCTCGGCGGGGCGTCGGGACGGTGGTGGAGGCCCGCGAAGAACTGCCGTTCCTCACCGACGAAGTTGACCCCCGCATACGGCACCTCCAGGGTCTGCGCGATCCGCCGCGCGAAGGCGTCGAGTTCCGCGTCGGGCCGCTCGCCGAGGTGCAGTTCGCGCAGCCGGACGGCCCGGCCGGGCGCCTCCCGGTCCACCGGGGTGAGCAGCAGGTGGCCGGTCGATTCGTAGTACGTCATGACGGTTCCCCCGATCCTCCTAGGTGGCCGGTTCCGTCGCCCGCCCGGAACCGGCGTTGAACAGCAGGTGGTGGACGAGGGCGGCCAGCGCCCCCGTACCGGAACTGGTCAGCCGCGCGTCACACCGCACGACGGGTACGTCCGGCCCCAGCCCCGCCGCCTCCCGGACCTCCCCGGGCGTGTAGCGGTGGCAGCCGTCGAACTCGTTGACGGCGACGACGAAGGCGATCCCGCGCCGCTCGAAGAAGTCCACGGCCGGGAAGCAGTCCGCGAGGCGGCGCGTGTCGGCCAGCACCACCGCCCCCAGCGCGCCCGCGCACAGCTCCTCCCACAGGAACCAGAAGCGCTGTTGCCCGGGCGTGCCGAAGAGGTACAGGACGTGGCCCCGGTCGAGGGTGAGCCTGCCGAAGTCCAGGGCGACCGTGGTCGTCGTCTTCGCCTCCACCCCTTCGAGGGGGTCGGCGCTCTCACCGAGGTCGCTCAGCAGTTCCTCCGTGCACAGCGGTTCGATCTCGCTCACCGCGCCCACGAAGGTCGTCTTTCCCGCCCCGAACCCGCCCGCGACCAGGATCTTCAAGGTCGTGGGCAGGCCCCGGTCGTCACAGCCTTCGGCGTAGGCCATCGAGCACCGCCCGCAACAGGTCCAGGTCGTCGGCGGCGAGCGAGTCGCCGCCCGGGAACCTCGGGGCCCGCGCCTCGACGGCTCCGTGTTCCATCAGATCGGACAGCAGCACCTTCACCACCCCCGCCGGCAGCCTCAGCTGCCCGGCCACCTCGGCCACCGTCACCGCCGACGCGCCGGCGCACAAGCGCAGTGCGAGGGTGTGTTCCGCGCCGAGCGGCACGCGCGGGCGTACGCCCGTCGCCGTGACCAGCGAGAGCAGGTCGAGCGCGACGGCCGGCCGGGTCCGCCCGCCGCTCGCGGTGTAGGGCCGCATGACCCGGCCCGCCGTGTCGTCCAGCCAGGGGGCGGTGTCCCGCCCCGGACCGGACCCGTACGCCCCCCGCGCCCGGGCCCTCATCGCTCCGGATCGGCGACGGGCCGACGCGGCGGCGCCGCCAGGTAGGGACGTACGCTCTTCACCAGCATCGCCATCTCGTAGCCCAGCACCCCCGCGTCGGCCTCCCGGTCGGCGAGTACGGCCAGGCAGGTGCCGGACCCGGCCGCCGTGACGAACACCAGCGCCGTGTCGAGCTCCACCACCACCTGCCGTACCTCCGCGCCGGCCGCGAACCGGGAGCCGGCGCTGCGGCCCAGCGAATACAGGCCCGAGGCCAGCGCCGCCATGTGGTCCGCGCTGTCGGTGTCGAGGCCGTGCACGCAGCTCACGAGGCCGTCCGCCGTGAGCAGGACCGCGCTGCGCGTGTACGGCACCCGTTGGACCAGGCCGCCGAGCAGCCAGTCGAGATCCGAGAGCCGGCTTGTCCTGGTGGCCACTTCGCCGCTCATGAGGGTGTGCTCCTTGCCGGGGTGGGGGGTGGGGTGAGAAAGGGGGAGGCGAGGGGACGCGGGCCGGGGCGCCGGGCGGGGTCACGCCCGGGGCTCCGACTGGGCCCGGTCGAAGCCCCGTTGGAAGGCCGCCATCAGGCCCGGGTCGTGTACGGGCGGCTCGGCTTCCGGGGTGCTGCGCGGGGCCGGGGCCTCGCGCAGCTCGGGCACGACGTGCTCCTGGGCGCGGCGCCGGGGCAGCAGCGGCCGGTCGGGGTCCGTCCGCGCGGCGGGCACCGTGAAGGCGACCGGAACCGGGTCGGCGGCGGGGGCAGGGGCGGGGGCAGGGGCAGGGGCAGGGGCGGGGGCGGGCTCCACCACCGCATGCGGAACCGGTGCCGGAACCGGCTCCGGCCGCCACTCCGGTTCCGGCTCCCAGTCCCGAGCCGACTCTCCCACCGGCTCCCCCACTGGCTCCGGTACCGGCTCGGCCCACGTCGGTACCGTCGGAGCCGCCTCCGCCGGCTCCGGCCGGCGTGGCGCGGGGGTGATCGTGCGTACGGGTTCCAGCGGGGGCATCTGCGCCCCCGCCCCGGTCCCCCACGAGGTGGCCCGCGCGACATCGTGCGCGTCGGCGGCGGTGGACGCCTCCGCGCCCAGCAGCTCCTGCGGCAGGACGAGCACCGCGAGCACACCGCCGTAGATGTTGGACTTGAGCTCGACGGCGACCCCGTGCCTGCGGGCCAGCGCGGACACCACGTACAGGCCGATCCGGCCGTCCGCCAGCAGGTGCCGCACGTCGACCTGGTCCGGATCGCCCAGCAGGGCGTTCATCCGGCGCTGTTCCTCGGCCGGCATGCCCAGGCCCCGGTCCTCCACCTCGACCGCGATCCCGGCGGTGACGCGTTCGGCGCGCACCACCACGTCGGTGTCGGGGGCGGAGAAGACGGTGGCGTTCTCGACGAGTTCCGCCAGCAGGTGGACGACGTCGGCGACGGCGTGCCCACGGACGGTGCCGCCCGCCGGGGGCACCACCTTGACCCGCGTGTACTGCTCGACCTCCGCGACGGAGGATCGGAGCACCTCGCTCAGGTCGATGGGCCGGGTCCACTGCCGCCGGGAGGCGGCGCCGCCGAGCACGGCGAGGTTCTCGGCGTGGCGTCGGATCCGGGTCGCGAGGTGGTCGACGTGGAAGAGCTCCTTCAGCAGGTCGGGATCCTCGACCGTGTCTTCCAGGTCGTCCAGCAAGGAGATCTCGCGGTGCACGAGGGATTGCAGCCGACGCGCGAGGTTGACGAAGACCTCGACCTTGCGGTCGCTGTCGGACGGGGCGGCCCGGCCGGCGAGCCGGACGAGGGTCCCGTACACCTGCTCGCGCGCACCGCGCAGTTCCTGCCCCAGCAGCCAGAACTCGTCCAGCCGGGCGGGGTCGTCGCCCGGCGGCGGCCCGCCGGCACCGCCGCGCACCGGGCGGGGCGGCGTCTCGCCGCACTCCAGCCGATCGAGGGCCGCCCGCAGTTCCTGGCGGCCGCGCAGGCTGGAGCGGCGCAGGGACTCGCACCGTTCGCGTACGGCCCGGGCCCCGCGCTGGGCACCGAGCAGGGCGGCGGCGAGCGCACCCATCACGAGCAGCCCGCAGCCGGTGAGGACGGGCCAGAGCCGGGGGTCCCGGGCGCCCGATCCGCCTCCGAGTTGCAAGGTGAAGATCACGGCGGCCGCGCCGCTGAGTCCGGCGGCGAGGGTGGGCAGGACGGCGGCCCGGACCAGCTGGGGGCGTAAGTGCCGACCGGGGCCGGTGACGGCGTGTCTCGACGGAGCGTGGCGGGCGGCGCGGTATCCGGACATCGGGGTCCTCGGTACGTGGGGCCCGGTCCTCGGCACTGCGAGGACCGGTGTTGATCACCGGGTACCCACGCTAGACCGCACGCTCCCGCCCCGGGCGCCGAGTCGGGCAACTTCACCGGGCTGCTTACCGCCTGGGAAGGAGCGCTCGCACGAGAGCCCGAATCCACCGCCCGCCTCGGAGCCGCCCATCCGCCCGGCCGCCCAGCGGACCAGCGGACCAGCGGACCGCTGCACGGCCACCGCCCGCCAGGTCGCCACGCGGCCGCTACGAGCCCACCGCCTCCGGCTCCTCGTGGACCGGCGCCGGCTTCGGCGGCGTGGCGGTCGGGTGGGAGGGGGACGGGGTCGCGGCGGGGGCGGCGTTCGCGACGAAGGGACGCCACCACGGCTCGGCCGGCGCGTCGGCGGCTCCCGGCTCGAAGGGCCGGCCCGGTACCGGCAGGGCGATCGCCGCACCGGCCGCTTCCGCCGCCGCGAAGGTGCCCTCGCCCGGCTCGTCCCACGGGTGCGGTGCCAGGTTGAAGGTGCCCCAGTGGATCGGGAGCATCGTGCCGCTCGGTGTGCCGCCCTGGAGGTCGAGATGGGCTTGCATGCCCTCCTCCGGGGTCATGTGGATGTCGGGCCAGTACTCGGAATACGCGCCGATCTGGATCATCGTGGCGTCGAACGGGCCGTGCGCGGCGCCGATCTCCGCGAAGCCCGGGAAGTAGCCCGTGTCGCCGCTGTGGTAGATCCGGTGCGCGTCGCCCGCCACCACCCAGGACGCCCACAGGGTGAACTGCTGGTTGCGCAGACCGCGCCCGCAGAAGTGGCGGGCGGGGGTGGCGGTGAGGGAGAGCCCGGCGACCTTGGTGCTCTCGTTCCAGTCCAGCTCGCGCAGCCGGTCCGCCGGGACCCCCCAGCGCTCCAGATGGGCTCCGACGCCGAGCGGGACGGCGAACACCGTGTCCGTGCCGGCGAGCGCCTTGATCGTCGGCAGGTCCAGGTGGTCGTAGTGGTCGTGCGAGATCACCACGACGTCGATCTTGCCCAGCGAGGCCAGCGGTACCGGTACCGGGTGCAGCCGCCTCGGTCCGGCGAACGGGAAGGGAGAGCACCGCTCTCCCCACACCGGGTCGAACAGCACCCGACGGCCGTCGATCTCGGCGAGGACGCTGGAGTGCCCCATCCAGGTCAGTCGTAGCCCGCTCACCGGCGGCTTGGCCAGCTCGGCCAGCGTCGTCGGGTAGACCGGGATCGGCGCACCCGGGCTGCGCCGCAGGCGCTGCTCCTTGTGGAAGTAGATCTTGGCGAACTCCGCCATGGAACCGGACGGCCTGGTCCGGGCCCCCACCGGGTTCTGGAAGACCCCGTCGGCGAAGTGGGGCGAGCGCAGGATGCGCTCCAGCCGCGCGCCGGACGGGTCCGCGCCGAAGGCTTCGGGTCGCAGGGCACGCAGCCGCGGACGCAAGGGACGGGAGCCGGACAAGGCGCCTCCTGTGAGGATGGGGGCAGGACGGTCGTGCGTGACTACGATCATCCCAACGCACACCGGGCCCCGAGGATTCCGCTCGCGCCCCCCGGCGTGTCGCGATCCACCGGCCCCGCCCGCCCCGCTCCCGCCGACCCGACCCCCTTGCGCCGCCCCGCCGCCCCGACCCCCCGTCGGCGCGTACGCCCTACAACGGCAGCAGGTCCGGCCGCTTCGCCTCGACGTGGTCCCCGGAGGACTCGCCGCGCAGCCGCCGTCCGATCCAGGGCACCAGGTGCTCGCGCGCCCACTGGATGTTGTCCCGCGTGACGTCCACCGAGCCGCGCGGTCGCTCCGGCGGCCACGGCTGGTCGGGGTCGGCCGGCACGTCCAGGCCGAGGACCTGGGCCGCGCGCAGCGCCACCCGGGTGTGCCCCTCGGGCGAGAGGTGCAGCCGGTCGGCGTCCCACGCCCGCCTGTCCTGCACGGACTTGAGGGACCAGAGGTCGAGCACCGGGCAGTCGTACCGGTCGGCGATGGCGCGCACGTGCGCGCTGTATGTCGCCACCTTGCCCCGGAGGTGCTTGAGGACCGGCACGCCCCGGGTGTCGAAGCCGGTCGTGATCATGACGCGGCCCACGGAGCCGGCGAGGTCGGCGACGGCCGCCTCGAAGCGCTCCGCCACGTCGTCCGGGTCGGTTCCCGGGCGGATGATGTCGTTGCCGCCCGCGCAGAAGGTGACGAGGTCGGGTGCGAGGGCTTTCGCCCTCGGCACCTGCACGGCCACGATCTGGTCGAGGAGCTTCCCCCGGACGGCCAGGTTCGCGTACCGGAAATCGTGTTCGTCCCGCTGGTCGGCCAGGAGTACGGCCAGCCGGTCCGCCCAGCCCAGGTACGAATCCCCGGGTCCCGGGTCCCCCACGCCCTCGGTGAAGCTGTCCCCGATCGCCGCGTACGAGCCGATGGTCTTGAGTGTCGTCGTCGTCGCTGCCACAGCACCACATCCTTCACCCCCACGGGCGACCTACGCCAACGTAAGCAGGGTTTGACGGACCGTGATCTACGCCACGATGCACATGAGGAATAAGAAACGCGTGAGGCCGGCACCACCTCGGGGGTGCCGGCCTCACGCGTCCACGGGCGCCCGCCCTGGCCCGTCAGACGTTGACGCCCTTGGAGCGCAGGTACGCCAGCGGGTCGATGTCGGAGCCGTACGCCGGGCCGGTGCGGACCTCGAAGTGGAGGTGCGGGCCGGTCACGTTGCCGGTGGCGCCGGAGAGTCCGATGCGCTGTCCGGCGGTGACGCTCTGGCCGACCGAGACGGAGATCTGCGAGAGGTGGCCGTACTGGGAGTACTTGCCGTCGGCGTGCCGGATCACTACCTCGTTGCCGTACGCGCCGCCCCAGCCGGCCGTGACGACGGTGCCGGCGCCGACGGCCTTGACGGTGGTGCCGGTGCTCGCGATGAAGTCGACGCCGGTGTGGTAACCGGAAGACCACATGCTGCCCGCCTGCTTGTACGGGGTGGAGGTCCCGCCGTCGACCGGGGCGACGAATCCGGACGCCGAGACCGTGCCGGCGGCGGAGCCGGAGCCCTGCGCGGACGGCGCGGCCTGCGGCGCCTCGGCGGAACCGCTGCCGGAGCCGGGCTCGGAGGGTGCCTGAGCCGTGGTGGAGGAGTCGTCCGAGGAGGCCGGGGCCGAAGCCGCGCCGGAGTCCCGGGAGGCCGTCTCGGCGGAGGCGTGGTCGCCGTGCGCGTCGTGGTCCGCGCGGGCGCCGAGGGTCAGCTTCAGGCCCGGGTGGATGAGGGAGGGATTCGCGCCGACGGCCTCGCGGTTGTCGGCGTACAGCCGCTCCCAGCCGCCGGAGAGATGGCGTTCGGCGGCGATCTTCGAAAGGTAGTCGCCGGGGACGACGGTGTAGACGCCGGGGGCGGTCGCCGGGGCCGCGACGGGCGCGGCCTGCTGGGAAACCGGGAGCAGCGGGGCCTGGACGGGCGGTGCGGCGGGGGCGGCGGCCGGGGCGGCGTGGGCGCCGGCGGCACCCATCAGCGGGAGCGCCAGGGCGGCGCCACCGGTGCCGGCGGCGGCCAGTCCGCGGGACATGGCACGGGACTTCGGGCGGCGGTGCTTGCCGTGTGCGGGCATGACGAATTCCTCTCCGTCGCCTGCGAGGTGAGCTGTCGGGTTCGGACTGGAGATGTCCGGCCGTACGCAGCGGTGTACGACTTCACCCCGAGCCGTTCCGGCGGGAAGATCCGGAACAGCGGCTTACCTGGTTCCCCCGCTCCTGCCGCGCGCGTGAATAGTCGGGTGCGGTTCCCGGGCGGCGGCAGGATTCGGCGGTCCACCCGGATCGATCGCGAAGGTAATCGAGTGGGGGCACACACAACAAGCCATGAATTCCCTGACGGAATAGCAGATTTGAGAAGGCCACTGAATTCCCGTCACCCTCCGTCCATTCCGGCCCCGCAACAACCGCCCGGACAAGGGAATTCGGGTTTCGCGATCAGGCACGCTCGGTCACCGTATGATCTGGCTCACGGGATCCGGCGCGATCTCGCCCCCGGATACGGCAAGTTGTTCTCAACCGACCTAATTCGGACAGCGTGGCGTCGGCCCGACGGTCGCGGCCGCCACCCGGCCGCGACGGCCCATGACGATGCGGAGGACCCGACTCGTGACCCAGCAGATAGCCGCCGACCCACCCACCGGGCCCGAACTGTCCGGAGTGCGCAATTTCCGTGACGTGGGCGGACTGCCGACCACCGACGGACGAAGGGTCAGGTCGGGACTTCTCTTCCGAAGCGGACATCTGGCGCATGCCACCGAAAACGATGTGGAATTCCTGTCCTCGCTCGGCCTCCACACCGTTTTCGACTTCCGGAACGGGGCCGACCACGCGCTGGAAGGACCGGACGTCGATCTGCCTGGCGTCCGGAACGTGAACATCCCGCTGACGGATCCGGCGGACGGCCGGGAATTCTGGACCATGGTCCGGGACGGCGACCTGGGTCAGCTCCGGGGGCTCCTGGGCGAGGGCAGGGCCGCCGCCCGGATGCGGACCTCGTACCGGGCGATCATCAGGGGCCGGACGGCCGAGCACAGCCGGGTCGTACACGCGCTCGCCGAGGACAGCGTGCCCGCCCTGATGCACTGCGCGGCCGGCAAGGACCGGGCGGGACTGTCGATCGCCGTCACGCTCCTCGCCCTCGGCGTCGAGCGCGAGGCGATCGTGGCGGACTACCTGGAGTCGAACGCCCCGCACAACCGCTACCGGGTGCGCCGCGGCGACGACTCCGCCGACGCGCGCTCCCCCGAGGTGATGGAGCTGTTGGCTCCGCTCTTCGACGCCCGCGCCGAGTTCGTGACCGCGGCCTTCGAGACGATCGACGAGACCTGGGGCGGGGTGGAGCCCTACCTGGCCGAGGGACTCGGACTCACGCCCGCGACCCTCGGCCGGCTCAGGGACCGGCTCCTCGACTGACGCGACTGCCGGGCGGGCCGTCAGCGGTTGCCGACGGCCTGCTTCACCAGCGTCCTGCCGAAGTCCCACATCAGGGCGCCACCGCCGTGCGCCTCGTCCATGACCTCGCGGAAGGCGCCGACGAACCGGTCCACGTCCTGCTCGTCGATGATCAGCGGCGGGATCAGTTTGATGACCTCCAGGTGGTCCCCGGAGACCTGGGTGAGGATCCGGTGCTTCTGGAGCAGCGGCACCACGACCATCTGCGCGAAGAGCCCCTTGCGGGCCGCCTGGAGCATCGTCCAACGGCTGCGCAGCCCGAGCGAGGACGGCCGGCCGAACTCGATGCCGATCATCAGCCCGCGGCCGCGCACCTCGTGCAGCAGCTCGTACTCGTCCACCAGCGCCGCGAGCCGGCCGCGCAGCAGGTCGCCCGTCGCCCGGGCACGGGCCACGATCCCCTCGTCCTCCATGACGCTGAGCACGGCCAGCCCCGCCGCCATCGCCTGGGCGTTGGATCCGAAGCTGGCGGAGTGCACCAGCACCCGGTCCATGGAGGAGTAGACCTTCTTGAAGATCCAATCCTTGCCGAGGGTCGCCCCGACCGGTACGTAGCCCCCGGAGAGGGCCTTGGCCACGCACACCAGGTCAGGTTCCACTCCCGGTTCGTTCTGGTACGCGTAGAAATCACCGGTACGTCCGAGGCCGGTCTGCACCTCGTCGGCGATCAGCAACGCCTTGTGGCGGCGCAACAGGTCCTGCGCGGCGAGCAGGAAACCGGGTGGGGGCGCGAGGACCCCCTTGCCCTGGACTGGTTCCACGACAAACGCGGCCACGTCGCCGCGTTTCAGTTCCCGCTCCAGCGCGGCCAGGTCGCCGAGCGCGATCTTCGTGTCGGGGAGGAGGGGCGCGAAGCCGTCGCGGAAGCCGCCCTCCCCGTTGACCGAGAGGGAGCCGGTGGTCAGGCCGTGGAAGGCGTGGTCGCAGTAGAGGACCCTGGGGCGTCCGGTGGCGTACCGGGCGAACTTGAGGGCCGTCTCCACCGCTTCCGTGCCGCTGTTGCCGAAGAAGACCCGGTCCAGGTGGGGGCTGTGGGAGAGCAGCTTCTCGGCGAGCAGGCCGGGCAGGGGCTGGCAGTCGAAGCGCGTGAGGTCGGCGAGCTGGGCGTCCAGGACGTCGTGCAGCGCCCGGCGGACCACCGGGTGGTGCCGGCCGAGGCCCATCACGCCGAACCCGGCGAGCATGTCGAGGTAGTCGTTGCCCTCGGCGTCCCAGAAGTGGGCGCCTTCGGCCCGCTCGTAGACCTTGTCGAAGCCGATGGTGCGCAGCATCCGGGGCAGCTGGTGGTTGAGGTGCCGGGCGTGCAGCTCGTACCGCTCGGCACCGCGTTCCGCGAGCAGGGCCCCGAGGTCGAAGCCCTTGCCCCCGCCGGTCGCGGACGTCATGCCGACGTGCCGCGGTTGCCGCCGATCGTCTCCCTGGCCGCGCGCAGGGACTCCTTGAGGGAGCCCATCGTGGCGAGGACGGCGGTCGGCTCGTACCCGCAGTGCGCCATGCAGTTCGCGCAGCGGGGGTCCTTTCCGCGACCGTACTTGCTCCAGTCGGTGTCGTTGATCAGTTCCCGGTACGTCGGGACGTATCCGTCGCTCATCAGGTAGCAGGGGCGCTGCCAGCCGAAGAGCGAGTAATTCGGAATGGCCCAGGCGGTGCAGGGGAAATCGGCCTTGCCTTCCAGGAAGTCCAGGAAGAGCGGCGAGTGGTTGAGCCGCCAGCGCCGCCGGTTGCCGCCTGCGAATGCCTTCTTGAAGAGTTCCCTGGTCTGTTCGACGCCCAGGAAGTGTTCCTGGTCGGGGGCCTTTTCGTAGGCGTAGGCGGGCGAGATCATCATTTCGTCGACCTTGAGGTCGTCGTTGAGGTAGTTCAACACCTCGATGATCGTCTGCGGGGTGTCGGTGTTGAAGAAGGTGGAGTTCGTGGTGACCCGGAAGCCACGCCTCTTGGCCTCCTTCATGGCGGCCACCGCCTCGTCGAAGACGCCTTCCTTGGCCACGGACTCGTCGTGCCGCTCACGCAGCCCGTCGATGTGCACCGCGAAGGCGAAGTACGGGGAGGGGGTGAAGTTCTCGATCTTCTTGCGGAGCAGCATCGCGTTGGTGCAGAGGAAGACGTACTTCCTGCGGGCCACCAACTGGCGCACGATCTCATG
Organism: Streptomyces sp. NPDC058279; assembly: GCF_042881255.1. Lineage (NCBI taxonomy): Bacteria > Bacillati > Actinomycetota > Actinomycetes > Kitasatosporales > Streptomycetaceae > Streptomyces > Streptomyces sp. NPDC058279. The sequence goes on along the minus strand of NZ_JBHVYA010000005.1, from coordinate 250,062 downwards.
GATCTGGGGGTGCATCAGGGGCTCGCCACCGGCGATGGACACCATGGGAGCCCCGGACTCCAGCACGGCGCCGACGGCCTGGGCGACGGGCATGCGCTGCTTGAGCACCCCCGCCGGGTGCTGGATCTTCCCACAGCCCTCGCAGGCCAGGTTGCAGGCGTAGAGCGGTTCGAGCTCGACGATCAGCGGGAACTTCTCCCGCTTGCGGAGCTTCTGTTCGAGAAGATAGGTCCCGACCCTGATGGACTGTCGCAACGGCATGGCCATCTGGCTCACCTCCTGGGGAGCGGCAAAGAACGGTGCCAGTCATAAAACGCGGGCAGTACGGCACGCAATACGCGGAAGGCCGATATTCCTCCGCGAACCGTGCCGATTCGGACGAGCTCATGCTCCGGAGCGTCCACGATCACCCGGACGGCCGCAACCGGACGGCTCGCGCCGCTGGTGGCGGTCCACAGGGTGGCCGCGGATTCCATGTCGACGGCGATGGCGCCGGTGGCGCGCAGCCGGGCGCGCTCCTGGCCCCGTACGACGTGGTCGGATCCGGTCAGTGCACCGGTGTGCACGGTCCGGCCGGGAAGGGCCCGGGCCAGTGCCTCGGCGAGCAGGGGGGCGCCGGCGCAGACGACGGTGCCGCGGGGGTCCCGGGTCTCCTCGGCGACGACCAGGTCGCCCGGATTCATGCCGGGGGCGAGGCCGGCGCAGAAGCCGGTGGCGAGGACGGCGGCGCCGGCCATGTCGGTCGGGGCGAGTGCCCGGGAGACGGCGCGGTCGGCGGCGCGCGGGCCCATGCCGGTGCGCAGGACGGCGTACGCGCGCGGCGAGCCGCGGTCGCCGCCGCTGCGCAGGGCGAGCCGTTCGATGCGCAGGGCGCAGGCGATCAGCAGCGGTACGGCGCCGGGGTCGGCGCGGTCGCCCATCACGCCTCCTCGGCCAGGATCGCCGTGGCCTCGCGCACGGGGTCCGCCACGGCCTCGCCCGCGGATGTCGCCGCGGTCTCGTGCGCGGGGACCTCGTGCGCGGGCCTGACCGGGGTCTCGTTCGTGTGCCGCACTGTCGCCTGACCGGCGGGCACCGTGGCCTGACCGGCGGGCACGGTGGCCTGTCCGGTGAGCCGCACCGCGCTCTGCCGGGCGGGGCGCACGGTGGCCCCGGCCAGGGGCCGCGTCCTGCCGTCGGGGCCGAACGGTTCCCCGTACAGGTAGCGGCCGAGCGCGGTCAGCGGGAACACCTGCCGGTACAGGTGGTAGTTGATGGAGAAGTCCCAGGGAAAGCCGGTGCCGGTGAAGTACGGCTCGTCCCAGGAGCCGTCCTCGCGCTGGGTGTGCACGAGGTGGGCGATGCCGCGTTCCACGGCCTTGCCCTCGCGTTCACCGGCCGACAGCAGGGCCATGAGCGCCCAGGCGGTCTGGGAGGGCGTGGACGCGCCCTTCCCCGCCCAGGCCGGGTCCTTGTAGGACCGCTGGTCCTCCCCCCACCCCCCGTCCTCGTTCTGTACGGACTCCAACCAGGCCACGGCGCGTCGGATCGCGGGGTGCCCGGTCGGCAGCCCCGCGGCGGTGAGGGCCGGGACCACCGAGCCGGTGCCGTAGACGTAGTTGGTGCCCCAGCGGCCGAACCAGGCGCCACCGGGCTCCTGTTCGGCCAGCAGCCAGTCGATGCCGCGCCGGGTCCGGGGGTCGCCCGCCTTGCCCTCGACGGCCAGCATCTCGACGACGTGGGCGGTGACGTCGGCCGAGGGAGGGTCGATGACCTCGCCGAAGTCGCAGAAGGGCAGCCGGTTGGGGAACGGGCTGGTGTTGTCGGCGTCGAAGGCGCCCCAGGCGCCGTTCCTCGACTGCATGCCGAGGTTCCAGGACACCCCGCGGGCGATGGCGGCCTCGACCCTCCCCGGTTCGGGGTGGGCGATCCGGCGCAGGGCCAGGACCACCTCGGCGGTGTCGTCGATGTCGGGGTAGGTGTCGTTGTGGAACTCGAACGCCCAGCCGCCGGGGGCGAGTCCGGGACGTCGCACGGCCCAGTCGCCGCTCCGGGTGATCTCCTCCCCGAGCATCCAGTCCGCGGCCTTGAGGAGCGCCGGGTGGTCGGTCGGGACTCCCGCGTCGGCCAGGGCGATGGCGGCGAGGCAGGTGTCCCAGACCGGCGACTGGCACGCCTCGATCATCCGGGAGCCGTCCTCGCGCCAGACGGCGAACCGGTCGAGGGATTCCAGACCGGCCCGCATCACGGGGTGGCCGAGGTCGTACCCGAGCAGGTGCAGCGCGATGACGGAGTAGACGGCCGGCGGCTGGATCCCGCCCCAACAGCCGTCGTTCTCCTGGCGCTCGATGATCCAACGGGCGGCGGTGTCCATGGCGGCCTTGCGCAGCCGGCGCGGGGCGAAGCGCCGGTAGAGGTGCAGGGCCTTGTCCATGCGCTGGAAGACCCCGTCCCAACTCGTCACCGCGGCGAGGGGTTTGACCGGATTCGGGTGGCGCGCGTCGGTGTGCAGCTCGTCCAGCGCGAACGGCGCCGGACGGACCGGGCGCAGGGCGGAGACCACGGTGAGCGGGACGATGGTCTGGCGGGCCCAGCAGCCGAAGTCGTAGATGTTGAGGGGCACCCAGCGGGGCAGGAAGATCAGTTCGGGCGGGAGTTCGGGCAGGTGCTCCCACTTCCACCAGCCGAACAGGGCCAGCCAGATCCGGGTGAAGACCCGGGCCGCGGCGATCCCCCCGTGGGCCCGGACCCAGGCCGAGGCGCGCGCCATGTGCGGGGCGTCGGGCGGGTCCCCGGCCAGCCGCAGCGCCACGTACGCCTCGACGGTGGCGGAGAGTTCGGGCGGTCCGCCGTGGAAGGTGGCCCAGGTGCCGTCCTCGCGTTGCCCACCCCGGATGAATTGGGCGGCGGCCCGCGTGGTGGCCTCGTCCCGGATGCCGAGGAACTGCCGCAGCAGCAGGTCCTCGGCGTCCATGGTGACGTTGGTCTCCAGGTCGCCCTTCCACCAGCCGGCCGGGTCCTGCGAGTCGAGCAGGTGGCGGGTGGCGCGCTCGGTGGCGTCCCGGACCCCGGGCAACGGGCCCGGGGTGGCGGCCGGCTCGCGCGCGGGCCCCGCGCCCGGGGTTCCGCCGCCGTCGGTCGTCGCTGTCATGGCTTCCCCTTCGTGCAGTGGTCTCTGCTGTGCTGGGGTCTGCCGTCGGCCGGTGCACGCCTAGGCGGTGCCGAGTGGGTGGGCGGCGCCGGCCGGCGACTCATGATTCATATCCGCGCCCGGACGATAATCACCTCTTGCGCACGACGACGAAGTCGGCGAGGGCGACGAGTTGGTCGCGCACCCGCTGCGGCATGTCGACGTCGTCGAGCGCGCGGATCGCCACCGTGTGCTGGCGGCGGGCCTCGTCGGCGGTCCACTGGCGTCCGCCGGCCTCCTCGATGAGGGCGGCTCGGGCGGCGAACTCCGCTTCCGAGAAGTTCTCGAAGTCGTTGCTCTTGGCGTCGGCGGCCAGCAGCCGGGCCAGTTCCTCGCAGGCGGGTCCGCCCGCCGCGAGGGCGGCGACGACCGGCAGGGACTTCTTGCGCTGGCGCAGGTCGCTCCAGGTCTGCTTGCCGGTGGCCTCCGGGTCGCCCCAGATGCCGAGGAGGTCGTCGACGGCCTGGAAGGCGAGGCCGAGGTGGTACCCGTACTCCTCCAGCTTGTCGGCGGTCCGGTCGTCCGCGCCGCCGAGGACGGCGCCGATGGAGACCGCGCAGGCGAGCAGGGCGCCGGTCTTGTTGCCCTCCATCTCCAGGCACTCCTCGACGCTGACGCGCTCGCGGTGCTCGTAGGAGATGTCCTGCGCCTGCCCGTCGATGAGCTTGCGGGTGGCGGTGGTCAGTCGGCGCGCCGCACGGCCCGCCTCGACGGTGCCCAATTCCAGCAGGACCTCGTTGGCGAGGGCGAAGAGCGCGTCGCCGACGAGGATGGCCTGCGCCGGACCGTGCACCTTCCACACCGTGTCGCGGTGGCGGCGCTGCTCGTCGCCGTCCATCAGGTCGTCGTGCAGCAGGGAGAAGTTGTGGACGAGTTCGACGGCGACGGCGCCCGGGACGCCGACCTCGGCCGGGACGCCCGCGGCTTCGGCGGAGAGCAGCGCGAGGGCGGGGCGCACGGCCTTGCCCTGGTCGCCGTCGGCGGGGTTGCCCTGCGCGTCGATCCAGCCGAAGTGGTAGGCGGCGACGGTGTCCATGGGCGCCGCGAGCCGGTCCACGGCGGCGCGGAGCACGGGGGTGGACAGCGTGCGGCCGCGTTCCAGGAGGGCGAGCGTGTCCGCTGCCTCTCCACCGGCCGCGCCCACACTGGCGCCGGTGTTCTCGACAGCCGGATTCCCCGGGTTCACTGGCTCTCCTCTGGTTCCTGTACGTGCTGCTGAGCGTGGAGCGGGTGTGCCGCTGGTGCTGGTGGTGGTCATGCCGCCTCTTGCAGGGGGTGTTCGCGGTGGCGGCCGAGCGCGGCGAGTGCGGCGTGTGCCGCGCCCAGTCCGCTGCGGACGGCGCTCTCCATGGTCGCGGGCCAACCGGTGGCGGTCCACGCACCGGCGAGAAACAGCCCCGGCGTGTCGGTCCGGAAGCCGGGGCGCAGCCGGCCGACGCCGGGGGTGGGGGCGAAGGTGGCGGTGCGTTCGCGGGTGACGAAGAAGTCCTTCACCTTGGCGCCGCGTGCGGCCGGCAGCAGCCGTTCCAGTTCGGGGAGGTACTTGGTCCGCAGGACGGAGACGGGCTCGTCGATGTCCTGTTGGGCGACGGACTGGGACAGGGCCAGGTACTGGCCGCCGTCGGTGAGTCCGGAGGCGTCGGTGCGGTCGAAGACCCACTGGACCGGGGAGCCGAGCGCGGCGAAGAAGGGCCGCTTGAGCACCTTGCGGTCGTAGACGACGTGGACGTTGAGGATGGGGGCGGTGCCGATGTCGAGGAGCTTGTCGGGGTCGGCCAGGGCGCCGGGCGGCAGCAGGCCGTGGGCCTCGCGCTGCGGGACGGCGAGGACGACCGTGGCGGCGTCCAGGGTCTCGGTCTCGGTGTCCACCCGCCAGTTCCCGTCCTCGGAGCGGGTGATGTCGGTGACCCGGGCGCGCAGTTCGGTGCGGACTCCGGCGGCGTCGAGTTCCTTGCGGGCGAGGGTGTCGTGGAGTTCGCCCAGCGGGACCTTGGCCCAACCGATGTCGGCGGCGCCGTTCTCCGAGAGCAGGCCGGTCTTGAAGACCATGGCGGCCAGGCCCAGCGAGGACTGGTCGGCGGTGGCGTTGAGGGTGGCGATGCCGACGAGGTCCCACAACGCCTCGATGGCGCGCGGGGACTGGCCGTAGCGGCCCAGCCAGGTCGCGAAGTCCAGGCCGTCCAGCGCCGGGTCGGCGGGGTCGAGGCGGCGCAGCGCGAGGGCGGCGCGCCCGACGGACGCCCGTTCGGCGAGGGACAGGTGCGGGTAGCGCGCCAGGGAGGAGGCCAGGTGCAGGGGTACGGGCAGGGCGCTGCGGCGCAGTCGGCCCAGGCGCGGGCCTCCGGGGTGGGCGACGTCGAGCACGGGGACGTCGAGTCGCTCCTGCAACGGCGCGAGGGCGGCGCCGCCGACCCGGTCGAGGAACCAGCGGTAGGCGGTGCAGCAGCGGAGGTAGACGTGCTGGCCGTTGTCGACGGTGAGGTCGCCGCGTTTGAAGGAGAAGGCGAGGCCGCCGAGGCGGGGCCGGCTCTCCAGGAGGGTCACCCGCAGTCCGGCGTCGGCGAGTTCGAGGGCGGCGGTGACCCCGGCGAGGCCACCGCCGATGACCACCGCGTGGTTCGAGGTCATGCGCGCTCCCTTGTCGCCCCGAGGGACGCGGGGGCGTCGCAGGGGGTTGCTCCGGCGGCCATCAGCTCCGCCTCCTGGTGCTCTGGCGGGAGATGGTCCGCGCGTCGAGGCCGGAGAGGCCGCGGACCGCGACGTACGCCTTCTCGTGGGTCGGCAGCGAGACGCGTCCGCGCAGGACGGCCTCGGGTTCGCGTTCGATGCGGTCCAGGAGGCGCCGGTAGATGCCGGCCATGGCGGCGACACAGGCGCCGCTGCGCCGGTCGAGCATGGGCAGCAGCCGGTACCCCTCGACGAACAGTGCGCGGGCGCGGCGGACTTCGTGGTGGACGAGTCCGGCGAAGTCGGCGCCGGCGGGCGCCCGGTCGGCGTGGAAACCGTCGGCGCAGCCGAACTTGGCGAGGTCCTCGGCGGGCAGATAGGTGCGTCCGTTGCCGGCGTCCTCGCGAACGTCGCGGAGGATGTTGGTGAGTTGCAGCGCGAGGCCGAGGGTGTCGGCGTACTCGGGGGCGCGGGCCGCGTCGGCGGCGCCGGGGGCCGTGCCGAACACGCCGAGGGAGAGCCGTCCGATGGCGCCGGCCACGCAGCGGCAATAGACCTTGAGGTCGTCCCAGGTCTCGTAGGTCTGGCCGCGGACGTCCATCAGGACCCCGTCGATGAGTTCGTCGAGGCCGCCGAGGGGGATCGGGAAGCGGCGGGCGGCGTGGGCGAGGGCGACGGCGACCGGGTCGGTGTCGTCCTCGTCGATCTCCTCGGCGCGGATCCGCCCGAGCAGGCCGCGGGTCTCCTCCAGCCGGGCGAGCTTGGCGTCGGCGGGCAGCGTGCCGTCGCCGATGTCGTCGACGCGGCGGGAGAAGGCGTACAGCGCGGACATCGCCTGCCGCTTGTCCGTGGGCAGCAGGCGGATGCCGTACGCGAAGTTGCGCGCCTGGGCGCCGGTGACGGCCTCGCAGTAGCTGTAGGCCGCGGAAATCGGTGCGGACAGCACGGTCGGTGTGGACGGTGCGGACGCGTGTGTGGGGCCCTCCACGTTCGGGCTCACCCCTTTCTCGGCGCTGTGCGCAGGACGGCGGCCACCTCGCGGAGCAGGCCGCTCCTGGTGGGCTTGGGCGGGCCGGGGGCCACGTCGAAGCCGGCGGCCGCGATGGCGTTCAGGGCGGCACGCCCCCCTCCCACGAAACCCGCGAGCAGCAGCCGGAGCCTGCCGCGCACGCTGCCGACGAGCGGGGCGCCCTCGTCCAGCAGCGCGCGGGCGCGTTCGGTTTCGAATGCGATCAGGGAGCGCACGGACGCTCCGGCGGTGGGCGCTTTGAGGTCGGTCTCATCGACGTGGAAGCGGCGCATGTCCCGGCCGGGGAGGTAGATCCGGTCGCGGCCGAGGTCTTCGGTGACGTCCTGGAGGTGCTCGGCGATCTGCAGGGCGGTGCAGATCGCGTCGGAGTGGCGGACCCGCTGGGGGGTGCCGGTACCGGTGAGGGAGAGGACGAGCCGGCCGACCGGGTTGGCGGACAGCTCGCAGTACGCGACGAGGTCCTCGTAGGTGTCGTAGCGCGAGATCCGCTGGTCCTGGCGGTTGGCCTCGATGAGGCCGAGGAAGGGTTCGGGCGTGAGGCCGTGGGCGCGGACCACGGGCCTCAGGTCCTGGAGGAGCGGGTGGCGCGGGGGGCCGTCGGCGGCGCCGAAGACGCGCTTGAGGTCGGTTTCGAAGGCGTCCAGCATGGCGAGCCGGTCGTCGGTGGCGGCCGGGTCGAGACCCAGCAGTACGGCGTCGCGTCCGCCGGGGGCGAGGTCGCCGTCGCCGATGTCGTCGACCAGCCGGGCGTACCCGTAGACCGCCATCAGGCCCGTGCGCCAGGCGCGCGGGAGGAAGGCGGGGGCGACGGGGAAGTTCTCCGTCCGGGCCTTGCCGAGGGTGGCGCGCGCGTGGGCCTCGGAGGCTGTGGGGGCCGTGCGCCGCCCGGGTCGGGTGTCGTGCCCCGGGGTCACCGCCCGCCGCCCGGGGCGGGGACGGCCGCCGTCCCTGTGGGCCGGAGAATTCCCATAGCCATTGCCGTCACATCTCCCGTTCTACACTGCCGACCCAAGTCATCCTATTTCGGACACGCCGCCGGACTTTACCCGGGGGTACCCCCGGCTTTTTCGACTGCGGGGAAACGTCCCCTCTTGGCGCGATTGGAGAACCGGTCCAGCTTACGCTGTACAACGCCGCGAGGGCCTATCGGGTATTCGTCCGAGAGGTAATGTCGAGGACCGGAATACACGCCTCACGCCGAGGCCCCCACCGCGTGGAACGGCAGGGGCCTCAGGCCGTCACACGGGGTGCGCCGTCAGTGGCTGGTGGCCTTCTCGTACGCCGAGACGACTTCCTCGGTGGGCCCGTCCATCAGGAGTTCGCCCTTCTCCAGCCACAGCACCCGGTCACAGGTATCGCGGATGGACTTGTTGTTGTGGCTCACGAGGAAGACCGTGCCGGCCTTCTCGCGCAGCTCGCGGATGCGGGCCTCGGAACGCACCTGGAACTTCCGGTCACCGGTCGCCAACGCCTCGTCGATCATCAGGACGTCGTGGTCCTTGGCGGCGGCGATGGAGAAACGCAGGCGCGCGGCCATGCCGGAGGAGTAGGTGCGCATCGGCAGCGAGATGAAGTCGCCCTTCTCGTTGATGCCCGAGAAGTCGACGATGTCGTCGTAGCGCTCCTGGATCTGCTCGCGCGTCATGCCCATCGCGAGTCCGCCGAGCACCACGTTGCGCTCGCCGGTCAGGTCGTTCATCAGCGCCGCGTTGACGCCCAGCAGCGACGGCTGGCCGTCGGTGTAGACCCGGCCGGACTCGCAGGGCAGCAGGCCCGCGATGGCGCGCAGCAGCGTCGACTTCCCCGAGCCGTTGGAGCCGATGAGGCCGATGGCCTCGCCGCGGTAGGCGGTGAAGGAGACACCGCGTACGGCGTGCACCCGACGGACGCCCGGGGAGTCTCCCTTGCCGCGGCGCATGATCTTGCTGAGCGCCGCGGTGGCGCTGCCCTTGCCGGCGCTGCCGGTGTTGACGCGGTAGACGATGTGGACGTCGTCGGCGATGACGGTGGGGACGGCGCCCCTGTTGTTCTCAGCCACGGCCGTAACGCTCCTCAGCCTTCCAGAAGTACACGAAACCACCCAGGCCGATGACGACGGCCCAGCCCACCGCGAAGGCCCAGACGTGCGGCGGCAGGTGGTGCGGACCGTAGCTGTCGATGAGCGCGAAGCGGATCAGGTCCATGTAGATCGCCGCGGGGTTCCACTGGAGCACGTCCGCGATCCAGTGCGGCCTGCCCTTGAGCATCTCGCCGATCGAGAACATGACGCCCGAGGCGTACATCCACGTGCGGGTGATGAACGGCATGAGCTGCGCGAGGTCGGGGGTCTTGGACCCCATCCGACCGAAGATCAGCGCGAGGCCGGTGTTGAAGACGAACTGCAGTGCCAGCGTCGGGATGACCAGCAGCCAGGACAGCCGAGGGTGGTTCCCGAAGGCGAGCACGACGACGAACACCACGATCATCGAGTACAGCAGCTGCCCGAGCTGCTGCAGCGAGAAGGAGATCGGCAGCGAGGCGCGCGGGAAGTGCAGGGCGCGGACCAGGCCGAGGTTGCCCGGGATCGCCCTGACACCCGCCATCAGCGAGCTCTGGGTGAACGAGAAGACGAAGATGCCGATCACCAGGAACGGGATGTACGCGCCCTTCGGCATGCCGCGTCCCGCGTTCAGGATCAGGCCGAAGATCAGGTAGTACACCAGGGCGTTCAGCAGGGGGGTCGCCACCTGCCAGATCTGGCCGAGCTTCGCCTCGCTGTACTGCGCGACGAGCTTCGCCCGGGAGAAAGCCATGATGAAGTGGCGCCGCCCCCAGAGCTCGCGCACGTACCCGCCCAGGCTGGGCCGGGCGCCGCTGACCGACAGGCCGTACTTCCTGGCGAGCTCGGCGGGGGCGAGACCCGCGTCTTCGGACGGCGGCTTGCTCGTGGCGAGGGCGCCGTCGTGGGTTGTGTCACTCACAAGTTGAAACTTTCCGTCTTCAAGATGCGGCAGAAGGGGGCATCGGACCCTGGGGCGCGGGCCCGGTGATCGGGCCCATGCTCCCAGACCCGAGCTTGTCAGATGACAGGTGGTCGGCCCAGCCGGGTCAACCGCCAGACCGTACGCCACTTCATCGGGCGGCGGCGACCGCAGGGAACGGTCCAGCCCTCCTTGAACCCGCCGAACCAGGCTTTGAGGGCCGGGGCGGAGGGCTTGCGCACGAGGGTGAGGGCCAGCCAGACGCCCAGGTACACCGGCACCAGGGGCGCGGGCAGGTTGCGGCGGGCGAGCCACACCCGGTTACGGGCCACCATACGGTGGTAGACGGCGTGCCGGGAGGGGGCCGTCGTCGGGTGCAGCAGCACCATGTCCGCGCGGTAGTCGATCAGCCACCCGGCGTCGAGCGCCCGCCAGGCCAGGTCGGTCTCCTCGTGGGCGTAGAAGAACTCCCCCGGCAGAACGCCGACCTGCTCGAAGACCTTGGTGCGGACGGCGTTGGCGCCGCCCAGGAAGGTCGTCACCCGGGACGAGCGCAGGGGGTCCGAGGCGCGCAGCCGCGGTACGTGGCGGCGCTGTGTCTCGCCCGTGTCCGGGTCGGCGATCCGGAAGCTGACGATCCCCAGCCGGGGGTCCTCGGCGAACGCCCGCCGGCACAGTTCGGCGGTGTCGGTCCGCTCCAACAGCCCGTCGTCGTCCAGGAAGAGCAGGGCGTCCACGTCTCGGCCGCCGGGGCCGAAAGCCTCGATGCCGACGTTGCGCCCGCCCGGGATGCCGAGGTTCTCGGGCAACTCGACGGTACGGATGCCCGCCGACGGGTCGGCGAGCCCGGGGAGCTCGACCCCTTGGCCGACGACGACGACCTCGATGGGGTCGCCCTCCTGCCGGGCCACGGAGTCGAGGAGCGCCTTGAGCTCGGCGGGCCGGTTGCCCATGGTGATGACGACGGCGCCGAGCCGCATCGGGGCACTCACCGCAGCCTGCTCGACGCGAGGACCGACACCAGGTGCAGCACGGTCTGGAGCAGGGCGATGCCGGCCAGCACCGCGACGCCGAGCCGCGAGTAGAACAGGTCGCCGCGGACCTGGTCCAGCACGGCCAGCAGCAGGATCAGCAGGGACGCCTCGATGCCGAGGACGAGCCGGTGGAACTTCAGCGCGGCGGCGGCCCGGCGGGCCAGGGCCACACCGGAGGAGCGCGGCTCGGCGGCGGCCTCCCGCACCGGCGGGAGACCGCCCTGGTGCCGGGCGACCCCGACCAGGTCGGTCTCGGCCTTGATCAGGATCGCCCCGAGCGCCGCGAGGGTGCCGAGGAAGGCCCACAGCCAGTCGATCCGGCCGCTCCCCCACAGGTCGGCGGCGCGCAGGCCGAAGCCGACCAGGACCGCCGCGTCACAGAGGTAGGCGCCGACCCGGTCCAGGTAGACCCCGGAGAGCGAGAACTGCTGCTTCCAGCGGGCCACCTCCCCGTCGACGCAGTCGAGGAGCAGGTACAGCTGGACGGCGACGACGCCGAGGACGGCGCCCCAGACGCCGGGCACCAGCAGGGCCGGTGCGGCCAGGACGCCGGCGAGGGTCATCACGTAGGTCAGCTGGTTCGGCGTGATCTTGGTGGTGACCAGGACGCGGGTGATGCGCAGGGAGATCTCGCGCATGTAGAGGCGACCGCCCCAGTGCTCGCCACTGCGCCGGTCCTTGACGCCCGCCGGGTGCACGACGGGCCGGAGTTCAGCTACGGATGGTCTTGGCATAGTCGGCGTAAGCGTCCCTGATCTCGGCGGCGGACAGGTTGAGGTGCTCCAGGATGGTGAAGCGTCCCGGGCGGGTCTGGGGGGCGTACTCGACGGCCGCGACGAACTCGTCCTCGCTGAACCCGATCTCCTCGGGCACGGTCGGCAGGCCGTGGCGGCGCAGCACCTCCACGAAGAGCCCGGCCTGTTCCCCGGCCCCCCGCAGGTGCATCGCGAAGGCGGCGCCGATGCCGACCTGCTCGCCGTGGAGCGCGGAGCGGCCGGGGTAGAGCAGGTCGAAGGCGTGGCTGATCTCGTGGCAGGCGCCGGAGGACGGGCGGCTGTCGCCGCTGATCGACATGGCGATGCCGGAGAGCACCAGGGCCTCGGAGAGCACGGTGAGGAACTCGTCGTCGCCGCAGTCCCCGGGGTGGCGCAGCACGGACTCGCCGGCGGTGCGCGCCATGGCGGCGGCGAGGCCGTCGACGGCCTCGCCGGTGATCCGGTGCGACAGCTCCCAGTCGGCGATGGCGGAGATGTTGGAGATCACGTCGCCGACGCCGGCGCGGATGAACCGGACGGGCGCCTCCTTGATCACGTCGAGGTCGATGACCATCGCGATCGGGGTGGGCACCCCGTAGGAGCCGCGGCCGTTGTCGTTGTCCAGGATGGACACCGGGGAGCAGATGCCGTCGTGGGAGAGGTTGGTGGCGACGGCCACCATGGGCAGCCCGACCCGCGCCGCGGCGTACTTCGCGACGTCGATGATCTTTCCGCCGCCCAGGCCCACGACGGCGTCGTAGCGGCGACCCTTTATGTCGTCGGCCAGCTTCACCGCGGAATCGATGGTCCCGTCCACGACCGAGTACCAGTCGGCATGCGGCAGGACGGGCTCCAGCTTGGTGCGCAGCGCCACGCCGGAGCCGCCGCTGATCGCGATGGCGAGCTTGCCGGAGGCGGAGATGCGCTGGTCGGCCAGGAGGCCGGCCAGATCGTCCATCGCCCCGCGGCTGATGTCGACGACGACGGGCGAGGGGATCAGCCGCGTCAGTACTGGCATGCGATGGTCCGGCCCTTGGCGAGGTCGTCGTGGTTGTCGATCTCGACCCACCTGACGTCACCGATGGGGGCCACGTCGATGGTGAAACCGTCGTTGACGAGCTGCTGGTAGCCGTCCTCGTAGTAGAGGTCGGGGTCGCGCTCGAAGGTGGTCTTGAGGGCCTCGGCCAGCGCCTCGGCGGCCTCGGGCTCGATGAGGGTGACGCCGATGTACTCGCCCGTCGCCGTGGCCGGGTCCATCAGCTTGGTGATCTTCCGGACGCCCTCGCCGTCGGCCGTGATGACCTTCATCTCCTCGTCGGCCAGGTTCTTGACCGTGTCGAGGGCGAGGATGATCTGCTGCCCCTTGCCGCGGGCGGCCAGCAGGGTCCGCTCGACGGAGACCGGGTGGACGGTGTCGCCGTTGGCGAGGATCACGCCCTGCTTGAGGACGTCACGCGCGCACCACAGGGAGTAGGCGTTGTTCCACTCCTCGGCCTTGTCGTTGTCGATCAGCGTGATCTTGACGCCGTACTTGGCCTCCAGGGCCTCGCGGCGCTCGTACACGGCTTCCTTGCGGTAGCCGACCACGATGGCGACCTCGGTCAGCCCGACCTCGGCGAAGTTGCCCAGGGTCAGGTCGAGGACGGTGAGGCTCTCCTCGTCGCCTTCGGGGCCGACGGGCACGAGGGCCTTGGGCAGGGTGTCGGTGTAGGGACGCAGGCGGCGTCCGGCACCGGCAGCGAGTACAAGGCCGATCATGCTGGTTCTCCTTCGTCGTGTACGGCGGGTGCCCCGGAGGAGACCCAGAAGCGGATGCTCTCCACGAGCACCACGAGTGCCACGGCCACGGCCAGGGCCGTGAGCGCGACGGGGAAGTCCGCGGCGCGCGTCGCCAGCACGGCGGCCAGGACGGCGGTGAGGAGCACCCGGCCTTCGTGACCGCCGGTCGTCCGCACCAGCCAGTGCGGGGGCGCGCCGGTGCCACCGCGGATGCGGTACACCGTGTCGTAGTGATGGTAGGCGACCGCCGCGACCAGTCCGAATGCCGCCGGAAGCGTTCCGGGGACGTCGGCCTTGACGGCGAGGACGAGCACGGTCGTGTACTCGGCGGCCCGGAAGACGGGCGGGACGAGCCAGTCGAGGGCGCCCTTGAGGGGGCGGGCGACGGCCACTCCGGCGAGCACCGTGTAGATGACTGCGGCGATCACGGTCTGGCGGGCGCCGAAGGGCTGGGTCGAGGCCGTCCACAGCAGGGCGACCGCGCCGATCACGGCGGCGACGAGGCCGGCGCCGGGGGCCTTGCGGCCGACGGAGCGGGCCACGAGGTCGGCGAGCGGGCCGGAGTCGGCGAGGTCGGCCAGGGCCCGGGCGGCGCGGTCGGTCCTCTCGGCCCTGCGGGTCAGCGAGCGCAGGACGCGGCCGGCGGTGGTGTAGAGCGCGCCGAACGCGCAGCCGACGAGGAGGGCGTAGAAGACGATCCTGGGGCTGGTCGTGGCGGTCAGCACGGCGATCATCGCCCAGCGCTCACCGATCGGGAGGATGATCATCCGTCGCACCCAGACCGTCCAGCCGACGCTGTCGAGGCGGTCGGAGAGCGCGGCCGTCGGGCTCGTGTTGGCCGCGGCGTCGTGGTTGGCCTCGTTGAAGGCGAAGTCCACGACGTGCCGGCAGGTCATGAGGATCATCGCGCCGAGCGCGAGGGCCCACACGTCGTCGCCGTTGCGGGCGGCGCCCAGCGCCAGGCCCGCGTAGAAGGCGTACTCCTTCGCGCGGTCGAAGGTCGCGTCGAGCCAGGCGCCCATCGTGGAGTACTGGAGCGAGTAGCGGGCGAGCTGCCCGTCGGTGCAGTCCAGGACGAAGGAGACGAGGAGCAGTACCCCGGCGGCGACGTACCCACCGCGGTCTCCCGTGGCGGCGCAGGCCGCCGCTATGAGCGCGGTGATCAGGGAGGCGGTGGTGACCTGGTTCGGGGTCAGGCCGCGGCGCGCGCACCAGCGGGCGATGTAGCGCGAGTACGGGCTGATGAAGAAGGTGGTGAAGAACCCGTCGCGGGACTTGACGGCGGTGCGCAGGCGCACGGCCTCGTCGTCCACGGCGGCGACGGCGGCGACGGCCGTGTCGCGCTCGGTCGCGGTGGCGGGCACGGTGGCGACGAGGGTGCCGAGGTCGGGGCGCTGGACCGGGGTCCCGGCGGCCTCGACGGCGGCCGCGAGGCGGTCCGGGTAGGGGCCCGGGCCGGCGGACGCGAGGGCCGCGGCCGCGTCGAGGGCGGCTCGGGCGCCCGGCTGGACGGCGAAGGCGCCGGTCACGGCGCAGGCGTCGAAGCGCGGGTCGGTGAGCGCGAGGCGCAGCGCGTGCCGGTGGCCGACGAAGTCCCCGTCGACGACGGCGACCCGCTGGTCGGCCGGGACGCCGGCCAGGGCGGTCGCGGCCTCTTCGGGCCCGGCGACGGGGCGGACGTCGAAGCCGAGCGACCGCAGCTCGTCGGCGAGCGGTGATCCGGGGACCGGCAGGCCGGTGAGGATGACGGTCGGCAGACGAACCCACTCCTTGCAGCGAACACGGGACGGCCGCGGCGCGGGGCCGCGGCACGACGGCAGAGGCTATCGGATGAACGGAAGCCGGGGTTCACCAGCCGTTCGGGCCCGTACAAGCCGAATGTCCCGGGCGGTGGCCCGGGCCCCGCCATCATTGACGATCACGCGGAGGGACTACAAACCGCGTGTATGTTCCGTCGCCGGGTGCGTAGTGCCTGTGCCGGTGGGCCGGGTAGTGCCCAGGTGCCCCGCACGGGCCCGCTCGGCCCGCCCGACCCGTTCCGTCCCGCCGCGTATCACGCGTCGGGGGCCGGACATGCGCGGATCGGCGAAGTGGGGACAAGCCGCTTTTGTACGGCAGACTTGCAAGCCGAAGTCCGAAGCGAAGGATGGGTATGCCGATCACACCAGCCACCGCCGGGAACAGCGCGTCCGCCGGCACCGGGACCCGGGAACCGATCATGCTCGAACTGGTCGACGAGTCCGGCAACACCATCGGCACGGCGGAGAAGCTCTCCGCGCACCAGGCGCCCGGCCTGCTGCACCGGGCGTTCTCCGTGTTCCTCTTCGACGAGCAGGGCCGTCTGCTGCTCCAGCGGCGGGCCCTCGGGAAGTACCACTCCCCCGGTGTCTGGTCGAACACCTGCTGCGGTCACCCCTACCCCGGCGAGTCGCCGTTCGCGGCCGCCGCCCGGCGGACCCACGAGGAGCTGGGGCTGTCGCCGTCACTGCTCGCGCAGGCGGGGACGGTGCGCTACAACCACCCGGACCCCGCGTCGGGGCTGGTGGAGCAGGAGTACAACCACCTGTTCGTGGGATTGGCGCAAGCCGCGGTGCGGCCGGATCCGGAAGAGGTCGGGGACACCGCGTTCGTCACCGCCGAGGAGCTGGCCAAGCGGCACGCCGAGGCTCCGTTCTCCGCGTGGTTCATGACCGTGCTGGACGCGGCCCGGCCCGCGATCCGCGAGCTGACCGGCGAGGCCGCGGGCTGGTAGCCCGCACGTCCCCGCCCGCGCGTCCCCGCGCCCTACGCCCTCGGGACGGGGGCGCCGACCGGGGCGGTGAGGGGCAGGGCCGCCCAGATGACCTTGCCGCCGGTGGAGGTGTGCTCGACGTCGCACACCCCGCCGGCCTCCCGGGTGATCTCCCGGACGAGCAGCAGGCCCCGGCCGCCGGTCTGGCCGAAGTCGGCCTCCAGCGCCTTGGGGCGGTAGGGGTGGTTGTCCTCGACGGCCACCCGTACCCACGCGCGGCCCACGGCCACCTCGACGGCGACCTCCGGGGAGAGCAGGGCGGCGTGCCGGACGGAGTTCGTCACCAGCTCGGAGACGATCAGCAGCAGGGAGTGGACCAGGTCCTGGTGGGCCGGCACCCCCTGCCGGCCGAGGAGGTCGCGGACCGCGCGGCGGGCCTGCGGAACGGATTCTTCAACCGCGGGCGCGGTGAACCTCCACACTCCCTCGTAAGCGAGAGGGTCCGCCGGAGCCTCCGGCTCACCTCCCCTGGCCTGCGGGACACTCCCGCTGTCGTCCATCTTCACGCCCCCGTCTTCACGCTCGATCGTCTCCACGGTTCAAGAGTGGACAACAGCCAGGTCCGGACCGCGTGGCTGACCAGAAGTCAGCGTCAATCGTGCACTTTCCGACCACTGGCGTATGACAGCGTCAGTTGTTCGACCGTTCCTGATCCACCGGCGCGCTGTTCCCGGCCGCCGTCCTGGCGGCCCCGCCCGTCCCGTCCGGCCCGCTGGTCGGGTCCCGCACCTGGTCCGCGCCCGCCCGGCCGAGGATCCGGCGGGCGGCCAGGCCGAGGGCGAGCAGTTCGACCCGCGCACCACCAGGGCACCGGCCAGTCGGCACAAGCCGCCGGTGAGGAGGCACCGATCACAGGTTCGGCCGGCCCGGATAGCATCCGGCGCATGGACGCAGCCCTCCTTCACACGGTGGCCGACGGGGTCGCCACCGTCGTCATCTCGCACCCGGCGAAGCGCAACGCCATGACCGCCGCCATGTGGCGGGCGCTGCCCGGGTTGCTGTCCGAGCTGGCGGACGACGTGTCCGTACGGGTGGTCGTGCTGACCGGGGCCGGGCCGACCTTCTGCGCGGGGGCGGACATCACGTCGTTGACCGGTGACGAGGACCCGCAGGCGCTGTCGGTGGCGGCGGAGGATGCCTTGGCGGCCTTCCCCAAGCCGACGATCGCCGCGATCCGCGGGTACTGCGTGGGCGGCGGGAGCCAACTGGCGGCGGCGTGCGACCTGCGCTTCGCGGAGGCGGGGGCGGAGTTCGGGGTGACCCCGGCGAAGCTGGGCATCGTCTACCCGGCGTCCTCGACACGGCGGTTGGCCGCGCTGGTCGGGCCGGCGACCGCCAAGTACCTGCTCTTCTCGGCGGAGTTGATCGATGCGGAGCACGCCTTGCGCGCGGGGTTCCTGAACGAGCTGCTGCCGGTCGGGGAACTCGACAAGCGGGTCGCGGAGTTCGCCCGGGCGCTGACCTCCCGCTCGCGGCTGACGCAGGCCGCGGCGAAGGAGTTCGCGGACGGCCGGACCGACCGGGACGCGTACTGGGCCGCCCAGGCCGCCGGGAGCGGCGACACCGCGGAGGGCGTCGCCGCGTTCCTGGAGCGGCGCGCGCCCGTGTTTACCTGGACTCCTCCGACGCACTGACGGCGCGCAGCCGCGCGACGAGTTCGGCGGGGGCCTTGGCGGGGGACCCGGCGTCGTAGGGCGGCTGCGGGTCGTACTCGGTCATCAGTTGCACGGCGCGGGCCACGTCGTCGCCGGCGGCGCGGCCGAGGAGCGTGAGGCCCATGTCGATGCCGGCCGACACTCCGGCCGCGGTGACGTACTTGCCGTCGAAGACCACGCGCTCGCCGGTCGGCTCGGCCCCGAAGGCGCGGAGCCGGTCCAGGAACAGCCAGTGGCTGGTGGCGCGGCGCCCGTCGAGCAGGCCGGCGGCGCCGAGCAGGAGCGAGCCGGTGCAGACGGAGGTGGTCCAGGTCGTGGTGGCGTCCACGGACCGCAGCCAGTCGAGGACGACGGGGTTGGCCATCTCGATCTCGGGGTGCGGGCCGCCGGGCACGATGACGATGTCGGGCCGGGTGACCTCGTCGAGCCCCTTGTCGGCGACGAGTGCGAGGCTCCCGGCGTCGGTCCGCACGGGCCCCGGCCGCTGGGAGACGAAGACGACCTCGGCGCCGGGGAGCCGTCCCAGGGTGTCGTAGGGACCGACGGCGTCGAGCGAGGTGAAGCGGTCGTAGAGCAGTACGGCGATCTGCATGGTTCCTCCGCAGTGGTGGTGGTTCTGGTGGTGGTGGTTTCTGGTGGTGGTCGCCCGGGTGGCTACGGGTGCGCCGGTGGGGCCCGGGGTCGGCGGCGCCGCCGGGTGCTCGGGGTTGGGGCAAAGCCTGCTGGTCGGGCGGAGCCCGGGGCGGGCGACGCGGCCGTGGGTCGGGCGGGGCCGGAGGACGGCGCCCGGCTCGGGCGCGGCCGGAGTCACGGCCGAGCCGGACGCCGCCCGCCGACCCCGGGTCCGCCGGTTGGCCGGGCCGGCCCAGCCCGTCGGACCGCGCCGCCGGAGTGCTCGTCGTCAGGGCAAGGGCCTGCTGGTCGGGGCGGAAGCCCGGGGCGGCAGGCATCCGGCGGCCTTTCGCGGGGAGCCGTTGGGCGGACGTGGCTGGTGGCGGCGCCCAGGGTGGGCGGCGGAAGGCTCGGGCGACGCGCCCGGCGGCTGGGGCGCGGGGCGCTTCCGGGCGCGCGGCCCGGGGGGGCGGAGGTCGGGGGCCGGGCGCGCGGCCCGAGGGGTCGCGGGTCGGGTCAGGGGCGGGCGGAGCCCGGTGACCCCGGCCCGGGGCGGGCGGAGCCCCGGTGACCCCGGCCCGGGTGCTCGGGGCCGGGCGAAGTCTGCCGGTGGGGCGGAGGCACGGGCGGGGGTCGGGCGGGGTCAGGGGCCGAAGCGGCGGCGGTATTCGGTCGGGGGTTGGCCGAGGGTGCGGAGGAAGGCGCGGCGGAGGGCCTCCGGGGTGCGGTAGCCGGAGGCGCGGGCGACCCCGGCCACGCCCTCGCCGCCCTCCTCCAGCAGCCGCCGCGCATGCTCCACCCGCACCCGCTCGACGTACCGCCCCGGCGTCACCCCCGTCTCCGCCCGGAACGCCCGCGCGAAGTGGCGCGGCGACAGCGCGGCCCGCGCCGCGAGCGCCTCCACGCCCAGGTCCTCGCCCGGGTGCTCGGTGATCCACTGCTGTACGTCCCGCAGCGGTTCCCGCCGCGCCGTCTGCGCCGCCAGCTGAGCGCTGAACTGCGCCTGGTTCCCCGGCCTGTGCAGGAACACCACCAGGTGCCGGGCGATCAGCAGCGCCGCCTCCCGCCCGACGTCCTCCTCCACCAACGCCAGGGCCAGGTCGATGCCGGCCGTGACCCCGGCCGAGGTCGCCACCCGCCCGTCCCGCACGTAGATCGGGTCGGGGTCGACCGTGACGGTCGGGTAGTCCCGCGCCATCCGCTCGCAGGCGTCCCAGTGCGTCGTGGCCCGGCGGCCGTCCAGGAGCCCCGCCTCCGCCAGGAGCAGTCCGCCCGTGCACACGGACACCACCCGCTCCGCGCGCCCCCCGTAAGCGCGGAGCCAGTCGGTGAGCCTCGGTTCGAAGGAGCCCGTGTACCGGCCGCCCGGCACCAGCAGGGTCGTCCCCGGCCCGGGCCGGGCGCTCTCCAGGTCACCGTCGGGGACCAGCGTCAATCCGCTGCCGGTGCGTACGGGAACGCCTCCTGGGGAGACCGTCCTGATCCGGTACCCGGGGTGCTCCGGGAACCGGCCGACCCCGGCGAACACCTCCACCGGGCCGGTCACATCCAGGCTCTGGACCCCGTCGTAGAGGAGGACGAGCACGTTTCGCGACGACATGCGTCCATCCTGTGACGCCGCCGCGATGGCCGCAATGACGTGCTTCCCACCTATCCGGCCACCGTCGGGGCGCCGCCGGCCGCGCGGATAGGATCGACAGATCATGACTGCCACTCTCGTCGCCAAGAACCTCACCGCCGCGCACGGTGAGCGCACGCTCTTCGCCGATCTCGACCTCGTCGTCGCGCCCGGCGACGTCATCGGACTCGTCGGCGTCAACGGCGCCGGGAAGTCCACCCTGCTGCGCCTGCTCGCCGGGCTGGACACCCCGGAGACCGGTGAGCTGCGCCTCTCCCCGCCCGGCGCCGCCGTCGGGCACCTCCCGCAGGAGCCCGAGCGCCGCCCCGGGGAGTCGGTCCGTGCGTTCCTCGCCCGCCGTACCGGCGTCGCGGCGGCGCAGGCCGAGCTCGACGCGGCCACGCAGGGCCTCGTCGACGGCACCCCCGGCGCCGACGACGCCTACGGAGAGGCCCTCGACCGCTGGCTGAACCTCGGCGGCGCGGACCTCGACGAGCGGGCCCAGGAGGTCGCCGACGACCTCGGTCTGTCCGTCGGCCTCGACCTTCCGATGACGGCCCTCTCCGGCGGTCAGGCGGCCCGCGCCGGCCTCGCCTCCCTCCTCCTGTCCCGGTACGACGTGTTCCTGCTGGACGAGCCGACCAACGACCTCGACCTCGACGGTCTGGAGCGGCTGGAGCGGTTCGTGCAGGGACTGCGCGCGGGCACGGTCGTCATCAGCCACGACCGCGAGTTCCTGGCGCGCACCGTGACCAAGGTCCTCGAACTCGACCTGGCGCAGCAGGAGATCAACCTCTACGGCGGCGGCTACGAGGCGTACCTGGAGGAGCGCGAGCGGTCCCGGGCGCACGCCCGCGAGGAGTACGACGAGTACGCGGACAAGCGCTCCGCGCTGGAAGGCCGGGCCGCGATGCAGCGCGGCTGGATGGACAAGGGCGTCAAGAACGCCCGTCGCAAGGCCACCGACAACGACAAGATCGGCAAGAAGTTCCGCAGCGAGGCGAGCGAGAAGCAGGCCGCCAAGGCCCGCCAGACGCAGCGCGCCATCGAGCGGCTCGACGTGGTCGACGAGCCCCGCAAGGAGTGGGAGCTGCGGATGGAGATCGCGGCGGCCCCGCGTTCGGGTTCGGTGGTGGCCACGCTGCGCGAGGCGTCCGTCACCCGGGGGGACTTCCGCTTCGGCCCGGCCAGTCTGCAGATCGACTGGGCGGACCGGGTCGCGATCACCGGTGCCAACGGGGCGGGTAAGTCCACCCTGTTGGCCGTGCTGCTCGGCCGCCTCGCGCCCGCTTCCGGTGCGGCCACCCTCGGTTCGGGCGTATTGGTCGGCGAGGTTGACCAGGCGCGGGGGCTGTTCCTCGGGGACGAGCCGCTGCTGGAGGCGTTCTGCGCCGCCGTTCCGGACACCGAGCCCGCCGAGGTACGCACGTTGTTGGCCAAGTTCGGGCTCAAGGCGGCCCACGTGTTGCGCCCGGCGGCCACCCTCTCGCCCGGCGAGCGCACCCGCGCGGCGCTGGCGCTGCTCCAGGGCCGCGGGGTCAACCTGCTGGTGCTGGACGAGCCCACCAACCACCTCGACCTGCCGGCGATCGAGCAGTTGGAGTCGGCGCTGGACGCGTACGAGGGCACGTTGCTGCTGGTCACCCACGACCGCCGGATGCTCGACGCCGTGCACGTGACCCGCCGCCTGGATGTCGCGGACGGCAAGGTCACGGAGCTCTAGAGGATCTCCGGCGCCCGCCGGGTGCGGGCCATCCGGCGGGCCACGAAGTCGCGCGGCAGGTGGCGGGCCGCGAGGGCGTACGCCTGGTAGCGGCGGCTGGTGATGCTGACGGGGCGGCGCCGGGCCAGGTCCTTGAGGGCTTTGGCCACCACCGCTTCGGGCTCCAGCCACACCGCGTCGCGCAGGGCGCTGACGTCCATGCCGGCCCGCCGCTGGAACTCGGTCCGGGTGAATCCGGGTGTCACCGCCAGCACGCGCACCCCGTACGGCTCCATGTCGATCCGTACGGATTCGCTGAAAGCGGTGACCCACGCCTTGGCGGCCCCGTAGGTCCCGGTCGGCAGCAGGCCGGCGACCGATGAGACGTTGAGCACGGCGCCCCGGCGGCGTTCGCGCAGGCCGGGCAGCACCGCGTGGGTGAGCCGCAGCGGGACCTTGACGAGCAGGTCGAGCATCCGCTCCTCGTCGTCGACCGGGCTGTACGGGAAGGGCGCGGGCAGTCCGAAGCCGGCGTTGTTGACCAGGACGTCGACGGGCCGCGCCGGGTCGGCGAGCCGCCCGGCGACCTTCTCGCACTGCGCGGGATCGAGCAGGTCCGCGGGCAGCACCTCGCAGGACGTCCCGAGGGCGCGGCCGAGTTCGTCGGCGAGGGCGGTGAGCCGCTCCTCGTCGCGGGCGACGAGGACGAGGTCGCAGCCCTTGGCGGCGAGGCCCCGGGCGAAGGCCGCGCCGAGGCCGGCACTGGCCCCGGTGATCAAGGCGGTGGTCACGAGGGTGTCACTCCTTCGGTGGTACGGGCGGGCGGCCGTGCTACGCCGGCCGCGCCGTGAACGCGGTGGTCGAGGGCGAGCCGTACGCCTCCGCGACGTGCACCAGGAAGCGGGCCTCCTCGTCCAGGTCGCCGCCTTCCGCGGAGGTCTGGAGCGCGGCGGGCAGCTCCAGGTCGGACGCCTCCCCCGCCTGTCGGACGGGCAGCCCGGCCAGTTTGGCCTGCCGGGCCTCCTTGAGCAGGCAGGCCAGTGCGGCCGCGGACCGCCGTTGCTCGGGCACCCCGGTTCCGGTGACGTGGCTGCGCGCCGACTCCGCGAGGCCCGGGGCGACGTACTCCCCCAGGATCAGGATCGCGTCGCGCGTCTCGATCACCTTGCGGTACACCAGCAGGTTGCGCGGCAGGGGCGGCCAGAGCAGTTCGACGACCCGCCCGGCGCGCGGCTTCGACAGGACGACGTGCGGTACGGCTTGGACCAGGTCTTGCCACAGCGGCCACAGGCGCCACGCGGTGGCGATGTCGGCCGTCGTACGGCGCAGGGTGAACAGGGTCGGGACGACGATCGCGGCGGCCCGCAGCAGCCCGTGCAGGTTCATCATCAGCGGCAGGGCGGGCATGGCCCAGGTACTGCCGAAGAGGGCCTTGAGCAGGTACACGAACCAGAACACCCCGGCGAGGGCGGTGCCGAGGCCGAACAGCCGCAGCCCGAAGGCCAGTCCGCGGCTTTCGGTGCGCCGGCTGTAGCGGGCGCACACGTACACGCAGGTGGTGTTGGCGACGAGGTGGGCCGAGATCAGCACCAGCCAGTAGGCGAGGGAGGGCACCGGTTCGCCCACGGGCGGCATGGTGTGCGTCCCGTGGGCGGGCGCGAGGGTGTCCAGCACGATCAGCGTCGTCAGCCAGAGCACCGTGCCGGTCCAGGAGGCCAGTTGGAGCCGGCGGCCCCGGGTCGCGGCGGCCACGAAGTAGAGCACGGCGCCGGCCGAGAGGACACCGATGAGGTTGCGGACCAGGCCGATCGCGTGCGCGTAGCCGGCGTCGCGGCTGGTCGCGTAGGCGACGACATCGGGCAGGTTCAGGGTCATCGCGGCGGCGGCGGTCGCCACCGCCAGCCACAGGCCGCGCTGTTGCGGGGAGCGCAGGGCGCCGGGTGCGCGCAGCAGGACCGCGATCCACAGGCACACCACGCTCGGGACGGCGAGCCAGTCGCCGAACGCCGTCAGGTCAGCCGCCATCGTGGGCGCCCCGTCCGTATCCCATCGCGGACTCCAGCCGGGCGAGGGCGCCGCGCGGGGCGGTCCGTATCTTCGCGCCGTTCCCGGCGGTCCGCATACGGATCATGCTCGCGAGCATCTCCGCCTCCTGCTCCTGACGGGTGGTGTAGTTGGTGCGTCCGAGGACGACGGGCGCCTTGCCGTCGGTCTCCTCACCCTCCAGCGAGTGGTGGCCGAACAGGATGTGGCCGATCTCGTGGAGCACGATGTGCTCGCGGTGCAGGGGGGTGGTCTGGGCCTCGTAGAAGACGTAGTCCACGCCGGCGGTGCCGACCCACAGTCCGCAGACGCCCGATTCGGCGGCCTCCTTGGGCAGCGGGTGGAGCCGGATGGGGCGTCCGCGCTGTTCGGCGATGTCCGTGCACAGGTGCTCGAGCGAGAACGGGCGGGTCAGGTCCAGATGGCCGAGAATCATCTCGCACCGTTTACGCAGGTTGAGATTCCGATAGGGCATGTGTTCCCTCTTCGGACCCTTTCTCGGGCAGCGTCGATAGGCGTGCGTGGGCATGGGTTACATCCTGTGCCTTGAGGCGGCCTTCGGAGTGCGGGCCCGAAGGGGAATGCGGACGCCCGTCCGCGTCAGGACGAACGGGCGTTCCACCCATGCCTACAGATCTTGTACGGGAGTTGGCAAGGCCGGGCGACCGGCCGGGGAACCTATTCGGCCAACCCGTACGGGACCACGCGCCCGGTCGCCCGGCGCGCGGCCTACCGCTTGCGGCGCTCCTCCTTGCCGGTGAGGCCGGCCCGGCGCAGGGCGTCCGCCATCGCGCTGTTGGCCGGGGCCGGGGCGTTGCCGCCACCCTGGCCGCCGGTCCGGCCCTGGGCGCCGCCACCGGTCCTGCCCTGGCGGTTCTGGGCGCCCTGAGTGCCTTGGCCGCCCTGCCCGCCCTGCCCGCCCTGCCCGCCTTGGCCCCCGGCGCCCCGCCGGTCGCCCTGGCCGCGCTGTTGCGGGGGACGGCCGCCGCCGCGCCGCTCCTCGCGCTGCCTCGGGGCGCCGGGGGCGCGGTCGCCCGTCGCCTCGTCGTCGATCCGCAGCGTCAGGGAGATCCGCTTGCGCGGGATGTCCACGTCCATGACCTTCACCCGGACGATGTCGCCGGGCTTGACCACGTCGCGCGGGTCCTTGACGAAGGTCTTCGACAGGGCGGAGACGTGCGCGAGGCCGTCCTGGTGGACGCCGATGTCGATGAAGGCGCCGAAGGCGGCGACGTTGGTGACCACGCCTTCGAGGATCATGCCGGGCGCGAGGTCGCCGATCTTCTCCACGCCCTCCTTGAAGGTGGCCGTCTTGAAGGCGGGGCGCGGGTCGCGGCCCGGCTTCTCCAACTCGCGCAGGATGTCGGTGACCGTCGGCAGGCCGAAGGCGTCGGTGACGAACTGCTCCGGCCGCAGCGAGCGCAGTACGCCGCCGTTGCCGATCAGGGCCGCCACCTCGCTGCCGACCGTCTTGGCCATGCCCCGCACCACCGGGTACGCCTCGGGGTGCACGCTGGAGGCGTCCAGCGGGTCGTCCCCGTCGCGGATCCGCAGGAAGCCGGCGCACTGCTCGTACGCCTTGGGACCGAGCCGGGCCACGTCCTTAAGCCCCTTGCGGCTGCGGAAGGGGCCGTTGGCGTCGCGGTGGGCGACGATGTTCTCGGCGAGGCCGCCGCTGATGCCCGAGACCCGCGAAAGCAGCGGTGCGGAGGCGGTGTTGACGTCGACGCCGACGCCGTTCACACAGTCTTCGACGACCGCGTCCAGCGAGCGGGAGAGCTTCACCTCGGACAGGTCGTGCTGGTACTGGCCCACCCCGATGGACTTGGGGTCGATCTTCACCAACTCGGCCAGCGGGTCCTGGAGGCGGCGGGCGATGGATACCGCGCCGCGCAACGAGACGTCCATGCCCGGCAGTTCCTGCGAGGCGAAGGCCGAGGCCGAGTACACCGAGGCGCCCGCCTCCGAGACCATCACCTTGGTCAGCCCGAGCTCCGGGTGGCGGGCGATGAGGTCGCCGGCGAGCTTGTCCGTCTCGCGGGAGGCCGTGCCGTTGCCGATCGCGACGAGTTCGACCGCGTGTTCCTTCGCCAGCCGGGCCAGCTTGGCGAGCGACTCGTCCCACTTGTTGGCGGGGACGTGGGGGTAGATCACGTCGGTGGCCACGACCTTTCCGGTGGCGTCGACGACGGCCACCTTCACGCCCGTGCGGAAGCCCGGGTCCAGACCGAGGGTGGCGCGGGTGCCGGCGGGCGCCGCGAGGAGCAGGTCGCGGAGGTTGGCGGCGAAGACCCGGACGGCCTCGTCCTCGGCGGCGGCGCGCAGCCGGGTCCGCAGGTCGATGCCGAGATGTACCTGGATCTTGGTGCGCCAGGCCCAACGGACGGTGTCCGCCAACCACTTGTCGCCGGGACGGTTCTGCCCCGAGGGGGCGGCCACGCCGAAGCGGCGGGCGATCATGCCCTCGTACGCGGACGGACCGGGCGCGGCGGTCTCCTCGTGCTCGGCGGGCTCGTCGGGCTGGAGGTCGAGGACGAGCACGTCCTCCTTCTCGCCGCGGAGCATCGCGAGGACGCGGTGCGAGGGCAACGCGGTGAAGGGCTCGGCGAAGTCGAAGTAGTCGGCGAACTTGGCGCCCGCCTCCTCCTTGCCCTCGCGCACCTTGGAGGCGAGCCGGCCGCGGCTCCACATCCGCTCGCGCAGTTCGCCGATCAGGTCGGCGTCCTCGGCGAACTTCTCGGTGAGGATGGCCCGGGCGCCCTCCAGGGCGGCCGCCGCGTCCGCGACGCCCTTGTCCGGGTCGACGAACGCGGCCGCGGCGGCGGCCGGTTCCACGGAGGGATCGGCCAACAGGCCCTCGGCGAGCGGTTCGAGACCCGCCTCGCGGGCGATCTGGGCCTTGGTGCGCCGCTTGGGCTTGAAGGGCAGGTAGATGTCCTCCAGGCGCGCCTTGGTGTCGGCCTCCCGGATGCGGGCCTCCAGCTCGGCGTCGAGCTTGCCCTGCTCGCGTACGGAGTCGAGGATCGCCACGCGCCGGTCCTCCAGTTCGCGCAGGTACCGCAGCCGCTCCTCCAGGGTGCGGAGCTGGGCGTCGTCGAGCATCTCGGTCGCTTCCTTGCGGTAGCGAGCGATGAACGGCACGGTGGAGCCGCCGTCGAGCAGCTCGACGGCGGCCTTGACCTGCCGTTCCCGTACGCCGAGCTCCTCGGCGATCCTGCCTTCGATGGACATCGTCACGGTGCGGTCCTGCCTGCCTTCGTACGTGTGCGTGGGATGCGCGGAAGGCTGCCAATTGTGGCAGGTGGCGGTGACGGACGTCCGCCAGACCCGGCTCAGCCCTTGCCGAAGAGGCCCTGGGGGAAGGCTCCGGCGCCGATGGCCCGGGCGACGAGGGCACCGCCGAGTTCGGCGAGGCGGGCCAGGCCGTCGGCCCCGAGGTGCTCGTAGGGGGCGGCGTCGAGGCGGTCGGTCTCCGTCTCCAGTCGCTCGCGGACGGCGGCGCCCTCCTCGGTGAGCGCGCCGGTCGCGTCGAGGATGCCGCGTGCGCGCAGCCGCTCGGTGGCGGCGTCGAGGTCGCTCTGCTCCCAGCCGCGGATCGTCTTGATCCACTCGGGGGCCATGCCGCGACCGGTCGCGGTGTGGCTGATCAGGGCTTCCACCGGGTCGAGCTCGGCGAGGAGGAGGGCGGCGAGATGGCCGTCGCCGCGGTGTTCGCGCAGCAGGGTGGTGGCGTGCCAGAGCCGCAGGTGCGGCTCCTCGGGTACGGGGAGGTCGGCGTGGGCGGCGTAGAGGGTGCGGGCGTGCCGGGTGCAGCCCTCGGTGGCCCGCATCGCGAGGTCGGCGGCTTCGGCGACCTCGGGCGAGGCGACGGTCTCGTCGCCGAGGAGGCGGCGCAGCGTGCTGTCGACGGCGCGCAGTCGGGCGGCGAGCGCCTGCTCGGGCGTCGTGGTCTGCCAGACGGCGGGGAGGTGTGCGGCGACCAGGTCGTGGCGGTAGTTGTAGAACGTGGCGGTCACCGCGCCCGCGCCGACGGCGCCCATGGCGGCGGAACGGGAGGCGAGGTTGACGGCGGCGCGGTGCGTGACGCCGAGGGCGGCGTACTCCTTGCCGAGGTCGGGCGAGAAGTAGACGGTGGCGTGCAGCGGGTTGATGGCACCATGCCAACAGCGGCGGGCGGCGCGCGGGGGAAGAGTCATGCGCGGCAGATTACCGACTGCTTAGTATGCGGACCAGACCCCGTCCGGCCCCGGGCTTCGGCGACCCGCCAGATCCGGCCGATCTTCGACCACCCGACACTCGGACCCGGCTGTTCGCGGCGCCGGGCCGCGCCCTGTGACGGCCGAATGGCGATCATGTGACAACAGGCGCCATGGACATGACGCGGGTCGTCACGGGTGAATACGGTCGCAACCACGCATCCGCGAAACGGAACTGTCTCCCCTACCCCTTGGAGCTCTTCGTGCACCGCAAAGTCCTCGCCCCGAGCGTGCTCGCCGCTTCCCTGCTGCTGGTGACCCCGGCGTCGGCGGCCGGTTCCGTCCCGGGCGCCCCGGGCATAGGCGACTCCTACTACCCGACCAGCGGCAACGGCGGATACGACGTCTCGCACTACGACCTGCGCCTGAAATACGAGCCGAAGACGGACCTGTTGGAGGGCACCGCCACCCTCCTGGCCACCGCCACCCAGGATCTGTCCCGCTTCAACCTGGACTTCGGCCTCAAGGTCAGCGAGATCCGCGTCAACGGCGCCAAGGCGACGTTCGCCACCTCCGGCGCCCACGAGCTGGAAGTGACCCCCGCGCGGGCCCTGGAGAAGGGCAAGTCGGCCTCGGTGGTCGTCAAGTACGCCGGAAAGCCCTCGGAGTTCAAGGTCGACGGGTGGTCGGCCTGGCAGCGCACCCCGGACGGCGGCATCGCGGCGCAGGAGCCGGACTCGGCCGCCTGGTGGTTCCCGAGCAACGACCACCCGCTCGACAAGGCCACCTTCGACATCTCGGTCAACGTGCCCGACGGCACCCAGGCGATCAGCAACGGCGTGCTGCTGTCGCAGAGCTCGAAGCTGGGCTGGACCCGTTACAACTGGCGCTCGAACAAGCCGCAGGCCACGTACCTCGCCACCCTGGCCGTCGGCAAGTTCGACATCACCACCGACAAGACGGCGAGCGGGCTGCCCATCCTCAACGCCTACAGCCCGGATCTGGGCGACAACGCCGGCGCGGCGCGCGCGAGCGTGGAACGGACCGGCGAGGTCGCGGAATGGCTGGAGAGCGTCTTCGGCCCGTACCCCTTCAACGCACTGGGCGGGTACGTGCCGAACGTACCGTCCGGCTTCGCCCTGGAGACCCAGACCCGGCCGTTCTACAGCCCGCGCCAGTTCGCGAACGGCGCGAACGTGTCGGTGGTCGTCCACGAGCTGGCGCACCAGTGGTACGGCGACAGCGTGTCCGTGAACAATTGGAAGGACATCTGGATCAACGAGGGCTTCGCCCGCTACAGCCAGTGGCTGTGGTCCGAGAAGGAGGGCGAGGGCACGGCGCAGGAGCTCGCCGACTGGGCGTACGCCACACGTCCGGCGGACGACCCGTTCTGGCAGGTCAAGCCGGGTGACCCGGGAGCGGACAACCAGTTCCACGGCGCCGTGTACGACCGGGGCGCGATCGCCATCCAGGCGCTGCGCAACGAGGTCGGCGACGAGAAGTTCTTCAAGATCCTCAAGGGCTGGCCGACCGAGCACGCCTACGGCAACGCCAAGGTCGGCGACTTCGTGCGGTACGCGGAGAAGGTCTCCGGGAAGCCGCTGGCCCAGCTCTTCGAGACCTGGCTCTACACCCCGGGCAAGCCCGCCTTCGCCCCGCCGACCGCGGGTCGGTCCGCCGCCGCGCGGTCCTCGAAGGCCCCGGCCGCCCAGCCGGTGGAGCCGAAGTCCTGGAAGAAGATCGCCGAGACGAACTCGATCCACGAGCACTGACGGGTCCCACCGTCAGCCCGCGCGCCGTCGCCCCTCAGCGGGCGGCGGCGCGCCGCCGTGCCCGCGCCGCCCGGGCGATGGGCAGGTAGCGCAGTCGCTCGGGCAGCAGCGGTACGAGGACCCGCACGACCGCGCTGAACCGCCGGAGCCGGCGCTCCTGCGCGGGGGTCCACTCCAATCCGATCGCGACGCGCGCCTCGGGCGGCATGTAGCCGACGGTGACGAAGGCCCGCAGCCGCAGGAACGCGGCCCGCAGCACCGGCCAGGTGAGCCGCAGCAACAGCCGCACCGGCGGTGAACCGCCCTCGGGTCGGGGCAGCGGCACATCGGTGGCGACCAGCTCGCGGGCGACCGGGGTGGGCTCGATCTCCTCGGCCAGCATCCGGCGGTAGTAGACCCAGTACTCCTCGATGCTCTGCGGCATGTCCCGGTCGTGGAGGCCGAGGATCCGGCCCACCTGGAGCCACTCCCGGTACAGCTGCCGTTCCTGGGCGGGGGTGAAGCGGCGCAGCAGGTACCGGCCCGCGTAGAGGTAGACCGGGAAGCCGGTGGCGTGGACCCAGGCGTAGCAGGCGGGGTCCAGGGAGTGGTAGCGGCGTCCGCGGGTGTCGACGCCCTGGATCTCCTTGTGCAGGCGGCGTACCCGGCGCCCCTCCTCGGCGGCCCGCTCACCGCCGTACACCCACAGCTGGACGGAGCGCAGCGAGCGCTCGCCGCGCCCCCAGGGGTCGGTGCGGAAGACGGAGTGCTCGTCGACGCCGGCGCCGATGGCGGGGTGCGCGACCTGCATGGTGAAGGCCGCGGGCAGCATCAGCAGGGCGCGGACGTCCCCGGCGATGGTCCACAGCACCCCGCCGGGCGGGGGCGGCTCGGGGTCGCGGCGGCGGGCGAGCGGCCGGGCGGCGGGCTCCGTGTTGCTCATGGTTCAAGTATGCGAGTCCATACGGTCGTGCTGCGGACAGAAAGTCTCCGCATGGGTGTTACCCAGAGGTAACCGCGGCTGCTTGGATGACGGCGTCGCTCTTCCCCCCGCAGGATGACGGAGTCCCCATGACGCACACTTCCAACCGCCGAGGACGCGCCGCCGCCACCACCGCCGTCGCGGCGATCGCCGCCGGCGCGTTGGCCCTGACCACCGCCCCGGTCGCCTCGGCCGCCCCGAGCGCGACCGCTCCGCGCCTCAGCGTCCTCACGTACAACACGTTCCTCATGTCCACGAACCTCTACCCCAACTGGGGCCAGGGGTACCGGGCTTCGGCGATCCCCAAGGCCCCCTTCTTCCAGGGGCACGACGTGGTGGTGCTGGAGGAGGCCTTCGACAACAGCGCCTCGGACGCCCTGAAGTCCAACGCCTCGGCGCAGTACCCGTACCAGACGCCGGTCGTCGGCCGTTCCACGAGCGGCTGGGACGCCACCGGGGGCTCGTACTCCGCCACCACCCCGGAGGACGGCGGGGTCACGGTCCTGAGCAAGTGGCCGATCCTCCGCAAGGAGCAGGTGATCTACAAGGACGCCTGCGGCTCGGACTGGTGGTCCAACAAGGGCTTCGCCTACGTGGTCCTGAACGTGAACGGCACCAAGGTGCACGTGGTCGGCACCCACTCCCAGTCCACCGACTCGGGCTGCGGCACGGGCGAGGCGGCGGACATGCGCGCCCGCCAGTTCCGCGCGATCGACGCCTTCCTGGACGCCAAGAACATCCCGGCGGGCGAAGAGGTCATCGTCGCGGGCGACATGAACGTCGACTCGCACGGCGCCGAGTACGCCTCGATGCTGACCAACGCCGACTTGGCCGCCGCCGACTCCCGTACGGGGCACACGTACTCCTTCGACACCGCCCTCAACTCCATCGCCCACTACCGCTACCCGACGGATCCCCGCGAGGACCTCGACTACGTCCTCTACCGCAACGGCAACGCCCGCCCGTCGGGCTGGGGGAACACGGTGGTCAAGGAGGAGTCCGCCCCCTGGACGGTCTCCAGCTGGGGCACCTCGTACACGTACACCAACCTCTCGGACCATTATCCTGTTGTGGGGGACGTCGCCCAATGACCGCCTAACGGACAAGGTCAGCCGGTCGTGGGCCCCTCAGACGAACTCTCCTCGGGAGCCCACACCGGCACCACTCGAACCTGTTTTTGCGCGCAGATCTCAACACGCCTGACAAGCGAGGCAAGGAGCGTCCGCTTCGACTGCACGCTGATCGTCTCCCACTCCTCCAGGAGACCCCGGACCACTTCACGGAACGGCTCGGGACTCAGGGGCGCGGCATCCGTCTTCGGCAGGGCGTTCAGCCCGCTGCAACTCCGCTGTCTCTGCGACGAGACCGTAGCGCCCGGTATGGCGTCGGATGACGGGAGTTGCCGAATTGCGACTCGCCCCCTCTCGGCCTTCGGGCTGGGAGGGGGCACATTCGTGCGTCCGGGGTCAGTCCAGCGGGAGCGCCTGGTGCGCGGCCACGATCGCGTCGATGCGGTGCGCCAGGTCGAAGTCGGCCCGGGTCAATCGGTTCCCGGCATCGTGCGTGGTGATCGAGGCGCGCAGGTGGTCGATGCGGAGGTCGAGATCGGCGTGGTGCTGAATCCGCCGGGACCGGTCCGCAATCGTGACGATCGCTGCCACCGCCGCGTGATACCGAATTGGATACGTGCGGGTGATTACGTCACCGTCCTGCTCCCACCCGGGCAGCCCGGACAGGTGTTCGGCGATTTCCTCATGCGTCATCGGCTTCGGCACGCCCATGTCAGTTCCCCTCCGTGACAGGCGCCAGGATCTCAGCAAGGTCCCGGCCTACGGGGGCATCGTGCCATGGCCGCATGGCCCGCTCCAGGGTGATCAGCTCACGGCGCATGCGCGCGGAACCAGTCTCGACGGCGATCTCGGCGGCAACCCGCGCGATCTCGACCGCCTGTTCCGGTTCACGGGCGCCTGCGGCGGCGGTCGCGTGCCGTGCGAGGTATACCCCGCGGTCCCGGCGCGCGGTGGTCGGTACCGCCTCAAGCACCTGCGACCACAGGGATTCCGCCTCTCTGCCGAGACCGAGCCGGCCGTAACAGGTGGCCCGCTGGACCTCCAGGTAGCCAGGAGTGCGCCGGCATGCGTTGCCCCATGGGAGGTCGTCATCGACGCGGGAGATCAGGCCGGCGGCGGTGTCGATGAGGCGGTCGACGGCGGTTCGGTCGCCGGTGAGGCTGGCGCCGTGGGCCTGCTGCTGCATCGCCATTACGCGGACCTTGGGGAAGACCCGGTCATCGTCCAGGGCGGCCTCGCATAGGTCGATGACGCCGTGCCCGTCACCGAGGTCGGTGCGGACCTGGGCGAGGTTGACGAGGGAGTACCCGATGAGGTGCGGGTCCCGGGAGCGGGCCGCGATCTCCTGTGTTATTCCTCGCCAGAACGCGGCGGCGCCGACGTCGCCGGCGTCCTGGTAGAGCCAGCCCACGAGGGCGGCGTAGGCGGCACCGACGCGGAGCAGGCCGCGCCGGGTCTCGCCCTTCGCGCTGCGGACGAGCTTGTCGATGAGCTGGTACTGGGCGGACACGGTGCCGATGAGGTCGTGTGGTCCGAGGAGCATGTCCGCGCGGTAGTGGCCTTCGAGTTGCTGCTGGAAGTAGTCGATGAGGGCGGGGGCGACGTGCTGCGTGGCGACGGGGCCGGGCATCAGCGCGGCTGCGGTGACGGAGACGAACGTCCTGCGTTTCACGTCTTCCTCTTGATGTGCCTCGGGTCTGATCCAGCCGGCGGGCGCCGTGAATCCCAGGTCTTCGGGCCACCTGCCGAGCGCGTCTTGAAGCACACGCCCGGTCTCCTCCGGCGGCCAGCCGGGGGAACTTCCCTCCCAGCGCCGCCAGGTGCGCGCGCTGACGGTGAAGTGCGGGTCGTCAAGGAACCGTTGCCCGTGCGTTTGGAGCGCGGCCGCAGCGGCCTCCATGGTGCGCCATCCGACACGGAGTCGGGCAGCTCTGAGCGCGTCGTTGCGGTGGCCCATGGCCCCAGTGTGAGGTGTCATCGCGTCTGTCCCCGGCCGTGGCCGCTACGTGGCCACCAATGGCCACGCGATGGCCTATCTGCCCATCTGCGTGCTCGCCCATCATCCTCCTATGACGACGACCAGCCCAGACGAAACGAGGCGCGAGCGCGGTGAGTTGCCCGCGCCTCCGGCCGGCCCGAGCCGTGAGCTCCTCGACCGCGCGGCGGCCGGTTGGGAACGGTTCACCCACACCTCCGCCGAGGACGACTCCGATGCCTGAGGCGTACGAGCACCTCCGGCACCCGCTGCTGCGGCGCCCGGTACGGGACATCGCCTCCGGCACCGAGGGCGAGCTGATGGCCGTGGTGTACGAGGAAGTCGGTCAGGTCTGCGGCGACCCGCAGTACAAGCCCATCGCCTACATCCGCATGCCGTCCGGGCGTGAGCTGTCGACAGCCGCCTCAAACGTCCAGGCCCTCGGGTGAACGAGCGCGCCCGCCAGGGTCTGTACGTCGTGATCGTGCTCGGCTTCCTCGCCGTGATCGTCGTCGGCACCCGTTGACTCCCCATCCCGGCCGGGATCGGGTTCATCAATCGATTGGAGTCCCATGCCCGTCACACCTTCTGCGCCTGTCGCCCCGTGGGGAAGCAGCCGCCTCGCCCCCTACGCCGCCACCGTGCAGCTCGCGCACGCCTCCGTCAGCGTCGACCCTGCCAGCCAGCTCGGCGTCTTCCGCGACCGGCATGGCCGGGTGGTCGAGATGGGCAAGCACGGCACCAGCAGCGGCACGGGCACCACGACCTCGACCAGCCCCGACGGGGCGCCTGGAACAACGGACCAGGGCAGCGACCAGGACAGCCAGCAGGACTAATGCCTATGACCGAGGAGAGGCCGGTTCTGGTGGCCACCGAGGCTGACGACGTCACCGCGGACATGGTCATCACCGAACTTAACCGGCGCGGTGTGCCGGTGGTGAGGTTCAACCCCGCTGAAATCGGCGACGGCCTGACGGTCTCGGCTCGGTACGGCATCCGCCCGGCCCACGCGGCCGGGCGGATGCTCACCCCGTCGAGAGCCGCCCATTTGGATGATGCGCGAGCCGTGTACTGGCGCCGGCCCACCTGGCCGGCTTTCCCACACCTGAGTCCGGACGACGCTCGGTTCGCCGCTGCTCAGACGCGGTACGGGCTGGGCGGGGTCTTGCACGCCCTCACCGGTCCGTTGTGGGTGAATCACCCCCTCCGGAACGCCGAGGCGGACTACAAACCGCACCAGTTGGCGCAGGCCGAACGCCTTGGCCTCGCAGTGCCCGCCACGCTCATCACCAACGATCCGGATGAGGCGCGCGAGTTCGTCGCGGCCCACCATGCCGTGATCCACAAGACGCTGCGCGCGACGTCCTATCAGCGAGACGGCGTCCCTGTGGTGTCGTGGGCGGAGCAGGTCACCGCAGAGGAGATCGATGACCGGGTCCGCGTCGTCCCGCACCTCTTCCAAGAGCGGATCGGCAAGACCTGTGATGTCCGTGTCCTCGTCGTGGGCCGCCAGGTCTTCGCCGTACGCATTGAGTCAGATCTCCTGGACTGGCGGCGGGACTACTCTGCCCTGGCGTACTCGGTCATCACCTTGCCCGCCGCGCTGGAAGCGGCTCTGCTCGCCTTCCTCGGTACCTTCGGCCTCATGTCCGGCTCCTTCGATCTCGCCGTCGACCACGCCGACACCTACTGGTTCCTGGAACTTAACCCCAACGGACAGTGGGGTTGGCTGGAGGAGCACACCGGCCTCCCCATGGCGGCCGCCTTTGCGGACCTGCTCACCCAAGGAGAATCCCGTTGATTGACACGACGTCTCAGCGGCAGGCCCTCGCCGACCGGCTCGAAGCCGCCGGCGCCGCCCGAACACCGGCCTGGCGGAAGGCCGTCGAAGCGGTCCCCCGCGAACTGTTCCTGCACCCCGGCGTCTTCCTGCCCACCGGTGACGGGCTCTGGCAGCCGATGACCGCCGCCGACACGGACCCCGCGGAGTGGACCAGGACCGCGTATGCCGACGAGTCCCTCGTCACGCAGCTCGACAATCAGCTCACAGCCGACCAGGCCCCCGGTCCGGTGCCGGGCATCCCCACCTCATCGTCCACGGTGCCACGGCTGGTGCTGGAGATGATCGAGGAGCTGGAGGTCGACGACGGGCACCGAGTGCTGGAGATCGGCACCGGGACCGGGTATTCCACCGCTCTGATGTGTCACCGCCTGGGCGAGGACAACGTCACCACGATCGAGGTCGATCCGGAAGTCGCCGCCCGAGCGGATGCGGCCCTGGAGAGCGCCGGGATCTCGACCTGGACCGTCACGGGGGACGGGCTGCTCGGTCTGCCTCGCCGTGCCCCGTACGACAGGGTGGTCGCCACTTGCGGAGTGCGCCGCATCCCCTACACGTGGGTGCGGCAGACTCGGCCCGGCGGCGTCATCCTCGCCACCATCGGATCACTGGCGACCGGGACCGGCCTCGCCAAGGTCACCGTGAACGACGACGGGACGGCCGAGGGGCGGTTCGTCGCCCACGCCAATTTCATGCAGGCGCGATCCCAGGCCGTCACTCCGATCGCTGGAGACCTCTCCTCCCGCGTGGCGTACCCCAACAGCGAGCGGCGGGCTCTCATCTCCCCGACCGACCTCGATGAGCCCATGCCGGCCTTCCTCGCCCAACTGACAGCGCCGACAGCCCAAGTCCTGCGGGCCCGGACCAGCGACGGCGCGGCCCTCGTCTACCTCTTCGATCCGGACCGCGAGTCATTCGCCGAACTCACGCAGAACGGCGGCGACTGGCTTGTACGCCAGGGCGGCCCCGTCGCCCTGTGGGACGACATCGAACGGGCGCTGTGCGGATGGCGCGACGCAGGCCAGCCCAGTATCACCGAGGTCCGACTCCGCGTGAGCGAGCGCTCCCATAGCTACTGGATCGGCGACTCCTCGGCTCTTCGGTGGCAGCATCCGCTTTGCTGACCGGTTAGTCCAGTGGCTCCCGGCCAGCATGCCCCCTCCAGCCGGGGGCGCTGGAGCGCCACTTGAGCCCAGCTCGACCATGCGGCGTGGCCGGTTTCCTATGGCCGATTCACGCCGTACGGTGTGCTCATGCCAAAGATGAGGCACAGTCTCCGCTTAGTGTGAGCCAATCGCGGACCAGATGCGCGAGCGGGCCGCCGATCGCGTCCGCGATGAGGATGAGCGTGTCGAGGAGCGGCGAGGACTGACCCCGTTCAGCGCGACGTATGTGGCTCGATCCATCCCGATGCGATTGGCGACCGCCTCTTGGGTGAGCCCCCGCGAGAGGCGCGGTTCGCGCATTTGTTCGCCGTTGCGCTGCCGTCTGGCGATGACATAGGCGGGCACAGCCGCAGCGCGGGAGGATCACACAACCACCATCCGGCATAAATCGAATGTCAGTTCCATTTCTCTTGAAACTCGCATGCGCACATGGTTCGGTTGACCCCGCAACCACAGCAAGCGCCGCTCGCCTCCGTCCGCAGCCGGGGAGTGAGCGGCGCCCGGCCGCCGCACCCCACCTCGGCCGGGCGAAGCAACGCCCCGACCCTCGTCTCCGCAAGACAGGTCCGGGCGTTGCCGTGTCCCCGTACCTGTTTTCCCATGGTCTCTCTCGGACCACTACCCGCTGATCGGACGCTGACCCGGCCCGGGGGCCCGCCGCGGGTGGTGCGGCGGGTCCCCGGGTTCCGTCAAGCCTCGTAGAGCCCCTCGATCAGGTCGGCGTACTTCTCGCGGACCACGCGGCGGCGGAGTTTGAGGGACGGCGTGAGTTCGCCCGACTCCGGGCCCCACTCCTCGCCCAGCAACCGGTACCGCTTGATCCGCTCCGTGCGGTTGAGGCGGGCGTTGGCCGCCTCCACCGCACGGGCGACCTCCTCCCGGACCGCCGGGTGGTCGGCGAGCGCGGCCGGCGAGGTGGTCTCGATGCCGCGGGCCGCGGCCCAGACCGGGGCCAGCTCCGGGTCCAGGACGAGCAGGGCGACGAGGTAGGAGTGCCCGTCGCCGTGGACGAACGCCTGGCCGATCAACGGGTGTTCCTTGACCGTGTTCTCCACCAGGGCGGGCGAGACGTTCTTGCCGTTCGAGGTGATGATCAGTTCTTTCTTGCGGTCGGTGATCCAGAGGAAGCCGTCGTCGTCGAGCCGGCCGATGTCCCCGGTGGGGAACCAGCCGTCCGCGTCGCTCGCGGACTCCACCGAGCCGTCGGGGCGCAGATAGCCGTCGAAGACGGTGGCGCCGCGGGTGAGGATCTCCCCGTCCGCGGCGATCTTGAGCTCGACGCCCTCGATCGGGCGGCCCACCGAGCCCAGCCGGAAGCCGTCCGGACTGTTGACGGTGCACACCCCGGCCGTTTCGGTCAGCCCCCAGGCGTCCATGATCGTGATGCCCCAGCCCGCCCAGAACCGCACCACGTCGATCGGCATCGGCGCGGTGGCACTGGCCGTCCACACCAACCGGTCCATCCCGGCCAGGCCGAGGAGCGGGTCCAGTGCCCGCTCCTTGGCCCGGGCGTACGAGGCTTCGAGCGCGGCCGGGACCGGCTCGCCGCGCTCGCGGTGCCCGGCCACGGCCCGTGCCACCCCGTTGGCCTCCTCGACGGCGGCCCGCTGCTCCTCGGGGAGCCCGGCCAGGACGGCCCGTACCGCCGCCGCCAGCTTCTCCCAGACCCGGGGCACGCCGAAGAACTGCACGGGACGCAGCTCGCGCACGGCGTGCGCGACGGCGGCGGGGTCGGCGACGAGGCGGACGTGCGCGGCCCGCAGCAACGGCAGGTAGATCCCGAGGATGCGCTCCGCGATGTGCGCGAACGGGAGGTAGCAGATGTGCTCGGCATGCTCGGGCAGGTCCGTGCGCCGGTCGAGGCGGACCGCCTGGAGCATGATGTTGCGGTGGGTGAGCCGGACGCCCTTGGGGTCGCCGGTGGTGCCGGAGGTGTAGACGACGGTCAGCGGGTCCTCGGGCAGCGTTTCCCGCCATGCCTTCTCGAACGCTTCGGCGCGCCGCGGCGGGATGCCGGTCGCGCGCACGGAGCCGTAGGCGCGGTGCGGGCCCGCATGGGCCTCCTCGGCGACGACGAGGCGTGCCAGGGGCACGCCGGGGTCGTCCAGCAAGGGCTCCCAGCGCGGGAGTTCGCGGGCGCCCTCGACGACGGCGAGCCGGGCCCCGCTGTGCCGCGCTATGTGGGCGATCTGCTCGGGCGCGGAGGTTCCGTACACGGTGACGGGGACGGCGCCGAGGTGGACGAGGGCGAGGTCGGTGAGCCAGTGCTCGGGGCGGTTGCCCATCATCAGCAGCACGTGTTCGCCGCGCTCGACGCCGAGGGCCGCGTACCCGGCGGCCAAGGACGCGACCTCGTGGCGGACCTCGCCCCACGAGAGGGTCCGCCAGCCGGCTCCCTCCCGCCAGGAGAGGGCGGGGAGGTCCCCGTGGTCCCTGGCGTTGCGGGCGAGCAGGTCGGGGAGGGTGAGCTCCTCGGGCGGTCCGGGCAGGGGGAGTGTCGTGGTCATGGGCAGCTCCTGGCCGTTTCACATCGTTGGTGCGACAGCAATACTGTTGAACCCAAGCTGTGGAGCAGAGAGCGAGGCGCAGACGATGGCCGACCAGGCACCCGAGCCGACGCTCACCGTCGACGAGCTGGCCGCCCGGGCGGGTGTCACCGTCCGCACCGTACGGTTCTACAGCACGCGCGGGCTTTTGCCCCCTCCCGTGATCGGCCCCCGCCGGGTGGGCCACTACGGTCCCGAGCACCTCTCCCGCCTCGCGCTGATCGAGGAGTTGCAGCACCAGGGGATGACGCTGTCGGCCATCGAGCGCTATCTGGACGCGCTGCCCGACGACCTGAGCGCGCACGACCTGGCGATCCACCGGGCGCTGGTGTCGTCGTGGGCGCCGGACTCGGCACTGGAGTCCTCGCGGGAGGAACTGGAGAAGCGGGCGGGGCGGGCGCTGACGGACACCGACGTGCGGCGGCTGACCGCGATGAACGTGGTCGCCGTCTCGGGGAACGGGTTCCGGGTGGACGTGGGCCTGCTGCGGCTGGGGGTCGCGCTGCTGGACGTGCCGATCGCGCACGAGACGATCCTCGCGGCCCGCCGGGTGCTGCTGGAACACACCCGCTCGGCGGCGCACGAGCTGACGGCGCTGTTCCGGGACGAGGTGTGGGGGCCGTTCACCGAGGGCGAGAGCGACCCGGAGCGGGTGGAATCGATGAAGGCGCTGTCCGCACACATGCAACCGATGGTGGTCCAGGCACTGGTGACGGCGTTTCAGCGCTCGCTACGGGAGGAACTGCGGGCGGCGTTCGCCCCCGAGGGGTAGGTTCACGAGCATGGCGATCATTCACAAGACCTCTATGACACCGGGCAAGCTGGAGCTGCTCGCACCTTGGCTTCCGACGCAACCGTGGTACGCGTCCACGGGACGCGCGCCCGAGCCGGCCCGCGCGGGCGGTTTCCGGCTCGACGACCCGCAGGGCGAGGTGGGCATCGAGTTCATGGTGCTCACCGACGATTCGGCTGACGGGGCCGTCGCCTACCACCTTCCGCTCACCTACCGCGGGGCGCCCCTGGAGGGCGCCGAGGCGGCCCTCATCGGCACGTCGGAGCACGGCGTTCTCGGCCGGCGCTGGGTGTACGACGGCACTCGCGACCCGGTGCTCGTCGGGCAGTTGCTGTCGTTGGTGCAGGGCCGGGCCGCGGCGCAGGAGCAGAGCCGGTCGGACACGCCGGACCCGTCGGTGACGACGGAGTTCGACGGGCGGGCCCTGTTGGTCCCGCTCCTCCCCCCGCTCCGGCCGGAGGTGGCGCACACCGCGCGGGACACGGAGATCGCCCTCGGCGACGGCCCGCGGCTCACCGTGACGCGCGTGCTGCGGCCGCACGAGGCGACCGGGGTCCCGGCCGGGGCGATCGGCGGGGTCACGGCGGGCTGGACCTCCCCGGACGGCACCGCCCACCGGGGCGTGTTCGCCGCGCTGTACCCGGCGTAGGCCGGGCGTACGGCTCCGGGGGCGGCGTACTCCCGGAGCCGTATCCGGCGGTCAGTCGGAGTACGTCGCGCCGCGCTCGGCCTTGGCCACCAGGGAGGCCGGCGGGGTGAAGCGCTCGCCGTACTGCGCGGCCAGCTCGCGGGCGCGGGCGACGAAGCCCGGCAGGCCGCCCTCGTAGCCGTTGATGTACTGGATGACGCCGCCGGTCCAGGCCGGGAAGCCGATGCCCATGATGGAGCCGATGTTGGCGTCGGCGATGG
This sequence comes from Streptomyces sp. NPDC058279, assembly GCF_042881255.1. Lineage (NCBI taxonomy): Bacteria > Bacillati > Actinomycetota > Actinomycetes > Kitasatosporales > Streptomycetaceae > Streptomyces > Streptomyces sp. NPDC058279. The sequence continues at coordinate 209,019 of NZ_JBHVYA010000005.1, read as the reverse complement.
AGGTCAACACGCCCTCGTCCAGGCAGCGGACGGTGTCCAGTGCCTCGGAGAAGAGCATCCGCTCCTTCATGTCCTCGAAGGGGATCTCGGCGTCCGGCTTGGCGAAGTGCTCGCGCAGGCCCGGCCAGATGCGGGCGCGCCTGCCCGTCTCGTCGTACTCGTAGAACCCGGCGCCGCCGCTGCGGCCCGGGCGGTCGAAGTCGTCCACCATCCGGTCGATGACCGCGTCCGCCGGGTGCTCGGTCCACGGGCGGCCCTCGGCCTCGAATGCCTTGCGGGTCTCGTTGCGGATCTTGCGCGGCAGGGTCAGCGTCAGCTCGTCCATCAGGGACAGCACCTTCGCCGGGTAACCGGCCTGCGCCGCGGCCTGTTCGATCGAGGCGGGCTCGATGCCCTCGCCGACCATGGCCACGCCCTCGTTGATGAACTGGCCGATGACGCGCGAGGTGAAGAAGCCGCGCGAGTCGTTGACCACGATCGGGGTCTTGTTGATCTGCCGGACCAGGTCGAAGGCACGGGCGATCGCCTCGTCCCCGGTGCGCTCGCCCTTGATGATCTCCACCAGCGGCATCTTGTCGACGGGCGAGAAGAAGTGCAGCCCGATGAAGTCGGCGGGGCGCGAGACGCCCTCCGCGAGCCCGGTGATGGGCAGCGTGGAGGTGTTGGAGCAGAGCAGGGCGTCGGGGTCGACCACGTCCTGGATCTCCTGGAACACCTTGTGCTTGAGCGCGGTGTCCTCGAAGACGGCCTCGATGACGGCGTCACAGCCCGCCAGGTCGGCGGCCCGGGCGGTGGGCGTGATCCGGGCGAGCAGCTCGGCGCGCTGGGCCTCGGTGGTGCGACCGCGCGAGAGGGCCTTGTCCAGCAGCTTCTCGGAGTACGCCTTGCCCTTCGCCGCGGCCTCGGGGCTGACGTCCTTGAGCACCACCTCGATGCCCGCGCGGGCGCAGGAGTAGGCGATGCCCGCGCCCATCATCCCGGCGCCGAGCACCGCGACCTTGCGCACCCGGCGGGGCTCGATGCCCTGGGGGCGGCTGCGGCCGGCGTTGACGGCCTGGAGGTCGAAGAAGAACGCCTGGATCATGTTCTTCGCGGTCTGGCCGGTGACCAGCTCGGTGAAGTAGCGGGCCTCGATGGTCAGCGCGGTCTCGAAGTCCACCTGCGATCCCTCGACGGCGCAGGCCAGGATGTTGCGCGGCGCCGGGTACGGGGCCCCGTTCAGCTGCTTCTTGAGGTTGGCGGGGAAGGCCGGGAGGTTCGCGGCGAACCGCGGGTTGGACGGCGTGCCGCCCGGGATCTTGTAACCGGGGACGTCCCACGGCTGCTTCGACTCCGGGTTGGCGTCGATGAAGGCGCGGGCCTTGGCCAGCATCTCCTCGGGGGTGGCGGCCAGTTCGTGGACCAGGCCGTTGTCCAGGGCGCGCTGCGGGTTGTACTGGGTGCCCTGGAGCAGGACCTTCAGCAGCGCGTCCGCGATGCCCATCAGGCGCACGGTGCGGGTCACGCCACCGCCGGCCGGGAGCAGGCCGAGCGTGACCTCGGGCAGGCCGATCTTCGAGCCTGGCGCGTCGAGGGCGATGCGGTGGTGGGAGGCGAGGCAGATCTCGTAACCGCCGCCGAGGGCGGCTCCGTTGATGGCCGCCACGACGGGCTTGCCCAGCGTCTCGATGCGGCGCAGCGAACGCTTGATCGCGGTGCCGGTGTCGAACGCCACCCGCGCGTCCTCGGGGCGCAGCCGGATCATGTCCTTGAGGTCGCCGCCGGCGAAGAACGTCTTCTTCGCGGAGGTGTAGATGATGCCCCGGATGGAGTCCCGCTCGGCCTCGGCGCGGTCGGCGATCGCCGCGATGGAGTCCTTGAACGCCTGGTTCATCGTGTTGGCGGACTGGCCGGGGTCGTCGAGGACGAGGGTGACGACGCCGGTCTCGTCCTGTTCCCAGCGGATCGTGGTGGACTCGCTCATGTTCGCTACTTCCGTGTCGGAGGGTTCGGTGGTCACAGGACGATTCAGAGACGCTCGACGACGGTCGCGACGCCCATGCCGCCGCCGACGCAGAGCGTGACGAGCCCGAAGCGCTTGTCCTGGCGCTCCAGTTCGTCGATGACGGTGCCGAGGATCATCGCGCCGGTGGCGCCGAGCGGGTGGCCCAGCGCGATGGCGCCGCCGTTGACGTTGACCTTGTCGAGGGAGAGGCCCATGTCCTTGACGAAGCGCAGGACGACACCCGCGAACGCCTCGTTGATCTCGACCAGGTCGATGTCGTCGATGGTCAGACCGGCCTTGGCGAGGGCCTTGCGGGTGGCCGGGGCCGGGCCGGTGAGCATGATGGTGGGCTCGGAGCCGGAGACGGCGGCCGAGACGATCCGGGCGCGCGGCGTCAGGCCGTTGCGTTCCCCCGCCTCGCGGGAGCCGATGGCGACGAGCGAGGCGCCGTCGACGATGCCGGAGGAGTTGCCCGCGTGGTGGACGTGGTCGATCTTCTCGACCCAGTGGTACTTCTGCAGCGCGACCGCGTCGAAGCCGCCCAGGTCGCCGATGTCCGCGAAGGACGGCTTGAGCTTGGCGAGGGTGTCGGCGGTGGTGCCGGGGCGGATGAACTCGTCGTGGTCCAGGACCACCAGGCCGTTGCGGTCGGTGACGGGGACGACGGACTTCGCGAAGCGGCCGTCCTTGACGGCCGTCGCGGCGCGCTCCTGGGACAGGGCGGCGTACTCGTCCACGTCGCGCCGGGAGAAGCCCTCGATCGTGGCGATCAGGTCGGCGCCGATGCCCTGCGGGACGAACCCGGTGTCCCAGTTGGTCATCGGGTCTGCGAACCAGGCTCCGCCGTCGGAGGCCATCGGCACCCTCGACATGGACTCCACGCCGCCCGCGAGGACCAGGTCCTCCCAGCCGGAGCGGACCTTGGCGGCGGCCAGGTTGACGGCTTCCAGGCCGGAGGCACAGAAGCGGTTCTCCTGGACGCCGGCCACCGTGTCCGGGAGGCCGGCGGCGATGGCCGCGATGCGGGCGATGTCGGAGCCCTGGTCGCCGACCGGGCCGACGACGCCGAGCACGATGTCGTCGATGGTGGCCGGGTCGAGGCCGGGGTTGCGCTCGCGCAGGGCGTGGATGAGGCCGACGACCAGGTCGATCGGCTTGGTGCCGTGCAGGGCGCCGTTGGCCTTGCCGCGGCCGCGCGGCGTGCGGATCGCGTCGTATACGTACGCTTCGGTGCTCACTGGTCAAGCCTTTCGAGGGGAGGTTAGCCGAGCAGGGAACGGCCGATGATCTCTTTCATGATCTCGGTCGTGCCGCCGTAGATGGTCTGGATGCGTCCGTCGGTGAAGGCCCGCGCGACCGGGTACTCGCTCATGTACCCGTAGCCGCCGTGCAGTTGCAGGCAGCGGTCCGCGACCCGCTTTTGCAGTTCGGTGGCCCACCACTTGGCCATCGAGGCGTGGACGTGGTCCAGTTCGCCGTTGGAGTGGTCCACGATGCACCGGTCCAGGAACGCCCGGGTGACGGCGCACTCCGTGGCCATCTCCGCTATCTCGAACCGGATGTGCTGGAGCTTGGCGAGCGGCCGACCGAACGCCTCGCGTTCCTTCACGTACGCGGTCGTGATCTCCAACAGGTGTTCGGCGGCGGCGATGCCCGCCATCGCGATGCCCATCCGCTCCTGGGCGAGGTTGGTCATCAGGTGCAGGAAGGCGCCGTCCCGCTCGCCGAGCAGGTTCTCCTTGGGGACCCGTACGTCGTGGAAGAACAACTCGGCGGTGTCCTGCGCCTTCTGGCCGATCTTGTCGAGGTTGCGGCCGCGCTCGAAGCCCTCCGCGCCGCGCTCGACGACCAGCAGCGACAGGCCGTGCGCCCCGCCCTCGGGGGTCGTCTTCGCCACCACGATGACCAGGTCGGCCAGGATGCCGTTGGAGATGAAGGTCTTGGAGCCGTTGAGCAGCCAGTGGTCGCCCCGGTCCTCGGCGCTCGTGCGGATGCCCTGGAGGTCGGAGCCGGCGCCGGGTTCGGTCATCGCGATCGCCGTGATCGTCTCGCCCGAGCAGAACCCGGGGAGCCAGCGGCGTTTTTGCTCCTCGGTGGCCAGCGAGGTGAGGTAGGGCCCGATGATGTCGTTGTGCAGGCCGATCGCGAGCCCGGGCGCGCCCGCCCGGGTGAACTCCTCCGCGATCACCGCGGCGTAGCGGAAGTCGGCGTTCCCGCCGCCTCCGTACTCCTCGGGGACGGCGAGCCCCAGCAGGCCCTGCCGGCCGGCGGCCCGCCAGGCGTCGCGGCTGACGATGCCGTCCTTCTCCCACTGTTCGTAGTGCGGCAGCACCTCCTTGGCGAGGAAGGCGCGTACGGTCTCGCGGAACGCCTCGTGGTCGGCGTCGAAGATGCGGCGTTGCATCGGGGCTCCCTGAAGCCGGCTCTTGGCGGTTTCGATCAGGTGGGCCGGCCGGGCCGGCTCCAGCGCCGCCGCCTCGTCCGCCGCATGGCGCGGACCGCCCGCGTGGTCGGGCAGCACGGAGGGTTCCATCAGACGTCCTTCCCGAGCAGACCCGGTACGTGCCAGTCCCGGGCCACGGATTCCGTGTGCGCCCCCGGTCGCGCGGGCCCGCTCGTGACCGCGGCCGGGGTGGCGGAGAAGCGGGGCGCGGGGGCCGGCTGGGTGATTCCGCCGACGTCGGTGAAGGTGCCCCGGGCCGCGAGGTGGGGGTGGTGGGGCGCCTCGCCGAGGGAGAGTACGGGCGCCACACAGGCGTCGGAGCCCTCGAAGACCGCCGTCCACTCGGCGCGCGTCCGGGACTTGAAGCGGGCGGCGACGGCCGCGCGCAGCTCGCCCCAGCGGGCCGGGTCCTTGCGCGCGGGGGCCTGCTCCGTGATGCCGAGCAGGTCCGCGAAGGTGTCGTAGAACTGCTGCTCCAGGGCCCCGACCGCCATGTAACCGCCGTCGGAGGTCTCGTACGTGCCGTAGAAGGGACAGCCGCCGTCGAGCAGGTTGGCGCCGCGCCGGTCCTGCCAGCCGCCGGCCGCCATCATGCCGTGGATCATGGCGGTGAGGTGGGCCGTCCCGTCGACGATCGCGGCGTCCACGACCTGGCCGGCGCCGTCGGGGGTGCCGGCGTGTCGGAGGGCGGCCAGGACGCCGATGACGAGGTAGAGCGATCCGCCCGCGTAGTCGCCGACGAGGTTCGCGGGGACGGCGGGGGGCTCGCCCGGGTTGCCGATCATGCCGAGGGCGCCGGTGACGGCGATGTACGCGATGTCGTGCCCGGCGGTGTGCGCGAGCGGGCCGTCCTGGCCCCAGCCGGTCATCCGGCCGTAGACGAGCCTCGGGTTGCGGGCGTGGCAGTCGGCCGGGCCGACGCCGAGCCGTTCGGCCACGCCCGGCCGGAACCCCTCGATCAGTACGTCGGCCCGCTCGACGAGGTCCAGTACCCGGTCGGGGCCCCCGGGAGCCTTGAGGTCGATGAGCACGGAGCGCTTGTTGCGGTTGGTGACGTCGTACGCCGGGTCGACGGCGAGGCCGCCGCCCCCCGGACGGTCCACGCGGACCACGTCCGCGCCGAGGTCGGCGAGGAGCATCGCCGCGAACGGGCCCGGGCCGATCCCGGCCAGTTCGACGACGCGTACTCCGGCGAGCGGGCCGGTACCGGACACTGCCATCGAGCCCCCAGCGTTTCCCCGTGTGAGGTTGGGTGAAGTGTGTGACACAACTGATGTAACACCAGTGATGCTAGGAACGTGTTCCACTCAGCACAAGAGCGGGCGCTCAGCCGGCCGCCTCCCTCCGCGCGTCGAGCTCCCCGATGTGGCGTTTGAGTGCGACCGTGCGGTAGCTCTCCTCCACCCACTCGCACAGCACCTCGGCGGCCGGCGCCCCCTTCCCGTCCAGCGGCAGGGAAACCCAGCCGGCCCGGCCGAGGCCGTAGCCCGTCGGTTCGGCGCCCGGAAAGGTCATCGCGTGGCCGTGCGGCGCCTCGTCCTTGAGCTTCACGGAGAGACCGGGCGGCCGCGGGCCGTCGGTGTTGCCGAGGAAGACGAAGATCTTCTTGTTGACCTTGACCACGCAGTCCTCGGGTCCCCAGGGGAACTCCTCGACCGCCTCGGGCAGTCCCAGGGCGAACTCCCGCACCTTCTGCCACTTGCGCACCGCGGCCTTCATCGACGCCTCCACTTACCGCAGGTCACACCTGCTCGTACGGACAGTCGGCTCTCACGCTAACCTCAGCCACCGACACCAGCCGGGAGGAGCGTCATGAACGAGCGGGTACGCCGTGCGGAACGGCAACGCGCCTACGACCTCGTGCTTTTCGGCGCGACGGGATTCGTGGGGACCCTGACCGCCGAGTACCTCGCCGCCCACGCCCCGGCCGGCTGCCGCTGGGCCCTCGCGGGCCGGGACCGGGTCAAGCTGGAACGGCTGCGCGAGCGGCTGGCGGCCCTGGACCCGGCGTGCGCGACCCTGCCGCTGATCCGGACGGACGCCTCCGACGCGCGGGCCGTACGGGACCTCGCCGCCTCCACCCGGGTCCTGGCCACGACCGTCGGGCCGTACGTCTGGTACGGGGCGGAACTCGTCGCGGCATGCGCCGGGGCGGGCACCGACTACGTCGACCTCACGGGCGAGCCGGAGTTCGTGGACCGGATGTACGTCGCCCACGACGCGCGGGCCCGGGAGACCGGCGCACGGCTGGTGCACGCGTGCGGGTTCGACTCGATCCCGGCCGACCTCGGGGCGTACTTCACGGTGAACCGGCTGCCGGCCGGGGTGCCGCTGCGAGTCGACGGCTTCATGCGCTCCAACGCCCTGCTCTCCGGCGGGACCCTGGCCTCCGGCCTCACCGCGCTGAGCCGGGGCCCGCAGACCCTGGCCGCCGCCCGGGAACGCCGGCTGTACGAGCCGCGACTGCCGGGACGGCGGGTACGGGGTTCCGGGGGCGCGCCGCGCTTCAGCCGCGAGACCGGCGCGTGGGCGCTCCCGCTGCCGACGCTGGACCCGCGGGTCGTGGCCCGCTCGGCGGCCGCCCTGGAACGGTACGGCCCGGACTTCCGCTACCGGCACTACGCGGCCGTGCGGCACCTGCCGTTCGCGGTGGGCGCCACGACGGCGGTCGGGGCGACGGCCCTGCTGGCCCAGGTGCCCGCCGCCCGGCGGTGGTTGACGGGCCGTTGGGAGCCGGGACGCGGTCCGGACGCCGAGCGGCGGGCGCGCAGCTGGTTCACCGTGCGCTTCGTGGGCTCGGGCGGCGGCCGACGGGTCTTCACGGAGGTCTCGGGCGGCGACCCCGGCTACGGCGAGACGGCGAAGATGCTGGCGGAGTCGGCACTGTGCCTGGCCTACGACGCGCTCCCGGACACCTCCGGGCAGCTCACCACGGCCGTGGCCATGGGCGACGCGCTGCTGGACCGGCTCCAGAAGGCCGGCATCCGCTTCCGTGTGGCGGCCGACCAAGCCGCTCAGTGAGTGTCCGCGGCCTCGCGCAGGGCACGCCGGCACAGCGCGTCGGCGCGTCGGGTGGTCTCCGGGAGTCGATAGCGGGGGCTGAGCGCCAGGGTGTGGGCGCAGGCGTTGTCGAGCGAGACGCGGTGGCCGACGGAGACGTAGACCGGCTTGATCCCGTCCTGGGTGCGCAGCGCCCGCCCGACGACGGCGCCGTCCGCCGCGCGGAGCGGGGCGGCGTCACCGCGCCGGGCACCGGGCTCCTCGTAGGTGAAGGTGAACGGGTTCTTCGCGACTCCGATGCTCGCCAGTCCGGTCACCACGCCGAGGTGGCAGGCGAGGCCGAAGCCGCGGGGGTGGGCCAGCCCGTAGCCGTCGCAGACGACGAGGTCGGGCGTTACCGTCAGGGCGTCGAGCGCGGACAGCACGGTGGGCAGCTCCCGGAAGGCGAGCAGTCCCGGCACGTAGGGAAAGCTGACGCGGCCCACGGCGGTGCGTTCCTCGACCACCTCCAGGGTGGCCGCGTCGAGGACCACGGCCGCGGCGGCCACCAGGTCCCGTTCGTCGTCGTAGGCGACGTCCACGCCGGCGACGAACCCCGTCCCGGGCGGTGGGCCGGGCCGGTCCAGCACCACGCTCCGGCGCAGTTCGTCCTGTATGGCGCGGGCTTCGGTCTCGTCGGCGGGGGTCTTGGCAGTCGTCATGAGGTGCGAGGGTAGCCTGGCGATCATGTTCGTACTGGAGCTCACTTACACCGCGCCCATCGAAGCCGTGGACGAGCAGATGGAGGCGCACGTCGCCTGGCTCGACCGTTACTACGCGTCCGGCGTCTTCCTCGCCTCGGGACGCAAGGTACCGCGTGAAGGCGGCGTCATCCTGGCCGCGGGCGTCTCCCGCGCGGAGGCCGAGGAGATCACGGCCGGGGACCCGTTCGTCGTGGCCGGGGTCTGCGCCTACCGGATCACCGAGTTCGTTGCCACGAAGACGTCGGCGGACCTCGCGGCGGTACGGGAGACCCTGCCGGTGGCCTGACCCGGACCGCCGCGTCTGGGGCCGGAGCCCGGCGGGCCGGCTGGCCGGGGCTTCTGGTTCCGGCGACCCAGAGCCCGGTGATCCAGGGTCAGAGATCCGACTGTCCGGGGTCCGGTGGCCCCGTGTCCGGGGGCCGGGGTCCGGCGGTCCGGGGGCCGGAGCCCGGCCGGGTCGCGTCGCCTTCTTCGGGGACGCGGGGCCGCCGTCGTCACGACCGGTCGCGTTTCAGCGCCGTTCCAGCCTGCCCACCCGTCCCTTCTCCCCCGATGCCCAACAGCCGCCGTCCGGCGCGCAGTCGACGGTGTCGTACGAGCCCGCGTCCAGGGCACGCCAGGTCCGTCCCCCGTCCAGCGTCACGCCCGAACCCGTGGGACCCACGGCCAGCGCCGCGCCGCGCGAGCGTGGGAACCAGGCCGCGCCGGACCGGTAGGCGGGCGGCGGCGTGGCGGACGCCCGCCACGTGCGGCCCCCGTCCGAGGTCACGGCGGCGGCCCGCGGCGAAGCCTGGTCGGCGCGGTAGTCGCCGCCGACCGCCAGACCCGTCGCACGGTCGCGGAACGCGAGCGCGAAGACGCCCTTGGCCGGGTCCCCCGCCGGAACGGGCGAGGCGGCGGCGCTCCAGGTGCGACCCCGGTCGGCGGAGCGCAGCACCCGGGAGACCGCGCCCCCTCCGGTGGCGATCAGGACGTCGCGCGGCCCGGCGGCCACCAGGCACTGCCCGCTCGCGGCGAAGCCCGCCTCGCCCGGCAGCGCCTGCGGCATCCCGGCCGCCGGGAGGACCTGCCAGCTCCGCCCGCCGTCCTCCGTCGCGAGGAGCCGGAACCTGCCGTCCACCGGGTCGCTCAGGGCGAGCCCGTGGCGGGCGTCGAAGAACGTCAGACAGTCGTAGAAGGCCCGGGGGTCGGGGTTGCGGAAGCTCTCGGTCCAAGTGGCCCCGCCGTCCTCGGTCCGCAGGACCCGGGACGCCTCGCCCTCGCCGATGGACAGCGCGACCGCCCGGCGCTCGTCGAACGCCTCGATGTCGCGTAGCTCCAGCCCCTCCGCCACCGCTCCCGGCGGCGAGACGTCGCGCCAACTGCGGCCCCCGTCCGAGGTGCGCAGCACCGTCCCCTTGGACCCGGCCACCCAGGCCGCGGAGCGGCTGACCGCCGCGAGACCGCGGAAGCGGACCGCGTCCTTTCCCGTGGCCTTGAGCGCCCAGCCGGTACCGCGCGGGTCGCGCGGGGCGTCGCCCGGACCACCCGTGTCCGCCTGCGCGGGCGCGGCCGACAGGGTCACCGCCAGCGCCGCCACGCACATGCCAACTCCCAGAAGTCTCATGGCGCGGGAAGCTAACGCACACCGGATTCCCCGTCCAGGGTGCGTCGGCGCGCGCTCCTTCCTAGGCTGACGCCATGCCTCTTGAGGACGAGCATGCGCGGCGCACCGCGCAGGAGCCGAAGCCCTACGCGGGCCGGCACGTCACCGTCACCTACGAGAGCGCCCGCTGCCTGCACGCCGCCGAATGCGTCGGCGGTCTGCCCGAGGTCTTCGACTCCGGGCAACGCCCGTGGGTGCGACCCGACGGGGCCGCCCCGGAGCGGGTCGCGGAGGTCGTCCGCCGCTGCCCCTCGGGGGCGCTCCAATACCGGCTCGCCGACGGTCCGGCGGAGGAGGGCGACCGGCCGACGAGCGTCGAACGCTCTTCCGCCGGCCAGTTGGTGGTACGCGGCGAACTGAGCGTGACCGGGCCGGACGGCACCGTCCGCCGGGAGTCCAGGGCCGTGCTTTGCGCCTGTGGGGTGAGCGGTAATCAGCCGTATTGCGACCACTCCGGGGCGTGCGGCGACGACTGATCGCCGTGCCACAGCCGCGCCGTGCGGTCACTCTGTGCGATCGAACGGTAGCGATCAAGCCACTCGGTGACACAGCTCACTCGGATGCGCCTGCACGGATTTGCGCTTTCGGGCGTCTATCCGGTTGCCGGGCCACCCCAAGTCCGGCAGCAGATCCGCCGCAAGGGAGCGAGCCTTGATCACTGTCATCGAGCAGGCCGTGCAGGCCCGACTGGTCGCCACCTCACCGAAGGTCGAGACCGTACCCGTCACCCTCTGCTACGACCGTTCGGATCCCTTCGCCGTCCGGATGGCCTTCCCCGGCCCGGCGACGTTGGAGGGTGTCGAGGTCTCCTGGACCTTCGCGCGCGAGCTGCTGGAAGCCGGGCTGCGCCGTCCTGCCGGCTCGGGTGACGTGCGCGTACGCCCCTATGACGGCGAGCGGACCAGTATCGAGTTCCACGCGCCGGAGGGCGTGGCGATCGTGCTCATGGCAACCCCTGAGCTGAACCGGTTCCTGGATCGGGCCGCGACGGTCACGCCACCGGGACTGGAGCACCTCTACCTCGATCTCGACCACGGCTTGGCGGAGTTGCTGCGCGGCCCCCGCTGACGTCGATCCCCGCCCGGACGCCGCACTCGCCGTTAATGCGTTGCGGGCGGCTCGGGCCGCCCGTAGCTTCGTAGACGCCCCATTGCCGTCGAAACGGAGCAGGACATTGCTCTTCTGAGGTTCGAGACACCGACCACGATCACGTTTCACCACCCGTCGGCTGTCTCCCCACGTTGCCCGCACCACTTCACGCAACCTGGAGACCTCCATGAGCCATGCCCCCACTTTCATCACCTGCTCCGCGCTCTCCTTCGACTGGCCCGACGGAACGCCCGTCCTGGACGGCTTCCAGCTGACCGTCGGCCCCGGCCGAACCGGTCTGGTCGGCCTCAACGGGGCCGGTAAATCAACTCTGTTGAAGCTCATCGCGGGCGAACTGACCCCGTCCGACGGACAGATCTCCGTCGCCGGAACGGTCGGCCACCTCCCGCAGAACCTCATCCTCGACACCGCGTTGCGCGTGGACGAGGTGCTCGGCATCCGGGCCACCCGCGCCGCCTTGCACGCCATCGAGGCCGGCGAGGCCACCGAGGCGAACTTCACCGCGGTCGGCGACGACTGGGACGTGGAGGAACGCGCCTCGGCCTCGCTGGACATGCTCGGTCTCGCCCGGATCGGCCTCGACCGCACGGTCGGTGAGCTGTCGGGCGGCGAGTGCGTCCTGCTGCGGCTGGCCGCCCTGTTGCTCGCCCGCCCCGACGTCCTGCTCCTGGACGAGCCCACCAACAACCTGGACCTGCGGGCCCGGCGCCGGCTCTACGCGGCCGTCGAATCCTGGTCCGGAGTGCTGGTGGTGGTCAGTCACGACCGGGAGCTGCTGGAGCGGGTCGATCAGATCGCCGACCTGCGTGACGGCGAAGTCCACTGGTACGGAGGGAACTTCACCGCCTACGAGGAGGCGCTGGCCGCCGAGCAGGACGCGGCCGAGCGGATGGTCCGGGTCGCGGAGGCCGACGTACAGCGGCAGAAGCGCGAACTCGCGGACGCCCACATGAAACTGGCCCGGCGCAAGCGGTACGGCCAGAAGATGTGGGACACCAAGCGCGAGCCGAAGATCGTGATGGGGGCGCGGAAGCGCGCCGCCCAGGAGTCGGCCGGCAAGCACCGCATCATGCACACCGAGAAGCTGGCCGACGCCCGCGAGCGGCTCGACCAGGCGGTGGAGGCGGTGCGCGACGACGACGAGATCCGCATCGAGCTGCCCGCCACTCGGGTGCCGCCGGGGCGGCGGGTGTTGACGCTGGACGACCTGCGCCCGGCGCACGGCCCCGCGATCCCGGGCGGGTGGGAACTGCGCGGGCCGGAGCGGATCGCGCTGGTGGGACACAACGGCTCGGGCAAGACGACCCTGCTGCGGACGATCTCCGGCCTGCTCGCCCCGGTGTCGGGCGAGGCGACGACGCACGTGCCGACGCGGTTCCTGCCGCAGCGGCTGGACGCCGACGTACTGGACGACGACCGCTCGGTGGTGGAGAACGTGGCGCGGTTCGCCCCGCACGCCACCAACAACCTGATCCGGGCGCGGCTCGCGCACTTCCTGTTCCGGGGCGCCCGGGCGGACCGACCGGCCGGCACCCTGTCGGGCGGCGAGCGGTTCCGGGCGGCGCTGGCGGCGCTGCTCCTGGCGGAGCCGGCCCCGCAGCTGCTGATGTTGGACGAACCGACGAACAACCTGGACCTCGCGAGCGTGCGGCAGCTGACCGGCGCCCTGGAGTCGTACGAGGGGGCACTGCTGGTGGCCGGGCACGACGTGCCGTTCCTGGAGTCGCTGGGCATCACCCGCTGGCTGCTGCTGGACGCGGAGGCAGGGCTCCGGCCGACCACGGCGGAGGAGGTGCGCGAGTCGCTCTGGCACGGCTGAGCACCCACGCGGCCGGGCACGGAGGACGGCCGGGCGGGCGGGATGCCGCCCGCCCGGCCGTCAAGCCATGAGCCGAGGACCACCGGAGGGCGTTATTTCATTTCCGATTTGCCCGGTCGGGGGTGCTCCCACATGCCCTCAAACTGCGGATATAACCGGACGTAACCACTCATAGGTAGGGGTGGGGCTTGGCTGGTCCTTGATGCCGTGCTTAACCTACGACTCCGTAGGCTACGGAACCGTAGGTAATTCGCTTTCCCCCTGGAGTACCCGTGACGATCACCTCCCCCCACCTCGGCAGCTCGGAGGCGTGGACCGACGCCAAGTTGCTGTTCGCGCTGGAAGAGGTGGTCGAAAAGGAACTCAACCGCCATCTGACGGTCACCAAGGACTGGATGCCCCACGAGTACGTCCCGTGGAGCGACGGCCGCAACTTCCCCGGCTTCTTCGAGGACGGCGAGGCGTGGGACCCGAAGCAGTCCAAGGTCACCGACATCGGCAAGATCGCCCTCGTCGTCAACCTGCTGACCGAGGACAACCTGCCCAGCTACCACCACGAGATCGCGTCGCTCTTCGGGCGCAACGGCGCGTGGGGCACCTGGGTGCACCGCTGGACCGCCGAGGAGGGCCGCCACGGCATCGTGATGCGCGACTACCTGCTGGCCTCGCGCGCCGTGGACCCGGACAAGCTGGAAGCGTTCCGGATGCAGCACATGTCGGAGGGCTTCGAGTCCGACAACCGGCACTCGATGCTGCACTCGGTGGCGTACGTGGCGTTCCAGGAGCTGGCGACCCGCATCTCGCACCGCAACACCGGCCACCAGTCCGGTGACCCGGTCTGCGACCGGATGCTGGCCCGGATCGCGCAGGACGAGAACCTGCACATGATCTTCTACCGCAACCTGCTGGGCGCCGCCTTCGAGCTGGCCCCCGACCTGACGATGCAGGCCGTGCGGGACGTCGTGGTCAACTTCCGGATGCCCGGGCACGGCATGCCGGGCTTCGAGCGGATGGCCGCGCAGATGGCGATCGGCGGGGTCTACAACCTGCGGATCCACCACGACGACGTGCTGAGCCCCGTGATCCGGTTCCTGAAGATCATGGACATCGACGGTCTCGGCCCGGAGGGGCAGCAGGCCCAGGAGGAGCTCGGGCTGTTCATGGGCGGCCTGGACTCCGAGGCCCGCAAGTTCGACGAGCGGCTGGCCGCCCGCGCCGCACGCATCGCGGCACGCCAGGCCTGACCTTCACCGACGAGCCCCGGCAGGCCCCGCTTGCCGGGGCTTCGCCATGTCCCGCGCGGTCCCCGGCCCAGGGTGCGGTCCCCGGCTCAGGCGCGGGGGCGCAGGGCGAGGCGCTCGGACTCGGAGAGGCCGCCCCAGACGCCGAAGCGCTCGTCGTTGGCCAAGGCGTACTCCAGGCACGCCACCCTTCCCTCGCAGGCCCCGCACAGCCGCTTCGCGTCGCGCAGCGAGGAGCCGGGCTCCGGGAAGAAGAACGCGGGGCCGGTCTGGGCGCACAGGGCGAGGTCGTACCAGGCGGGTGCGGCGGTGGTCGTCGGGCGCTCGCTCGTGTTCATCGACATGACGGAGATCCTCACCGGCGCCGATGGACGTCCGATCAACGCCTCATCAACAACGCCCGCGCCGCGCCCCGGCCCGGACGGCTACCCCCGGCGGCGCAGCCAGTCCTCAAGGACGACGAAGTCAGCGTCGGTCAGGCCGGTGCGCGGGTCGACGCGGTACGGCAGCGCGGGCCCGGGGTGGTACGCGGCCACCCAGGCGCGATCCTCGGGCGTGATCTCGTCATCGACCCAGACGAAGGGACGCCCGGCCGCCCACGCGACGACGGGGCGGGTCTTCCAGTGCAGCCCACCCGCCCCGGTCCGGGCAGCGCCCGTCAGCTCGCGCAGATCAGGCAGGTCGGGCAGCTCGCGCAGGTCGGGCAGGTCGGGCAGGTCCAGCACCGGCAGGTCGGGCAGCCCCAGCCGCCGACCGACGAGCGGGTTGGCGTCCGCACCCCACGTCGTCGCCCACACCGGCTCGCACGGCAGTGCCGCGAGCCGTGGCCCGAGCGCGGGATCGAGCCGGTCCAGCAGCGGGTTGCCGCCGGTGCCGCCCGGGACCGGGTGGATCGGATAGCCGGCGCCGCCGAAGGGGATGAGCGGGCCGTCGATGTCGAGGAAGAGCTGCGGGTACCGGTCGGAGCGCGTCACCGTCGCACCCTACGCACCACGGGCCCCGCTCGACACGGGATGTCAGTGGTCCGCCGGCTTGGCGCGGCTCGGCTGGACGCGCTTGGGTTCGCCCGGCATCTTCGGGTAGTCCGGCGGGTACGGCATGTCGCCCAGGCCGTGCTCGTGCTCCTGGCGGTCCGCGAGCTCCAGGACGGTGTCCAGGGCGAAGGCGTGCTCGTCCATGTCGGCGTGGACGTCACCGAGTTCCGCGAAGCGCCCCGGCATCGTCACGATGTCGAAGTCCCGCGGCTCGGCGTCGTCCACTTCCTCCCAGCGCAGCGGCGCCGACACCGGGGCGTGCGGGCGGGGGCGCACGGAGTAGGCGGAGGCGATGGTCCGGTCGCGCGCCGTCTGGTTGTAGTCGACGAAGATCCGCTCGCCGCGCTCCTCCTTCCACCAGGCCGTGGTGACCTTGCCGGGCATCCGCCGTTCCAACTCCCGACCCAGGGCGATCGCACACCGCCGGACCTCCGTGAACGTCCACCGTGGGGCGATCGGCACGAACACGTGCAGTCCGCGCCCGCCCGAGGTCTTCGGCCAGCCGCGCAGTCCCACCTCGTCCAGCAGCGCCCGCAGTTCATGGGCGGCGGCGACCGCGTGGTGGTAGTCGGTGCCCGGCTGCGGGTCCAGGTCGATCCGCAGCTCGTCCGGCCGGTCGGTGTCCTCGCGGCGCACCGGCCACGGGTGGAAGGTGAGGCAGCCCAGATTGGCGGCCCACAGGACGGCGGCCGGCTCGGTCGGGCAGATCTCATCGGCCGTCCGCCCGCTGGGGAAGGCGATGTGCGCGGTCGGGATCCAGTCGGGCAGGTTCTTCGGGGCCCGCTTCTGGAAGAAGGACTCCCCCTCCACGCCCTCCGGGTACCGCTCCAACGTCGTCGGCCGGTCGTGCAGGGCGCGCACGATGCCGGGGGCGACCGCCAGGTAGTACTCGGCGACGTCCCTCTTGGTGAGGCCGCGCTCGGGGAAGTACACCTTGTCCGGGCTGGACAGCCGCACCGTCCGCCCGCCCGCGTCCAGCTCGATCGCATCACGCGCAGCAGCCATGTCCGCCACGGTAGGCGGCCCCCGCCCGGCCCGCACACCGGGCGGATCCGGCCGGGCGCGCACACCGCGCGGCTCGCGCCGGGCCGCCGCAGAATCGAAGGCATGGATCTGCCGGTGATGCCCCCCGTGAAACCGATGCTCGCGAAGTCCGTGACGGCCATTCCGCCGGGCATGCAGTACGAGGCCAAGTGGGACGGCTTCCGCGCCATCGTCCACCGCGACGGCGCCGAGATCGAGATCGGCAGCCGCACCGGCAAGCCGCTCAACCGGTACTTTCCCGAACTCGTGACGGCTTTCGAGGAGAATCTGCCCGACCGCTGCGTCGTGGACGGCGAGATCGTGATCGTCCACGACCGCCGGCTCGATTTCGACCGCCTCACGGAGCGGATCCACCCCGCCGCCTCGCGGGTGAAGATGCTCGCCGAGACGACCCCCGCCAGCTTCGTGGCCTTCGACCTGCTCGCGCTCGGCGACGAGTCGCTCCTCGACGCCCCGCTCGCCGACCGCCGCAGCGCCCTGACCCGTGCCCTTTCCACCGCTCGACCCCCCGTTCACCTCACGCCCGCCACCACCGACTCCGCACTCGCGCACGACTGGTTCGAGCGGTTCGAGGGCGCCGGACTGGACGGGGTGATCGCCAAGCCCCTGGATCTCCCCTACCGCCCCGATGCCCGCCTGATGTTCAAAATCAAGCACGAGCGTACGGCCGACGTCGTCGTCGCCGGTTTCCGTTTCCACAAGAGCGGTCCGATTGTCGGATCGCTCCTCCTGGGCCTGCACGACGCCCACGGCACCCTCCAGCACGTTGGCGTCTGCGCCGCCTTCCCCATGAAGCGCCGCGCCGAGTTGGTGGCGGAGCTGGAACCGCTGCGGATGCCCGACCCGCAAGGCCACCCCTGGGCCGCCTGGGCCGAGGAGGCGGCCCACGAGAGCGCCCGGCTGCCCGGCGCGCAGAGCCGCTGGACGGGCAAGAAGGACCTCTCCTGGGTCCCGCTGCGCCCCGAGCGGGTCTGCGAGGTCGCCTACGACCACATGGAGGGCGACCGCTTCCGCCACACCGCCCAGTTCCGCCGCTGGCGCCCCGACCGTCTGCCGGAGAGCTGTACGTACGCCCAACTGGAGGAGGTCGTCCGCTACGACCTCGCCGAGGTCCTCGGCGCGCCCGAGGGCTGACCGGGGGACGGGGACCGGGTGCGCGGGACGCGGACCCCATCGGCGGTGGTTGACAAACGCGCTTGCCGAAGCGGCAAATGGTGTCATGGCCACCCACGATCACGCGCGCCGCTTCGATCCGGTTCCGGACGGTGATCGGGAGCCCGGCGCGGACCTCGCCGATGTCATCACCGCCGTCGGCCCCCGGCTGCGCGCGCTGCGCCGCCGGCGCGGCACCACGCTGGCGCAGCTCAGCGAGGCCACCGGCATCTCGCTGTCAACGCTGTCCAGGTTGGAGTCGGGGCAGCGCCGGCCGACGCTGGAGCTGCTGCTTCCGCTGGCCAAGGCCCACCGGGTGGCGTTGGACGACCTCGTCGGGGCTCCGGACACCGGCGATCCCCGTGTCCGCCCGCGCCCCTTCGTCCGGCACGGCTGCACCTACGTACCGCTCTCGCGCGAGTTCGCCGGCGTGCACGCGTTCAAACAGATCCTGCCGCCCCGCGACCCGGCGCAGCCGGTGCCCGAGCCGAGGGTCCACGAGGGCTACGAGTGGCTCTACGTGCTCTCGGGCCGGGTACGACTGTTGCTGGGCGAGCACGACCTCGTCCTCACGGCCGGCGAGGCCGCCGAGTTCGACACGCACACGCCGCACGCCTTCTTCAACGCGGGTACACAACCGGCCGAGTTCCTGAGCCTGTTCGGCCCCCAGGGCGAGCGCATCCACGTCCGCGCCCGCCCCGCCGCCGCCTCCCCCTCCCCGGAAGGACGCCCATGAGCCCCGAACCCGCCGCCGAACGCCCCCAGCCCGCCCAGCCCGCCGAGCCCGCCGCAGGCGCCGAACGCGCCGAACGCCCCGAACGCGCCGCCCCCCGACCCAACGCGGTCGTCGGCGTCGGCCTCGTCGTGCTCGCCCCGGACGGCCGGGTGCTGCTCGGCCAGGCCCACGACGGCCGCTGGGAGCTGCCCGGCGGCAAGGTCGACCCCGGCGAGGGCTTCGAGCAGGCCGCCGCCCGGGAACTCGAAGAGGAAACGGCACTGCGGGCGGCCCCCCACGACATCGAGGTCCTGGGCGTCCAGCTCGACGCGCGCTCCGGCCTGACCCGCCTGACGGCCGCCGCCGTCACCCGCGCCGCCGAGGGCACCCCCGCCGTCACCGAGCCGCACAAGATCGCCCGCTGGTCCTGGTTCGCCCCGACGGACATCCCCTCCGCGCTCTACGCGCCCACGGCGACGGTCCTGCGCACCTGGCGCCCGGACCTCACCCCCGCCCTCCCCCACGTCCCCTCGCACGACTACCTCGCGACCCCGCGGGACGTCCCCGGGGCACCCTGAGGACGGCTCAGGCCGGCGCCGGGCGGGGGGCGAAGTTGCCCTCCGCCAGGTCCTCCGCCAGCAGGCGCTTGGCGATCGCGTCCGCCGCCGCCCGCAGGGCCGCGCTGCGGGGCCGGCCGCCGTCCCGCTCCAGCCGGTCGCCCAGCCAGTCGGCCCAGGCCTTGGAGATCACCGCGGCCTCCCGCTCCCCCGCCGGCGTGAGCGAGAAGAAGACGCCCTCCCGGCTCAGGTAGCCCTCCTCCACCATCCGGTCGAAGACGGGCAGCAGTACCTCGGGCGGCAGCGACCGGCGGGCCGCGACGAGACCGATGCTCGCGTGTCCGACCGTCCGGATCAGCAGGTCGACCTGCATGACCGTCCACGCGCCCGCGATGTCCAGTCGGGTGTCGGAGCCGTTCACGATCCCGCGCGCCGTCTCGGGGCCCATGCCCCGGACGAGTTTGCCGACCGCCAGCTCCAGCAGTTTCGCCGAGTCCCCCGAGGCGGTGACCGGTGAGGCGAAGCCCTCGCCCATGTCCGTCGAGGAGGCACGGGCACTGTCACGCAGCCGGACCTCCTTGAGGAACAGCGCGACGACGAAGCCCAGCCCGGCCACCGGCACGGTCCACAGGAACACCGTGTGCAGGGTCCGCGCGTAGGCGTCGATGATCGGCCCGGCGGCGGCCGGATCGAGCGCGTGCACCCCTTGCGGGCTCCGCGCGGCCAGGCCCAGCAATCTCGGGTCCCGGCCGGTGGCACGGGCCGCCTCCGCGACGCCCACCGCGAGCTGGGGTGCGAGGGTGTTCGCGTAGATCGTGCCGAAGACCGCGGTGCCGAAGGCGCTGCCGAGCGT
This sequence comes from Streptomyces sp. NPDC058279, assembly GCF_042881255.1. NCBI lineage: Bacteria > Bacillati > Actinomycetota > Actinomycetes > Kitasatosporales > Streptomycetaceae > Streptomyces > Streptomyces sp. NPDC058279. The sequence continues at coordinate 189,679 of NZ_JBHVYA010000005.1, read as the reverse complement.
ACGGAAGAACGTCACACCGGACGTGGCCGTGCCGAGATCGGCGTAGTCGACGGTGTTCTGCACGGCGATCGTCAGGACCTGCATGCACAGTCCGATGCCGGCGCCGAGCACGAACATGTACAGCGATTCCGACCAGGCCGAGGTGCCCCGGCCCATCAGGGAGAGAAGGTACAGCCCGACGCCCATCACCGCGCAGCCCACGATGGGGAAGATCCGGTAGTGGCCGGTCTTGGAGGTGACGCTGCCGCTGAAGACGGAGGCGATCAGCAGGCCGACGACCAGCGGCAGCGTCCGGACGCCCGACACGGTGGCGGAATCGCCGTCGACGTACTGCAAGTACGTCGGCAGGAACGTCATCGCGCCGAGCATCGCGAAGCCGACGACGAAGCTGAGCACCGAGCACACGCTGAAGACCGGGTTGTGGAACAGTCGCATCGGCAGCATCGGTTCGGCGGCCCGCGTCTCGACCACGCAGAACAGGGCGAGGGCCGCGGCGCCGACCGCGAAGAGGCCGATGATCAGAGCGGAATTCCAGGCGTACTCGTTTCCGCCCCAACTGGTCGCGAGGATCAGCGCGCTCGCGCCGACGGCGACGAGCGCGATGCCCGGGTAGTCGATGACGGGCTTGCCCGTCGCCCGTACCGAGGGGATCGTCCGGGCGGCGGCGATCACCACCAGGATCGCGATCGGGACGTTGACGTAGAAGGCCCAGCGCCAGCTCAGGTGGTCGGTGAACAGCCCGCCGAGCAGCGGCCCGATGACGGTGGCGACGCCGAACACGGCGCCGATCGCCCCCTGGTACTTGCCGCGTTCGCGCAGCGGCACCACATCGGCGATCAGCGCCATGGAAGTGACCATCAGGCCGCCCGCGCCGACGCCCTGGAGTCCCCGCCACAGGATCAGCATGGTCATGTTGCCGGACAGTCCGCACAGGAACGAACCGGTGATGAAGACGATCGCCGAGACCTGGAAGACGAGTTTGCGCCCGAAGAGGTCGCCGAACTTGCCGACCAGGACCGTCGCCACGGTCTCCGCCAGCAGGTAGGAGGTGACCACCCACGACATGTGGGCCGCGCCGCCGAGGTCCGCCACGATCGTCGGCAGGGCGGTGCCCACGATGGTCTGGTCCAGTGCCGCCAGCAGGACGCCCAGCATGATCGTGCCGAAGACGACGTTGCGCCGCCGCCGGTCGAGCACGGGTGGCGCGGCGGCCATGGCGGGGGCTGTGGTCACATCTCGCACTCTCACAGCGCCCCCCGCCCGCCGCATGCGGCGCGGGCCGTACGGGTGACCGGGGGGCCGGCCGCACGGCGGATCAGCGCAGGTAGGCCAGGCCGGGGTGCTGCGCCGCGTACCCGTCGAGGAGCCGGCGGGCCACGGTCACCGAGTCCACGAGCGGGTGCAGGGCGAAGGCTTTGACCGCGTCCGCGCGCGAGCCGCTCGCCGCGGCGGCCAGGACCTCCCGCTCGACCGCCTTGACCGAGGTCACCAGGCCCACCGCGTGCAGCGGCAGCGGGTCGACGGACACCGGGTGGGCGCCGTTGGCGTCCACCAGGCAGGGCACCTCGATCACCGCCCGCGCGTCGAGCGCCGCGAGGGTGGAGCCGTTGGGCACGTTGAGGATCAGGGTGGCCCGCTCGTCCCGGGCGATGGCCCGCATGAGCGCGAGGGCGACCTTCTCGTAGCCGCCGGACTCCAGGTCGCTCTCCTCGCGCGCGCCGGCGCCCGCCGCCTCCCGGTTCTCGGCCATGTACGTGGCCTCCCGCTCGGCCCGCGTCCGGTCCCAGGCGGCCAGCGCCGACCCGGGCGGCTGTCCCTCGCGCCCGGCCCGGGCGTAGAACTCGCGCTGCTGGTCGCGCAGGAAGGCGCCGCGGGTCAGCGGGGCCTCCTGGTAGCCGCGCACGGTGTCGCGGTTGAAGTAGTAGTAGTGCAGGTACTCGTTGGGGATCGCGCCGAGCGAACGCAGCCACTGCGCGCCGAAGAGCCGGCCCTCCTCGAAGGACTCCAACGCCTTGGTGTCGGCCAGCAGCCGGGGCAGTTCGTCGCGGCCCGCCACGCGCAGCCCGCGGACCCAGCCCAGGTGGTTCAGGCCGACGTAGTCGATCCACGCCTCCTCGGGCCGGACCCCCAGCAGGCGCGCGATGCGCCGGCCGAGGCCCACCGGGGAGTCACAGATGCCGATGACCCGCTGGCCGAGGACCTCGGCCATGGCCTCGGTGACCAGACCGGCCGGGTTGGTGAAGTTGATGACCCATGCCTCGGGGGCGATACGGGCGATCCTGCGGGCGATCTCCCGGACCACCGGCACCGTGCGCAGGCCGTACGCGACCCCGCCCGCGCCCACCGTCTCCTGGCCCAGGACGCCCTCGGCGAGGGCGATCCGCTCGTCGGCGGCGCGTCCCTCCAGGCCGCCGACGCGGATGGCGGAGAAGACGAAGTCGGCTCCGCGCAGCGCCTCGTCGAGGTCGTCGGTGGCGGTGACGGCCGGGGCGTCGGCCACCCCCGCGGCCTGGTCGGCGAGGACCCGGGCCATGGCGGTGAGCCGGGCCGGGTCCTCGTCGTAGAGGGTCACGTGGGTCACCGGGCCCTCGGCGCGATCGCCGAGGAGTGCCCCGTAGACGAGCGGTACGCGGAAGCCGCCCCCGCCGAGGATGGTCAGCCGCACGTCCCTACCGCCCTTCGCCAGTGCCACGATCGGTGACACGGCGGCGGCGCGACCCGGCTGGGGCGCCCGGGCCGGGCCGACGCGGCGCGACACACGATCAAGGTCTCCAGTGTCCCCCGCCGAGGGCGCAGCGGGGGCGCCCTCGGCCGGAATCCACCGGAACCCGGCCGTCACGGCAGATCGGAGGGGCCTCCGACCCGGCCCGCCGACCCCGTCCCCCGATCGCCCGGGTCGGGCCGGGCGTCCCGACCCCGACCGCCCCGGCCGGTCCTCCCGATCGGCCCGACTCCTCGCACCGCGCGTCGTTCAGTCCCCGAGCGACGGCACCGCGCGCAACCGCGCGCCCTGCTGCTGCGCAAACCCCTGGCCGGGCCGCACCGGTCCGGCCGGCAGGCCCTGCGGCGCCGAGAGGATCAGGGTCATCCGGGTGAGCCCCATCGCCTCCAGCATCCGGCTGGATTCCGCCACCATCCGGCAACGCACCAGACCCCAGCCGGGATCGGGGTGGCGCACCGTCCGCACCGCCCCGTCCTGCTCGGCGGCGTCCGCGCCGTGGGTGCTGAGCCAGTGCGGGACGCCGTACCGGTAGGCGGCCTCCATGAACGGGTCCCGGGCCACTTCCTGCCGGATGCTCCGCAATCCCTCGTCGTCCGGGGCGCCGGCCAGCGCGGTCGCGAACCTGGCCAGCAGCGGGACGCACCAGGCCGGCTCGTGGTCCTCCAGCACCGCGGCGGCGTCCGGGTGAAACAGCACGAAGCGCAGGAAGTTGTCGTCCGGCAGGGCGGTGGGGTGCGGGCGCACCGACTGGAAGAGCTTGTCGAAGGCCGAGTTGGTCAGGGCCACGTCCCAGCGGTGGTCCACCAGGAAACTCGGGTAGGGCACGGCCTCCATGAGGGCCGCGTAGTCGCACAGGTAGTCGCGCTGGGCGGGGTCCTCGGGCAGCCGGTTCTCCTCGGCGGCCCGCCAGGTGGGCGGCGGGTCCCGGTCGACCATGACCCGGAACAGCCAGAAGCACTGCCGCTCGCTCATCTCCAGGGCCTCTGCCAGGGCGAGCAGTTTGCGGTCCGTCCATTCCTTGACGAGTCCGCGTTCCCAATTGCCGTACGCCCGCACACTGATGCGCAGCCGTGCGGCGAGGTCTTCCTGGCTCAGGCCCAGTTCCTCGCGGCGCTGGCGCAAAAGCTCCTTGCGTCGCTCCGACCGCACTGCGCCACGGGCCGAGTCATCGCCCGTCAGGCGTTCCTCGCCGGCTCGGGCGAGGCCATCGGACGGGCCCACCGCTGCGAGATGTGGCACCGAGAGCTCCCCCTCCTCACGGTCTGGATCTTCATTTCCGTGTGGCGATCCTGCTACCGACTTCATTCGAGTGTCAACTATTGTGGCAATTCCAGCCTGACGACAGCTCATTCGCGCCACAGCTGTGGCAAGTTCTGGCCCTCCGGGGGGAGACCGGATAGATTCCCTGGGGCCGACCCCGTGCCCGTATTGACCCCGCGCGATCTAGGAGAACCACTGGTGACAGACGGCTTCCCGGCTCCCGTCGCGGTGGCCAACGCGTCTCTGGCAGCCACCGTCACGCGGGTCGCCGAACTCGCGGGCAAGATGGGCCGCGACCTGAACCAGGTATTCGACCTCCGCCGACTCTCCGAAGCCTCGGGTGTCCCGACGGACGTGATCAAAACCCTGCTCGACGGTCGGCGCGCCGGCGAACCCGACCTGCAGACCCGCTTCCTCCAGCGTCTCGACCTGCTCCGGCGGACCAGGGTCAAGCCCAACGGTCGGCGCTACACGCAGCAGGAGATCGCGGACGGTGCCGGGATGTCCCGGCAGCAGGCCGGCGCCCTGATCAACGGCGACCGCCGGCCCACGATGGAGCACTGTGACGCCATCCAGCGCTTCTTCGGGGTACACGCCGGCTTCCTCACCGCCCACGACGCCGACGCCCTCACCGACGCCCTCCAGCGCACCGAGCAGCAGCTGCTCCAGGACTTCGCCGGTCGTGAGCGCGAAACCGTCCCCGCCGAGGCCGCATCAGCCGGCGATCCGCTGGCAAGACTCCTCCAGAACCACGGCGTACGGGGCATCGCCTGGCGCGCCGCCCAACTGCCCAGCGACAAGCACCGGGACAAGGTGACCGAATGGCTGGACATGCTCCTCGAAAGCGTCAAACCGAACGAATCATGACCCAGTCGAAAGTCTGGATCTGAATCCTTGAGTCCTGATCCGGATCCGCGCCGACGGGGAGAACGGTGAGCATAGGCAGAGAGCAGCGGCGGTTCTGCGGGGAACTGGTGGCCGGCATCAAGTTGACCGCCCCCGTGGAGCCTGTGGGCCTCTACGCCGCCCTCTGCGAGGGCATGAGCCGACAACGGGGCCGACCGGTGGAATTCCGGATGGCCGCGTTCCCCCAGGGGACGGCCAGCGGGCTGTGGCTCGACATGGCGGACCGCGATCTCATCGTCATCGAGGAACGCACGGCGCCCGACCACCAACTGGTGATCCTGGGTCACGAACTGTGGCACATGAAGGCCGGCCACTGCAGCCACCACGTCGACGGCGCCGCCGTCGCCGCCCGGCTGCTGGCCGGCGAGGCCGACATCGGCGAGACGGTCCGCCGAGTCGCCGCGCGCACCCGCGCCGACGTCCGGGAGGAGACGGAGGCGGAGACCTTCGGGCTGCTGCTCGGCAGCCGCTGCCGCAACTGGCTGGCGGGTTCGGGGGGTCACCGCGCCCCCGCGCAGCGCGACCAGCTCGCCGGCAGGATCGAAACGTCCCTCGGCTACCGGGGGCACAGGAACGAGCTTTGAACGGACAGGACTACTACATCCCCGCGGTGGCGATGGCGGTCTCCCTCGCTTTCAAGGTCCCGGCCCTGCGGGCCGACTGGCGCGACCCCCTGCTGCGGTCCGTGTGTGTCCTGCTGACCCTGGCCGGAGCGGTGTTCACGTTCGCCGCCCCGCCGACCATCGCGGCCGTCAACCGCTGGACGGGCGTCTCCAACGTCTCCGCCCCGCTGGTGTACTGCCTGATGACCGCGTTCAGCGCCTCCTGCCTGGTGCTCGTCTTCAACTGGCGCGGCGGCGAGCCCGAGGAGATCCGGCGCACCTCCCGCCGCTGGATCTCCGGCTACTCCGTGGTGATCGGCACGATCGTCGTCGTGTACGCGCTCGGTTCGGCCCCCGTGGAACGACTGCGCGACTTCGACACGTACTACGCCAACACCCCCTACATCCGGCTGATGATCGCCGCGTACCTGTTGGCGCACAACGTCGCCGCCATCACCATGACGGCCATGTGCTGGCGCTGGGCCCTCCAGGTCCGCGGCTGGCTGCGCACGGGCCTGTTCATCATCGTCGGCGGCTATTCCTTCAGCCTCGCCTACGACGCCGCCAAGATGTCGGCCGTCGTCGCCCGCTGGACCGGCCACGACCTGGACGACCTGAGCACCCTCGTCGCGCCGCCGCTCGCCTCCATGGGGGCCCTGGTCAGCGCCATCGGCTTCGTGCTGCCGCTGCTGTGCCAGCGGGTCTCCGACAGTTGGCGCACCTGGTCGACGTACCGGCGCCTGGGCACCCTCTGGCACGAGATGCAGAGCACCGCGCCGGCCGGCACCCCCTCGGTCCGGATGTCCTGGTGGTCCCCGGCGGAGATCAGGGTGATCCAGCGGGAGTCGGACATCCACGACGGCTTCCTGCGGCTGGGCCCGTGCCTCGACCCCCGCCGACGCGACCTCGCCTACGAGCAGGCCCGCGCGAACGGCGCCGACGAGGCCACCGCCCGCGCCGTGGCCGATGCCGCGATGGTGGCCGCGGCGGTGCGTACCAGCACCGTCGACCCGGAGGGGACCGGCGGCGCGGCCGGCCCGGACGACGGGGCGGAGCGGGTGCACGTCGCCGCCGACGGTCCGCGCGACCTCGTACGGATCTCCCACGCCCTGCGGCACTCCCCCTTGGTGGCGGCGGCACGACGACAGGCCGCCGCCCTGTCGGGCAGCGGCCTGTGAGAGCGTCCGCCGGACGCCAGGCCCTGTCGTCAAAGTCCCGCCTGGCGCGCGATGTCCGGCACCGCACCTCGCTGCGTTGTCGGAGCGCCCGAGTACGTCCAGTACACGGGCGCCCCTCCGCCTTGCGATGCACGGCACCGGACATCGCGGGCCTTAAACGGCGCTACTTTGACGACAGGACCTAGCGTGCCGCGGCGATCGTGACCGTCGGGAAGAGGTCCTGGAACGGTCCCGCCGAATCGGTGCCGTCCCGACCGTAGGGCGCGTCGAAGCTCCACACCATGAACAGCAGGAACACGATCAGCGCGCTGAACAGCCCCGCCAGCAACAACTCGCGGCCCGAGCGGCGGATCTGGAGCGTGAAGATCAGCCCGACCGTGACCACCTCGCCCACCAGCAGCCCGAACCACACCACGCCCGGCAGCGTCGACTCGTCGCTCTGCATCCGCGAGTGCCGGGCGTCGTCGGCGGCGGCGATGTGGTCCAGGAGCGGCTGGTACGCCTGCGCCTGGAGTTCGGTGGCCGGGCTCTGGTGGGTGACGTCGGTGCGCAGCTTGCCGAGCAGGTTCGCGCCCTCCGCGGAGGCGGCCTGGCCCGAGGTCAGTCGCGGCCAGTCCACGTTGACGGTGTGGGAGACGTAGGCGTCCACCTCCCCGCGGATGCGGTCGCGCACCGGTGTCGGGTAGACGTCGGCGCGCTGGGTGACCTCGTACAGCGACTGCGCCTCGCGCCGCACGCTGTCCTCCGCGGAGCCGCGCGCCTCCCAGACGCCCGCGATGGCCAGGCCGAGGACGATCGCGTAGACCACGCCGACCATCATCGTCATGTACTCGATGACGTCGGGGGTTTCGCTGGTGTCCTCGTCCGCCGCCACCCGGCGGTGCCGGAGCATGGTGCAGGCGAGGACGAGGGCGCAGACGAGCGCCATGGCGATGGCCAGGACCAGCCATTCGGACACGAGGGTTCTCCCGTTCGAGGTCGAAGAGTGGAGCGGCGGAAGGGCTAGCGGGCGCTCTTGGAGCGCGGGCGCAGCGCGGCGGCGGCGAGCACGGCCGGGGTGGTCACGACGACCATCAGCATCATGGTCGACATGCCGTTCGGGCGCCTGCGCTCCAGGGCCGACGGATGGTACGTCGGCACGTGGAAGGCGGTCACGGGCGCGGCGGCGGCCCTGCGCGGGGGCGGAGCGGAAGCCTTGGCCGCAGCCGCCTCCGGCCGTGGCCCGGCGGCCGCCCCGACCGGCGGCGGCTGCGCCTCCTCCCCCGGCGCCTCCTCCCCCGGCGCCTCCTCCCGGGCGGGGAGGCCGGGTGCCTGCCCGGGGTGGTGCACGGTCGGCCGCTCCCCGGGCGCGGTCACCCGCGGCGACGGCCGCGCCGGCGCCCGCACGCCGGGTGGGGTGACGGCCGGGAGCCACACGGTCGGCGGTCGCGGATGCCCGGCGGGTACGCAGACGCCGACCCGGGCGCCGTGGCCCGCGCCGTCATCGGCGACCGCCACATGACCGTGCAGCGGGCACAGCGCGCCCACCAGGCCGGCCCCGGCGACGTACTGCCAAGCGGTCACCACGCGACTGGTCCTCCCGATCGGATTCGGCAGCAGGGATGAGGGTTCCTGCTGAAGAAACGATCACGGCCCGGCTACGACACGCGCGGGAAGGTCAAGACCGGCCCACGTACGACGGCGGGTGCTCAGCCGATCGGGAGGGCCGCGCCGGTGACCGTGCGGCCGAGGTCCCTGCCGACGGCGCCCGTCCGGGACGACGAAGGGGCGCGACCCCGTGGGTCGCGCCCCTTCACCTGCCTTCTCACCCGGGCGTTACGCCTCCGGGGAGCCGCCGAAGCGTTCGCGGTAGGACTCCAGGTCCTCCTCGGTGATCTTCGCGAAGAGCACCGGCGGCACGGTGAACGGGGTGCCCGCGGGGACCGCGTCCAGGGACGCGGTTTGCTCGGGGGTGACCCAGGTCGCCGTGTCGTCGGCGAGCGTGAACGAGGAGCGCATGGCGTGCGCCGAGGCGGGGATGAAGGGCTCCGAGACCACCGAGTAGAGGTGGATCAGGTTCATCGCCGTGCGCAGGGTGAGCGCGGCGCCCTCCAGGTCGGTCTTGACCTCCAGCCAGGGGGCCTTCTCGTCGAGGTAGGCGTTGCCGGCGGACCACAGGGCGCGCAGGGCGGCCGCGGCCTTGCGGTACTGGAGGGACTCCATGTGGCCCTCGTACTCGGCCAGCAGTTCGGCGATCTGGGCGCCGAGCCTGGCCTCCGCCTCGCCCGCGGGGCTGCCGGCCGGGACCTCGTCGCCGAACTTCTTGCGGGAGAAGGTCAGTACCCGGTTGACGAAGTTGCCGAGGGTGCCGCCGAGGTCCTTGTTGACCGTGGCGGTGAAGTGCTCCCACGTGAAGGACGAGTCGTCGGACTCGGGCGCGTTGGCGATCAGGAAGTAGCGCCAGTAGTCGGCCGGCAGGATCTCCAGCGCGTGGTCGGTGAAGACGCCGCGCTTCTGCGAGGTGGAGAACTTGCCGCCGTAGTACGTCAACCAGTTGAACGCCTTGACGTAGTCGACCTTCTTCCACGGCTCACGGGTGCCGAGCTCCGTGGCGGGGAACATCACCGTGTGGAACGGGACGTTGTCCTTGGCCATAAACTGGGTGTAGCGCACGTCCTCGGCCTCGTACCACCAGGACTTGTAGTCGCGGTCGGCCGGGGCGGTGTCCTGCGCGGCGTCCGCCCACTCCTTGGTCGCGGCGATGTACTCGATCGGGGCGTCGAACCAGACGTAGAAGACCTTGCCGTCGGCGGCCAGCTCGGGCCAGGTGTCCGCCGGGACGGGGACGCCCCAGTCCAGGTCACGGGTGATCGCGCGGTCGTGCAGGCCCTCGGTCAGCCACTTGCGGGCGATGGAGGAGGCCAGCTGCGGCCACTCCTCCTCGTGCTCCGCGACCCAGCTCTCGACCTCGTGCTGGAGCTTGGACTGGAGGAGGAAGAGGTGCTTGGTCTCGCGGACCTCCAGGTCCGTGGAGCCGGAGATCGCCGAGCGCGGCTCGATCAGGTCCGTGGGGTCCAGGACCCGGGTGCAGTTCTCGCACTGGTCGCCGCGCGCCTTGTCGTAGCCGCAGTGCGGGCAGGTGCCCTCGACGTAGCGGTCGGGCAGGAAGCGTCCGTCGACCGGCGAGTACACCTGGCGGATCGCGCGCTCCTCGATGAAGCCGTTCTCCTGGAGGCGGCGCGCGAAGTGCTGCGTGATCTCGGCGTTCTGCCGCGAGGAGCTGCGGCCGAAGTAGTCGAAGGACAGCTGGAAGCCGTCGTAGACCGCCTTCTGGGCGTCGTGCGCCTGCGCGCAGAACTCGGCGACCGAGAGACCGGCCGCCTTCGCGGCGAGTTCGGCCGGCGTGCCGTGCTCGTCGGTGGCGCAGATGTAGAGGACGTCGTGGCCGCGCTGGCGGAGGTACCGGGAGTACACATCCGCCGGAAGCATCGACCCGACCATGTTGCCCAGGTGCTTGATCCCGTTGATATAGGGAAGCGCGCTGGTGATCAGGTGTCGAGCCATCCTCGGATGCTCCATTTCATCTGTGCGGTACGTGCGGTGACAACGGGCCGTGACGGATTGTGATGCTGTTCATCGTATCGAACCGTCGAAAGGCCCGGCGCCGCGTTTTCCGCGGGTGGACATACGCAAAAGCGAGGGCAGTGACCTCTCCGTCACGGCCCTCGCGCTCGGGTCATGCTACAGGCGCGACGGCGGGGACCCGACGCGTGACCGGAGCGTGGACGCGGTGCGGAGCGGGGGCCGGTCCCATCGCGGCGGCGCCGTATTGCCGGGTGGGAGGGCCTGCCGGGGGGCATATGCGTATGCGCTGGTTGAGCCGTCACCCGATCGAAGGAGATCACCAGCCGATCGTCACCGAACGCTTTGCTTCCAGGTTTCCTCTCTGCGCCCTTCGAATGCGCCCGCGCTGACAGGCTGACGGCGAGAACGCCGGGCAGACGGATGCCCGGTGCGCGAGGTCGCGGTGGACGAGGGCACGGCTCGACGACGAGGTTCTCGCAGGGCATCCGGCGGATCAGGGGACGAGGTGGAGCGGTGAGCGATGGCGGACCGGAGGAGTCCGGCGGTGCCGTGGGACTGCCGAGCCGGCGACGGCGGCCGACTCCCATGAGCCAGTGGAATCCGCCCGCACGTCTTTCCTATTGGGCTTTCCACGCCAATCGGCGGCCCGCGTACATGCGTTTCGCGTATCTTCAGCTCGGCTCCGACGCGGCCGCCGAGGACGCGGTGGACGCCACCTTCGACGCGATCATGAACGAGTGGCTCCGGATGCTTCACATGGACCGCCTCGACGCCTACGCCTGGACCGTCCTCAAGCAACGGATCGTCGACCGCCAGCACCGCCGCACCCCCTGCCCGCAGCCGATGGACATCAGCGCCTTCGAGGCGGCCCTCAAGGAGGTCCACACCGACCAGTACGAGGTCCTGACCGACACCATCCGCTTCTACTCGGCCGTCTCCCGGCTCGCCGAGCGGCAGCGGGACGCGGTGCTGCTGCGCTACGGGCTCCAGTGCAGCCCCGGCGAGGCCGCCGCCGTGATGGGCGTCGACGAGGCCACGGTCCGTTCGCAGCTCGGGCAGGCCCATCGTCGGCTCGCCCGCCTGCTCGACGCGTCCGCCGAATCATGAGGCCCCGAGAGGGCCGGGACTGCGACGGCACCCCCCGCTCGCTGACCGAGTTCCTGGACCGGGCGAGCGTGCGCGACCGCTACCCGCACTACGACCTCGGGGCGGCGGAGGCCCGGCTGCTGCGCCTCCCGCGCACCGGCCTGGGCCACGCCCACGGTCGCACCCGGCGCCGCTCCGGCTACGGCTGGAGCGATCCGGCGCGGGACATGCCGCTCGACGCCGAACGGGCCCGGCGCGACCTCAAGGCCGTCTGCCTCGCCGTCGTGTGCGAACCGAAGGCCGAGGCACGATTGCGCTCCTTCACCGACCGCGGCCACACCGACCTCGTCGGGGCCGTGGTCTTCGGCTGTCTGCTGCACCTGGCCGGGATGCGCGAAGGCGCCCGCTTCTGGTGGCAGTTCGCCGCCGGCTCGGGCCGGGCGCGGACCGCGCCGGCCGCCTACTGCCTCTTCCTCGACCACTCGCGGCGCGGTGAGCACCACGACGCCCGGGTCTGGGCGGTCGAACTGGGCCGCCGCGGGTTCCGCCCGGGCGGCCGCCGGGACCTGCGGGAGGTACGGCTGTGCGCGCAGGCGGCCGTCCTGCGCTACGTCGGCCAGCTCGACGACCCCGACCTGGGCCCGGTGCCGCTGCCCAAGCCGGGGCTGGCCTCGGTGATCGCCGCCTTCCGGCCCCCGGCGGTACCGGCGGAGCCCACCCGGTTGGGCGCCGGCCCGCTGCGCCACCCGTCGCTGACGGCCGCGGCCCGGGGCGGCGGCTCCGGCGCCGGTCCGGGGGAAGCGCTGGCGGAGGCCCGCCGCGCCCTGGCCGTCGTACGGGTCCTCGAACGGCACCCGCTGGGCGTCCGGGCGGGCCGGCTCGCGCGGGAGGCGGGGCTGGCGGAGGCGGAGCTGCGTCCGCTCCTGTCGATGCTGTGCGAGGAGGAGTACGCGTACCGTGCGGGCGCGGGGGTCTACGGCCGGGGGCCGGCCCTCGACCGGCTCGCCGCACCCGGCCGTACCGGTCTGGCCGAGCAGTTGCAGCGGACCCTGGCGCTGGCGCGGGACAGCGCGGGCGCCGCCGTCTACCTCAGCCGGTACGCGGACGGCGAGGTCCGGATCACCCAGATGGCGGACGGGCCCGGGGCCCCGCCGGTGCGGGAGTGGGTGGACTTCCGGGCCGCCGCGCACGCCAGCGCCGTCGGCAAGTGTCTGCTGACCCAGCTCGACCACGACACCCGGGCCGATCACGTGGCCCGGCACCGCCCGGCGCGGCTCACCCGGCAGACCATCACCGACAGCCGGGTCCTGTTCGACGTCCTGGACGCGATGGCTCCGGGCGCACCCGTCTTCGACCTGCGCGAGTACTCACCGGGGGTCGTCTGCGCCGCCGTCCCGATCGCGGCGGGCGACGCCGCGGGAAGCCTCGCCCTCTCGCTCCCCGCCACCCACGCGCACCGGCTGCGGCAGGCCACCGGGGCGCTGCGCCGCAAGGCCGTCCCGGTGCTCCTCGCACTGCTCCTGACCGGGGCGATCCCGCCCGACGTCGCTGATGCGCCGCACGTCCCGGACACCGGGTCCCCGGCGGAGCCGGTGGGCGGTCCTGTGCCACAGCCGGCGGGTGCGGCGGGCATCACCCCGGAGGTCCTGCGCCAGCTGCGGAACATGTTCCGTACGCCGCTGACCGGTGCGGCGACCGCTTCCGCCCCCGGCGGCCCGCACCTGGTCAGCGACTCCGCCTCGGCGGCAGCGTACCTCTTCGACGCCGCCGTCGACGGCGGACCGCCACGCCTGGCCCTGCCGCGCACCTTCGGCCCGCTCGGCCCGGGGAGCCTGTCCACGCCCGGCGGGCTGGTGGTGCTGCGGGCCTGGGACTGAGGCGTCAGCCGCCCGGGGTGAAGGAGTCCAGGGCGGCGTCGAAGTGGCCGCGCGCCTCGGCCGCCCGGCCGACGGGCGCGGAGACCCAGACGTCGTACATGCGGCCGTTCTCGTCCCAGCACAGGTCGAAGGTGTGCCGGGCGCCCTCGGCCGGGGTGAAGCCGTTCCAGGTGAACTCCCAGAAGGCGGCGGGCAGTCCGTTGTGGGTGGTGGCGACGACCGAGGCGTCGCGGTAGCCCGGGTTGGTGTCGGCGCCGCCCGCGTCGGAGGACCGCATGACGGCGAGCGGACCGCCGGAGACCGCCGGCTTCGTCTTGACGCCGATGCGGAACGCACCGTCCGGGGAGACGTAGAAGACCCGCTCGGAGTCGGTACCGCGCTGGTAGCCCTGGGGGACGGCCATGCCGAACCCTTCCGGGTCGGCCATGGTGACGTAGCCGGCGGGTGCCCGCTTGGCGGTCGCGGCGGCGGGCCGGGAGGACGACGACGTGGCCGGCGCCGAGGGGGTCGGGGCGTGCGGGGACGCGGCGGCGGTGGTCACGGGGGTGGGCGAGAGCGCCGTGCCGGCGCCCGGGGCCTGCGAACCGCCCCGGAGCAGCGAGGTCACGGCCAAAGTGGCCACCACCGCCACGGCGACGAGGGCGGCCACCAGGGCGGCCCGCAGCCCCGGCCCGCCCGCTCGCGACCGGACCACGGCGGCGGTCGCGGGCAAGGGAGCGGAGGCGGGGGCGGTAACCGGCAGGGGGGCGGTCGCGGGGACCGTGGCCGGCACCGCGTCGACGGGCTCGGGGCCGGCCGGGTCGGGCAGCGGGATCCGCCCCGTGGCCACGTACGCCGACAGCAGCCGTTCGGCCTCGGCCGCGCCCAGCCGGCGCTCGGGGTCCCGTTCCAAGAGCCCGCGGATGACCGGACGCAGCGGGCCCGCCTGCGCCGGCGGTTCGATCTCGTCGTGGACGACGGCGTGCAGGACCCCGCCGAGCGAATCGCGGTGGAAGGGCGACTTCCCGGTCAGCGCGGCGCACAACAGCACGCCGAGCGACCACAGGTCGGAGGCCGGACCGGCCGCCGCGCCCTGCATCCGCTCGGGCGAGGTGTACTCGGGCGAGCCGACGAACGCGCCGGTCTCGCTGATCGTGGTGACCCCGGCGAGGTGGGCGATGCCGAAGTCGGTGAGCACCACCCGCCCCGTCCCGGCCTCCATCAGGACGTTCGCCGGTTTGACGTCGCGGTGCAGCACCCCGCGCGCGTGCGCCGCGGCCAGCGCGCCGAGCAGCGCGAGGCCGGTCCGCGCCGTCTCCTCGACGCTCAGCGGCCCGTCGGCGGAGAGCCGCTCGGCGAGCGAACCGTCGTCGATGAGCTCCATCACGATGTGCGCACTGCCCTCGTGGTTCACGACGTCATGGACCACGACGACGTGCGGATGCCTGACCTGTGCGACGGTCCGGGCCTCGCGCAGGGCTCCGTTGGTCTCACGGTCACCGTCGAGGTGGAGTTCCTTGACGGCGACGGCCCGCCCGAGCAGCTCGTCCTCGGCGCGCCATACGGTGCCCATCCCACCCCGGCCCAGCCGCTTCTCCAGGCGGTAACGAACGCCGATCACAGCACTGTTGCGTGGCTCGCCCTGCGACACGTTCTCCCACTAGACCCGTTCCCGGCCATGATGCCGCACCGGGCGTCGCCTGGGGGGAGCGGACGCAGGGGGCGCAAACGCGAAAGAACCCCACCGGAGTGGGGTTCTTTGCTGGTGTCCGAGGGGGGACTTGAACCCCCACGCCCGATAAAGGGCACTAGCACCTCAAGCTAGCGCGTCTGCCATTCCGCCACCCGGACCAGGTGGTCGGCCCCGGTTTCCCGCGGCGACATGGACAACAATAGCAGGGGATCGAGGTGGTTCCGACCAGGTATTCGGTCCGGGGGGCTGCCGGCGCACCGCGCTGACCTGCGGGCATGGCCCGGCCGGCGGGTCAGGGGCAGTGGATGACCTGTCCCGCGTACGAGAGGTTGCCGCCGAAGCCGAACAGCAGGACCGGGGCGCCCGAGGGGATCTCGCCGCGCTCGACCAGTTTCGACAGGGCCATCGGAATGCTCGCGGCGGACGTGTTGCCGGAGTCCACGACGTCCCGGGCGACGACCGCGTTGACCGCGCCGATCTTCGCGGCGAGCGGCTCGATGATCCGCAGGTTGGCCTGGTGCAGGACGACGCCGGCCAGTTCCTCGGGGGTGATGCCGGCCTTCTCGCAGACCTTGCGGGCCAGGGGTGGCAGCCGGCTGGTGGTCCAGCGGTAGACGGACTGGCCCTCCTGGGCGAAGACCGGGGGCGTGCCCTCGATCCGGACCGCGTGGCCCATCTCCGGCACCGAGCCCCACAGCACGGGGCCGATGCGGGGCTCCGCGCACGCCTCGACGACGGCCGCGCCCGCGCCGTCGCCGGTCAGCACACAGGTGGTGCGGTCCGTCCAGTCGGTGATCTCGGTCATCTTGTCGGCGCCGATGACCAGGGCGCGGGTGGCGGCGCCCGCCCGGATCGCGTGGTCGGCGGTGGCCAGGGCGTGCGTGAAGCCCGAGCAGACGACGTTGATGTCCATGACGGCGGGCCCGCTGCTCATGCCCAGCTTGGCGGCGACGCGGGCCGCCATGTTGGGCGAGCGGTCGATCGCGGTGGAAGTGGCCACCAGGACGAGGTCGATGTCGCCGGGGAGCAGCCCGGCGTTCGCGAGGGCCTTGCCGGCGGCCTGGTAGGCCAGCTCGTCGACCGGCTCCTCGGGGCCCGCGATGTGGCGGGTCCTGATGCCGACCCGCGAGCGGATCCACGCGTCGTTGGTGTCGACCATCGCCTCGAGGTCCTCGTTGGTGAGCACTTTCGCGGGCTGGTAGTGCCCCAGCGCCACCACACGTGAACCGGTCATGGGCGCGATCCCTCTCGTACGACTGTCAGGTTCACCCAGCTTTGCCTGCTACCGGCGGGTACGGGTGCGTGTGACCCGACAGGATTAAGGGCCCGTAATTTGGAGAATTCAGAGGATCTTCCTGCCGGGGGCATCCGGAACGGCGCATCCGGGAGAATGGGCCCGGCAGGTACGGGACGACCCGTACGCACGTCAGAGCGGTAGCAGCGACAGAACGGTGGACTGATCACATGGGACGGGTCACCGAACGCCGTCGCGTCGTCCGGATCCGTGGCGGTGTGGCCGGGACCCGGCCGGACACGCTCGTGGCCGAGGAGCCGCTGGAGATCCGGCTGAACGGCAAGCCGCTGGCGATCACGATGCGCACGCCGGGCGACGACTTCGCGCTCGCGGTGGGCTTCCTGGTCAGCGAGGGCGTGCTCGCGCACGCCTCGGACGTGCAGGCCGTCACCTACTGCGAGGGGGCGACGGACGAGGGGACGAACACCTACAACGTGGTGAACGTGCGCCTCGCGGCCGGAGTGGCACTGCCCGACATCTCGCTTGAGCGGAACGTCTACACCACCTCCTCCTGCGGCCTGTGCGGGAAGGCCAGCCTGGACGCGGTCCGGACGGCGACCCGCTTCCCCGGGCTCGCGGCGGACCCGGTGCGGGTGGGCGCGGCGGTCCTCGGGGAACTGCCGGACCGGCTGCGCGCGGCGCAGAAGGTCTTCGACCGGACCGGCGGTCTGCACGCGGCGGCCTTGTTCTCGGCGCGGGGCGAGCTGCTGGACGTACGGGAGGACGTGGGCCGGCACAACGCGGTGGACAAGATCGTCGGCCGGGCGCTCCAGGACGGGCGGCTCCCGCTGGGCGGGGCCGTGCTGCTCGTGTCGGGTCGGGCCTCCTTCGAGCTGGCGCAGAAGGCGGTGATGGCCGGGATACCCGTGCTGGCCGCGGTCTCGGCCCCGTCCTCCCTGGCGGTCGACCTCGCGCTGGAGTCGGGGTTGACCCTGGTGGGCTTCCTGCGCGGGCAGGACATGAACATCTACGCGGGCGAGGAGCGGGTGACGCTCTGAGGCCGGCGGTCACCGCTTGGAGCGCCCCCGGCGGGTTCCGCGGGCGGCCGGCTTCGGGTCGGGGGCCGGGGGGTCGATGCGGTGCAGGTCCAGGGTCGCGGGCAGCGGGCTCGCGCCCGGGCCGCCGGACTCGGCCCAGGCGATGATCTCGTCGGTCGCGGTGTCGTCGAGGGCCCAACCGAACCAGGCCGCCTTGGCACCCCGGCGCCGGGCCTCGCTCGTCGGCTGGACCACGATCACGTTGGCCTGGGCGCAGGGGCCGAGGCAGTCGCTCGTACGGACCGCCAGGCGCCCCCCTGAAGCGGCGGCGGCCTCCCGGAGCCGGGCCAGTTGGCCGGCGTGGTCGGTGCCGGGGTTCTTGCGGGGGTCCCCGCAACAGCAGCCTCGGCAGACCACCAGGGTGCACGGGCGTTCGGCATGGGCGGAGAGCGGGCGTATCCAGGTCACCGACGCACGTTACCGGGCCCGCGCGGTGGGGTGTTGGAGCGTTCGGGAGACGTCCGCCACACGGTCGGCGGGCAGTTCGGTGCCGGCGACGGAAAGGGGGGCGCCGGAAACGGGGGCGCCGGCAAGCGGGTCGCGGGCACGGCGGCGGGCCAGTACCGCGCAGACCATCAGCTGCATCTGGTGGAACAGCATCAACGGCAGCGCCGCCAGTGCGGCCTGCGGGCCGAACAGCACGCCGGCCATGGGCAGTCCGGCGGCGAGGCTCTTCTTCGATCCGGCGAACTGGATGGCGATGCGGTCCTCGCGGCCGAAGCCGAGGCGCGCGGCCCCGTACCAGGTGACCGACAGCATCAGGGCGAGGAGTACGGCCTCCACCCCGAACAGCGCCCCGAGGCGCGGGAGGCTGACCTGGTGCCAGATCCCGGCGGCCACGCCCGCGCTGAAGGCCGCGTAGACGACGAGCAGGATCGAGCCCCGGTCGACGTAGCCGAGCACCTTCTTGCGGCGGACGAGGAAACCGCCGGCCCACGGGCGCAGGGCCTGGCCCAGGAGGAACGGCACGAGCAGGTGGAGCACGACGCCCAGGAGGGAGTCCGTCGAGAAGCCGCCGGTCGCGCCGCCCAGCAGCCCGGCGGCGAGCAGCGGCGTGAGGAAGACGCCGACCAGGCTGG
The DNA here is from genome assembly GCF_042881255.1 of Streptomyces sp. NPDC058279. Taxonomy (NCBI): domain Bacteria; kingdom Bacillati; phylum Actinomycetota; class Actinomycetes; order Kitasatosporales; family Streptomycetaceae; genus Streptomyces; species Streptomyces sp. NPDC058279. The sequence continues at coordinate 171,402 of NZ_JBHVYA010000005.1, read as the reverse complement.
AGAACGAGCCGGCGCAGATGGCGGCGGGCACGTTGCCCCGGGCGATCGAGGTGAAGGCGATGGAGGACTGGACGGTCGAGGGCACCAGGCAGAGGAAGAGCAGGCCGTGGTAGAGCTCCGGCGTCAGCACGCCCGGGACGAGCGCGCCGGCGGCCAGGCCCAGCACGGGGAACACGGCGAAGGTGGCGGCCGGCACGGTGAGGTGGAGCCGCCAGTGGCGCAGGCCGTCCAGGGTCTCGTGGGTGGAGAGCCGGGCGCCGTAGAGGAAGAAGAGCAGGGCGACGGCGCAGGTCTGGGCCGTGTCGGCGGCGGTCGCGGCCGGGCCCCGGGCGGGAAGCAGGGCGGCCAGGGCGACCGTGGCGAGCAGGGCCAGGACGTAGGGGTCCAGTGGGAACCGGGCCGGCAGGCGGGGGCGGCGCATGGGGGTGCTCTCTCAGGGGTGCGACGGGCAGGGGTGGGACGGGCAGGGGTGTGACTGGCCTGCCGGCGGCGGGACAGGCGGGACAGGCGGGCCGGGCAGGCGGGCCGCTCCCATGCTCGCGTGGCACGCGGTCATCGGGAAACCCGTACACCGAACTGACTGTCATCACGGTCCGCGATAAGCTGGAGTGGTGAACGGCCCCGGGATGTACGACCCCGCCCAGCTCCGCACCTTCCTGACCGTCGCGCAGACGCTCAGCTTCACCCAGGCGGCGGCCCGGCTCGGGGTGCGCCAGTCCACCGTCAGCCAGCACGTGCGGCGGCTGGAGGAGGCCACCGGTCGGCCCCTGTTCGCGCGCGACACGCACAGCGTCGAGCTGACCGAGGACGGCGAGGCGCTCCTGGGCTTCGCCCGGACCATCCTGGAGGCCCACGAGCGGGCCGCGGCCTTCTTCACCGGCACCCGACTGCGCGGCCGGCTGCGCTTCGGGGCGTCGGAGGACTTCGTACTGACCCGGCTCCCGGAGATCCTCAAGACGTTCCGCCAGGAGCACCCGGAAGTGGACCTGGAGCTGTCGGTCGAGCTGTCGGGCACGCTGCACGAGCGGCTGGACGCGGGGCGGCTGGACCTGGTGCTGGCCAAGCGGCGCGGACCGGGGGACGAGCGCGGCCGGCTCGTGTGGCGGGACCGGATGGTGTGGATCGGGGCGCAGGGCCTGCGCGTGGACCCGGAGCGGCCGGTTCCGCTGATCGTCTTCCCGCCGCCGGGGATCACCCGGGCGCGGGCCCTGGAGGTGCTGGAGCGGGACGGGAGGGCCTGGCGGATCGCCTGTACGAGCGGCAGTCTGAGCGGGCTGGTCGCGGCGGCCCGCGCGGGGCTGGGCGTGATGGCGCACACCCGGGGTCTGGTCCCGCCCGGTCTGGTCCGGGTCGGCGGGCTCCCCGAACTGGGGCCGGTGGAGTTCGCGCTGCTCCAGGGGCGGCGTCCGAGCCCGGCCTCGGACGCCCTGGCCGCCGCCGTCCTCGCCGGCGGCGACCGGCTGAGCCGACCCGCCTGAGCCGCCCGGCCCGAACCGCCCTGTCGGAGCCGCCCCCGCCCAGGTCACACGCGCCCCGCACGGTCCGGGGGGATCTTGTGGAGGTTTCCCAAGGGGTGCCGGTCCGCCGGGTCCGTGGGATAGCGTCGCGGCGCCGCACGAAGAGGAGCGGGATGTTGCGCGAGTTCACCGTCCCACCCGTGGTCGCAGGAACGCCGTCCGGCGGCCTGGCCGACATCGTGTTCCAGCATGCCCGCGAGGACCCGGACCGGGTGGTGCTCGGCCGTAAGACGGACGGCGTCTGGGGCGATGTCACCTCCGGCGAACTGGCCGAGGAGGTGCTGGCGCTCGCGAAGGGGCTGCTGGCCCAGGGGGTCGGCTTCGGCGACCGGGTCGCGGTCATGTCGCGGACCCGGTACGAGTGGACCCTGTTCGACTTCGCGCTGTGGGCCATCGGCGCCCAGCCCGTACCGGTGTACCCGACGTCCTCCGCCGAGCAGGTGCACTGGATCCTCCACGACTCCGCGTGTACGGGCTGCGTGGTGGAGAACGAGGACCAGGCCATGACGGTCGGCTCGGTCATCGAGCGGCTCCCCGCCCTGCGCCGGTTGTGGCAGCTCGACGCCGGCGCCGTGGCGGAGCTCGTCGCGGACGGGGCCCAGGTCGCTCCCGACGTGGTGCACCGGCACCGCCGGGCGGTCACGCCGGACGCGGTCGCCACCGTCATCTACACCTCCGGCACCACCGGCCGCCCCAAGGGCTGTGTCCTCACCCACGCGAACTTCATGTTCGAGGCCGACACGATGGTGACCCGCTGGGAGTCGGTCTTCCAGGCGGGGGCGGGCGAACAGCCGTCCACCCTGCTCTTCCTGCCGCTGGCGCACGTCTTCGGGCGGATGGTGGAGGTGGCCGCCGTCCGCGCCCGGGTCAAGCTGGGCCATCAGCCGGTGCTGGCGGCGGCCGAGCTGCTGCCCGATCTGGCCGCGTTCCAACCGACCTTCGTGCTGGGGGTCCCGTACGTCTTCGAGAAGGTGTTCGCGGCGGCCCGCCGCAAGGCGGAGGCCGAGGGGCGCGTCGGCGCCTTCGACCGGGCGGTGGAGACGGCCGTGCGCTACGCGGAGGCGCGCGAGCAGAAGGCCTTCGGCACCGGTCCGGGGCCGTCCGCCGGCCTGCGCGTGGAACACCAGTTGTTCGAGAAACTGGTGTACGGCAAGGTCCGCCAGGCGATGGGCGGCCGGGTGCGGCACGCGATGTCCGGCGGGTCGGCGATGTCGCGCCGGCTGGGGCTGTTCTTCGACGGCGCGGGCATCACGGTGTACGAGGGCTACGGCCTGACGGAGTCCAGCGCGGCGGCCACCGCGAACCCGCCGGGCGCGACGAAATACGGGACGGTGGGCCTTCCCATCCCGGGCGGCACCGTGCACATCGCCGACGACGGGGAGGTCTGGCTGCACGGCGCCCACGTCTTCTCCGGCTACCTGAACGACCCGCGCGGCACCGAGGAGGTGCTGCGCGGCGGCTGGCTGGCGACCGGGGACCTGGGCCGGCTGGACGAGGACGGCTACCTGACCATCACCGGGCGCAAGAAGGAGATCCTGGTGACCTCCAACGGCAAGAGCGTCTCGCCGACGGCCCTGGAGGAACGCGTGCGTTCGCATCCGCTGGTGTCGCAGTGCGTGCTGGTGGGCAACGACCGGCCGTACATCGCGGCGCTGCTGACGCTGGACGTGGAGGGCGTCGCGCACTGGCTGTCGATGCGCGGTCTGCCGCAGCGGGCCGCGGCGGAGCTGGTGCACGACAAGGACTTGACGGCGGAGGTACGGCGGGCCGTGGTCGCCGCGAACACCCTGGTCTCGCAGGCGGAGGCGATCCGTACGTTCCGGGTGCTGGCCGGGCAGTTCACGGAGGAGGCCGGACTGCTGACGCCTTCGTTGAAGCTGAAGCGCAGGGCGATCGAGCACGCCTACGCGGTGGAGGTCGCCGCCATGTACGAGCGTTGAGGGCGGGAATACGCCGCCGGCGTGGCCGGTTGTCGCCCGACGACGTGCGCCGTGGGTGCACCGGCACGACCGTCGCCGGAGCCCGGACCGGCGCGCCCCCACCCGTCCCGATCGCGAGGAACGACCCGACGTGAACCAGGTCCCCGGCATCAAGCTCAACAACGGCACCCTCATGCCCCAACTCGGCTACGGCGTCTGGCAGGTTCCGGACGACGAGGCGGAGCGGGCGGTGGGCACGGCGCTGGAGGCGGGCTACCGCAGCGTCGACACGGCCGCGATCTACGGCAACGAGACGGGCACCGGCAAGGCGCTCGCCGCGTCCGGTCTGCCGCGCGAGGAACTGTTCGTCACCACGAAGCTGTGGAACGGGCCGTCGCGGCGCTGGGGCCGGGACGAGGTGCTGCGCGCGTTCGACGAGTCGCTGGACAAGCTGGCGCTGGAGTACGTCGACCTGTACCTGATCCACTGGCCGCGCCCGATGCGCGACGACTTCCTCGGCATCTGGCAGACCTTCGAGGAGATCGCCGCGAGCGGCCGTGCGAAGGCGGTCGGCGTGTCGAACTTCCGCCCGGCGGACCTGGAGCGGCTCGGCGAGACCTCCGCGCTGGTCCCCGCGGTGAACCAGATCGAGCTGCACCCGCTGTTCCCGCAGCCGGAACTGCGCGCCGTGCACGCCCGGCTGGGCATCACCACCGAGGCGTGGTCGCCGCTGGGCCAGGGCAAGGACCTGCTGACCCTCCCCGCGGTCGCCGCGATCGCCGCGAAGCACGGGCGCAGCGCCGCTCAGGTGGTGCTGCGCTGGCACCTCGGGTCCGGGCACGTCGTCATTCCGAAGTCGGTCACCCCGGCACGCATCCGGGAGAACCTGGACGTCTTCGACTTCGAGCTCGACGCCGAGGACACGGCCGCGCTGGACGCCCTGGGCTCCGGCCGCTCGGCCCGCCGGATCGGTCCCGACCCGGCCGTCTTCGACGTCTGAGGGGCCGGCGTGAGCGTCCCGCGGGGGATCTACCGCATCCGCAACGTGGGCTGCGGTCTGCCGCTGCGGGTGGAGAGCGGGAATCGGGTGGCGGTCGCCCCGGCGGAGGCGGAGGGTCCGGCCGCCGCGCAGGAGTGGGAGGTCTCGCCGGTCCACAGCGGCGGCGGGATCGTACACATCGTCAACGTGCGCGCCGAACGCCGCCTCGACGTGGCGAACGCGTCGACGGAGAGCGGCGCCCGGGTGCAGGTGTGGAGGCCGAACGCGTTCGGCGCGCAGGAGTGGATCGTCGAGGAGCACCTCGACGATCCGGGCGTGGTCTCGCTGATCGCGTGTATCAGCGGGCTGTCGCTGGAGGTGGACGCGCAGGGCCGGGCGCGGCAGGGCGAGGACGCGGACTCGCCGGCGCAGTGGTGGCGCCTGGAGCCCCTCTGATCGAGGTGGGTCCGGCCGCCGGGGCCCTGCCGCGTCCCCGGGGCGCCCGGCGGTGGAGACGCCCGGCGGTGGATGCGCCGGGCGTCGGCGGCCGGTCGTCAGCGGGCGGCGAAGCCTCTGACGAAGCCCTGGAGGCGGTACGTGGGCTCCGGGCGCGGGGTGTCCTGGTCGGGCAGCCGCTCCAGCCGGTCGGCCAACTCCCGCGCCGTGCTGCCGCGGGGGCTGATCCGGGAGGCGTAGCGCCCGGCCAGCAGGGCCTCGGCCGCGCCGCGCGGCGTGCGGCCCTGGCCGTGGCCCGCGAACAGGGCGTCCCCGTACGGCCGCAGCCCCGCCTCGGCCGCGTACGCGGTGACCCGTGCGGCCGCGTCCGCCGCGGCGCGGGTCAGGTGGGGGGCGAACACCTCGTCGATGTCGCTGTCCACGTCGTGCGCGGCGTCCTTGTCGACGGTGGTCAGGAAGACCCCGCCGGGGCGCAGCACCCGCCCGGCCTCGACGACCACGGCCGCCGCCGCGCCCGGTTCCCGCAGCAGGTGCAGCAGCCACACCGCGCTCACCGCGTCCGAAGAGGCGGCCGGGAGGGGCAGCCGGTCCGCGCGGGCCAGGACGACCGGCACCCCGCGCCGCGAGGCCGCCGCGGCCATCCCGTACGAGGCGTCGGCGCCCAGGACCCGCAGGCCGGGCCGGACGAGCCGGCTGGTGACGATGCCGGTACCGCAGCCCACGTCCACCAGGGTGGCGGCGGTGGGCGGGAGCAGGCCGAGGACCGCCGTGGCGGCCGCCCCGGCGCGCGAGGCGCCGCCGCGGGTGGCGTCGTAGACCTCCGCCTCCGCGTCGTAGTCGACCAGCGGCGCCGGCCCCGCCGCCCGCATCAGCGGGCGCCGTGGGCGGGGGCCAGCGCCTCCAGGCGTTCGGCGAGGGCGAAGTCGGTCTCGGTGACCGCGTCGCCCGCGCTGTGGGTGTTCATCGACACCCGGACCGAGTGGTAGCCGAGCGTGAGGTCCGAGTGGTGGTCCAACTCGTCCTGTACGACGGCGATGTGGGCGACGAGCGCGCTCGCCGCGAGGTGACTGCCCAGCCGGTAGGTGCGCTGGATCCGGTCGTCCTCGTAGGCCCAGCCGGGAAGTTCCCGCAGCCGGTCCTCGATCTCCTTCTGGGAAAGCGGCTCACCCGACATCCACACGCTCCTTCACGACCGGTCGGCCCGAGTGCCTGACGTGGTGTCAAGGTTCCCACACCGGGCGCCCCGGGGAAGGCCCCACGCACGGCGCGTGCCGTTTCCCACCGCCGGCCGCGCGGCTCCCCCGGGCGCCTCTCCCGCCCCGGCACCGCCGCGGTCGCGGGCGTACCCCATGGGTTAACGTCGGGCCATGACCTCTGCGAGTGTGGGTGCGCTGCTGCGTACCTGGCGGGAGCGGCGCGGGATCAGTCAGCTGGAACTGGCGGGGCGCGCCGATTCCTCGTCCCGGCACATCAGCTTCGTGGAGAACGGCCGGTCCCGGCCGAGCGAGGAGATGGTGCTGCGGCTGGCGGAGCACCTCGACGTGCCGGTGCGGGAACGCAACGTCCTGCTGGTGGCGGCCGGTTTCGCGCCCCGGTACGCGTGCACCCCGCTGGACGCGCCCGAGCTGGCGGTGCTGCGCGAGGGGCTGGAGCGGCTGCTGACCGGGTACGAGCCGTATCCGGCGCTGGTGGTGGACGCCACGTACCGGGTGGTCGCGGCGAACCGGGGCGTCACGATGCTGCTGGCGGGGGTGCCGGAGCGACTGTTGGAGCCCCCGCTGAACGTGATGCGGCTGACCCTGCACCCGGAGGGGCTCGCGCCGCGCATCCGCAACCTGCGCGAGTGGCGCGGGCACCTGCTGGCGCAGATGGAACGGCAGATCGCGCTGGGTCGCTCGGAGCCGCTGCGCGCGCTGTACGAGGAGGTCTCGGCGTACCCGGTGGCGGAACGGACGGGCGACGGCGAGCCGGCGGAGGCGGTCCCCTACATCGCGCTGCCGCTGGTGATCGAGCACGACGGGCGCGTCCTGTCCTTCGTGTCGTCCGTCTCCACCTTCAACACGCCGCTGGACGTGACCGTCGCCGAGCTGGCCGTCGAGACCCTCCTGCCGGCCGACCCGGCGACGGCCGAGTACCTGCGCTCGGCGGGCCCCTGAACCGTCGGCGCGGCGGACGGGGGGGCGCGGCCGGACCGGGGCGCGGCGACGGGTGCGGTGCCGGGCCCCGGAGCCGAGTGCGCGGCCCCGGAACCCGGTGACCCCACTGTGCCGGGCGGCTCCCGCCCGGGTCGATTACCTCCCGGGTCATGCCGTGCGGGTGGGGCCGCCGGCTCTCAGAGCTCCGCGAGGTCGAGGCCGGCCTGGGCGGCGGCCGCCCGGACGGTCTGCTCCAGCAGGACGGCGATGGTCATCGGGCCGACACCGCCCGGCACCGGGGTGATCAGCGAGGCGCGGGCGACGGCCGACTCGAAGTGGACGTCACCGACGTTGCCCTCGTTGTAGCCGGCGTCCAGGACGACCGCGCCCGGCTTGATGTCCTCGCCCCGGATGAACTCCGCCTTGCCGACGGCGGCGACCAGCACGTCCGCCTGGCGCACGATCGACGGCAGGTCGCGGGTGCGGGAGTGACAGTAGGTGACGGTGGCGTTGCGCTCCAGCAGGAGCATCCCGGCGGGCTTGCCCAGGATCGCGCTGCGGCCGACGACCACGGCGTGCTTGCCGGTCAGGTCCACGTCATACGCCTCCAGCAGCCGCATGATGCCGCCGGGCGTGCAGGAGACGAAGCCGGGCAGGCCGAAGCCCATGGCGGCGAAGGAGTGCATGGTGACGCCGTCGACGTCCTTGCCGGGGGCGATGGCCTCGAAGGCGGCGCGCTCGTCGATGTGGTGCGGCACGGGGTGCTGGAGCAGGATGCCGCTGATCTCCGGGTCCTCGGAGAGCTCGGTGAGCGTGGCGACGAGTTCCTCGGTGGTGGTCGCGGCCGGCAGCTCCACATGGCGGGAGGTGATCCCGGCCTTGGCGCAACGGTTCTGCTTCATCCGGACGTAGGTGACGGACGCCGGGTCCTCACCGACCAGCACGGTCGCCAGGCAGGGCGCGGTGCCGGTGCGCTCGGTGAGCTTCGCGGCGTACCCGGCGGTCTGCTCCGAGATGCGGCGAGCGAGGGCGGTGCCGTCCATCAGCCGGGCGGTACGGTCCGGGGTGTCGGTCTGGGCAGTCGTCATAGGGGTCTCCTGAGCGTCGCTGCGGATCGCGGTTCGCCCAGGCGCGCGGCAGTCGACGTACGGGAGTACGCCGGGCCGCTCCCCGGTGGTGATCCACCCGAACGCCAGTCACGGCCCGTCGTCCACTCTAGTCGACCCGCCGGGCGGACCCCGTCGGGCGGACCCCACTGGGCAAGGGGCGGGCCGGGTGAAAATCCGGTGGATCACCCGGGCCCGAGTTGGGAGGATCCAGACATGACACGCACTTTCGACCATCTCGTCGCCGAGGCGGATGCCGTCTCGGTGGACGGCTGGGACTTCTCCTGGCTCGACGGCCGGGCGACCGAGCAGCGGCCCTCCTGGGGGTACCAGAGGCTGCTGGGCGGGCGACTGGCCGGCGTCCGGTCCGCCCTGGACATCCAGACCGGCGGCGGGGAGGTGCTCGCGGGCGCCGGGCCGCTGCCCCGGCTGACGGCGGCCACCGAGTCCTGGCCGCCGAATGTGGCCAAGGCCACGCGGCTGCTGCACCCGCTCGGCGCGGTTGTGGTCGCGGACGCCGACGAGCCGCCGCTGCCGTTCGGCGACGAGTCCTTCGAGCTCGTCGCCAGCCGGCACCCGGTGACCGTGTGGTGGGAGGAGATCGCCCGCGTGCTGACCCCGGGCGGCACCTACCTCTCGCAGCAGGTCGGCCCGGCCAGCGTCTTCGAGCTCGTGGAGTTCTTCCTCGGACCGCAGCCGCAGGAGGTGCGGCGCGCCCGGCACCCCGACGACGCCGTCGCCGGGGCGACCGCCGCCGGCCTGGAAATCGTCGATCTGCGCTCCGAGCGACTGCGCACGGAATTCCACGACATCGGAGCCGTGATCTACTTCTTGAGGAAGGTGATCTGGATGGTGCCGGGCTTCACGGTCGGGCACTACCGCGACCGGCTGCGCGAGCTCCACGAACGGATCGAGCGTGAAGGCCCGTTCGTCGCCCACACCGCCCGCTTCCTCATCGAGGCCCGCAAAGCGGGTTGAGGAGGGCGGGAGGGGGCGGGCGGAGGGCGGACGGATCGGGGCCGGATCGGGTTGCGCGGACACAGCGTGGCGCAGGTCACTCAATTCAGCGCGTAACGAATCGACTCGGGCGTGCGATGAACCGACAGGTGTCCTCGCGCGGCCCGGAATACAGAGCCCCCTGGGGTCTGTTTCCCGAGTTCGCGCGATGATGTCCCGCCCACCCCTTAATTGTTCGCAACGAGAGGCTCCTTGTGTCGCTCAGCCCGTCCCGTACGTTCCCTCCGGAGATCGCCGAATCGGAGGCCCTCGTCGCGCTCGTCGAGCGCGGCCGCGAGCAGGGTCACATCAACGGTGACGATGTGCGTCAGGCTTTCGAGGCCGGCCGCATCCCGGTGGACCAGTGGAAGCGGGTCCTGCGCAGCCTGAACCAGGTCCTGGACGAGGAGGGCGTCGCACTGCACGTCAGTGCGGCCCCCGCCACGAAGGCCGCCGTGAAGAAGCCCCGCAAGGCGGCGGCCGCGCCGGCCCGCACCGTGACCAAGAAGGCGGCGGCCGCGCCGCGCCCCATCGGCGCGCGCAAGGTCTCCGCCGCCGCGACCCCTGCCACCGCTGCGGCGATATCCGCTTCGCCGGCCACCGCCGCCGAGGACGAGGTGACGGCCGAGGCCGCCGCCGAGCCCAAGAAGCGCGTGGTCAAGAAGACCGCCGCCAAGAAGGCCACGGCCACGAAGAAGACGGCCGCGGCGAAGAAGACCGGCGCCAAGGACTCCGACGAGGCCGAGACCCCGGCCGTCGAGGGTGAGGACTGGGCGGTCGAGGACCTCGCCGACGAGGCCGAGGAAGAGACCCCCAAGGCCGGCGGCACCCAGGGCTTCGTCCTGTCCGACGACGACGAGGACGACGCGCCGGCGCAGACGGTCATGGTGGCCGGCGCGACCGCCGACCCGGTCAAGGACTACCTCAAGCTGATCGGCAAGGTGCCGCTCCTCAACGCCGAGCAGGAGGTCGAGCTCGCCAAGCGCATCGAGGCGGGCCTGTTCTCCGAGTACAAGCTCGAAGAGGAGGACGACCACAAGCCGGCGTTCAAGCGCGAGCTGGAGATCCTCGTCGAGGACGGCCGCCGCGCCAAGAACCACCTGCTGGAGGCCAACCTCCGTCTCGTGGTTTCGCTCGCCAAGCGCTACACCGGTCGCGGCATGCTGTTCCTGGACCTGATCCAGGAGGGCAACGTCGGTCTGATCCGCGCCGTGGAGAAGTTCGACTACACCAAGGGCTTCAAGTTCTCCACCTACGCGACCTGGTGGATCCGGCAGGCGATCACCCGCGCCATGGCCGACCAGTCGCGCACCATCCGCATCCCCGTGCACATGGTCGAGATCATCAACAAGCTGGCCCGGGTCCAGCGCCAGATGCTCCAGGACCTCGGCCGGGAGCCCACTCCGGAGGAGCTGGGCAAGGAACTCGACATGACCCCGGAGAAGGTCATCGAGGTCCAGAAGTACGGTCGCGAGCCGATCTCCCTGCACACCCCGCTGGGTGAGGAGGGCGACAGCGAGTTCGGTGACCTCATCGAGGACTCCGAGGCCGTGGTCCCGGCCGACGCGGTGTCCTTCACCTTCCTCCAGGAGCAGCTCCAGTCGATCCTGGGCACCCTCTCCGAGCGTGAGGCGGGCGTCGTCTCCATGCGGTACGGCCTCAACGACGGCCAGCCGAAGACGCTGGACGAGATCGGCCGCGTGTACGGGGTCACCCGTGAGCGCATCCGCCAGATCGAGTCCAAGACCATGTCGAAGCTGCGCCACCCGTCGCGTTCCCAGGTGCTGCGCGACTACCTGGACTGAGCGGGCCCCAAATCGGAACCGGCCCGGCCCCCGTACCGTCGTGTACGGGGGCCGGGCCGGTTCTTCGTGTCACGACGTCGACCGCCGGGACCGTCGCGCGGCCAACACGGCGTGGCAGAGGACACCCGCGAAGAGGAACAGGACGCCCTGGTAGACGGCCGCGTACCCGGCGCCCGCCAGCAGCCACAGGGAGAAGGCGAAGGCGAGGCAGGCCAGGGCGGCGTCGCGGACCAGCCGACCGCGCCGGACCCGGGAGCGCTGCCCGGAGGCCAGGAAGTGGATCTGGGCGGCGGTGGACAGCAGGTAGGGGACGGTCGCCGTGAAGGTGGTGACCAGCACCAGCACCTCGAAGACCCCGTCGCCGCCGGCGGTGTAGTTGTAGACGGTCAGCGCGGAGGCCAGGACGGACGTCACCAGGACGCCGGCCACCGGCACCCCGCGCCGCCTGGTCTCGAAGACCTTGGGGAAGAGTCCGTCACGGGCGGCGGCGTACGGGGTCTGCGCGCTGAGCAGGGTCCAGCCGTTGAGGGCGCCGACCATCGAGACCACCGCGGCGCAGGCGACGACGGTGCCGCCCCAGGTGCCGCCGAACATGGCGTCGACGGCGTCGGAGAACGGTGCTTGGGAGGCGACGAGCTTGTCGTGCGCGACCAGCCCGAAGACGGCGAGGGTGCCGAGCAGGTAGACGACGGCGGCGCCCGCGGTGCCGAGGACGGTGGCCCGGCCGACGTTGCGGGCGGGGTCGCGGACCTCACCGGCGCTGACGGCGGCGGACTCGACGCCGAGGTAGCTGAACAGCAGGATCGCGGCGGAGGCGGAGACCGCGCCGACGGGGCTCTGCCCGGTCGCCTGGAACGGTCCGAGGTTCGCCGGGTCGAAGGCGAACAGGCCGCCGACGGCCACCAGCAGGAGCGGTGCGAACTTCAGTACGGTGGAGACGAGTTGGACGGCGCCCACGTACCGGGTGCCGGCCAGGTTGGCGAGCGCCGGCAGCCACTGGACGGCGAGGGCGCCCAGGCACATCGACCACGTGTGCGCGCCGAGCGCCGGGAAGAGCACGCGGAGGTAGCCGACGGCGGCCACCGCGAGGGCCGCGTTGGATACCCAGGTGGTGATCCAGTAGCTCCAGGCGGCGAGGAACCCGGCGAAGTCGCCGAAGGCGGCGCGGGCGTAGACGTACGGGCCGCCGGTCTGCGGGAGCCGCTCGGCGAGGCGGCCGAAGACGAGGGCGAGGGCGATCGCGCCGAGGGTGAGGACGCCGAAGGCGACCAGGCTGATACTGCCGAACGGGGCCACCGAGGCGGGCAGCAGGAAGATGCCGCCGCCGATGATGTTGCCCATGACCAGGCAGGTCGCGATCGGCAGACCGAATCGGCGGGCGTGCGGGCCGGCCGCGCCGTCGGCCGGGGTGGCGGCCGGGCGGTTGGCGGCCGGGGCGGTATCCGGGGCGTGCAGGGTGGTGCTCACGGGTGGTGCGCCTCAGGTGTCTCATATGCCGGACGGGTCGGCATATCGTCGTGCACACCGAAAGCCGTACCAAATCAGCGGGTTTCGTCCTGCACGGGCACCCCTGCGGACGGAAGGATTCCGCTCGGGGTGGCCGCCGGCCGCGAATCCTCCGTGAGCGCGTCGACCGCCGCCGACACCGGTGCCGCGCCCTCCACGGGCACCTGTGGTCCGTCCGCTTCCCGCAGCCAGCGCCGCAGGACGCGGTGCACGGCCTCGGCGCCCACCGGTTCGGGTCCCGGATCGGACAGCTCCGGCGGCCACATCAGGAACGGACGCCCCTGCTCGCCGCCGAGACCGCCGTGCGAACCGATCTGCTCCTCGAAGGCGTGTACCTCCCCCGTCCCCGGGTCGTAGGCCGAGTTGACCATGATGTCGGCCACGTGCGGGAAGGAGTCCGTCCGGCGGACGGCCTCCGCCGCGCCGGGGCCGAAGTCCGCCAGCAGCGCCTCCGCCTCGCCGGGCCGGTCGAGCCGGGCCACCGCGCCGCCCGGGCCCAGCACCTCCCCGTCCACCAGGAGGAAGCCGACGCCCGGGTGGTTGGCCAGGGTCGGCAGCAGGGCCGGGTGGGCGCGCTCGATCCAGGCCCGGCCGGCCCGCCCCGGCACGTCGGGGAAGGAGATCAGCCCGAGGTTGCCCGACGCCAGGACCACCGGGTCGGAACCGGTCACCGGGTGCGCCTCGTCCCCCTCCTCCACCGGCCGGCGGAGCGCGGCGAGCACCGCCGCCCGGGCCTCGGCGCCGCTGCGGGTGTGACCGGCGCGGCGGGAGACCGGCAGCCCGCAGCCCGCCCGGACCAGGTCCTTCAAGGTGAGCCCGTACCGGCCGAGGAAGGTCTCCCCCGGGCTCTGGCCGTGGTCCGAGAGCAACACGACGCGGTAGGAGCGCGGGGCGTGCTCGGCGACCCGGGTGATCAGCGCGAGGCCGCGGTCGAGGCGCGCCAGCACCCGGTCGGTGTCCCGGCCGTGCGGTCCGGAGTGGTGCGCGACCTCGTCGTAGGCCACCAGGTCCGCGTAGACGGCGGCGCGGCCGGCGAGCATGTCCCCGATCACCGCCGCCACGACCACGTCCCGTTCGACGACGGTCGCGAAGGCCCGGATCAGCGGGTACAGACCGCCTCGGCCGATGCGGGGGTGCCGCCGGCGCACCCGGTCCCGCAGCGACTGGCCGATCTCCCGCACCACCTCGGCGACGAAGGAGACGGCGGTGCGGACGGCGTTGGCGGGGTCCGAGAAGTACGCGAAGTAGCCCGCGCGGGACCGGTTGGCGCGCCCGCGCCGGGCGGAGAGGGACAGGACCAGCGCGAGCTGGTCGGCGCCTCCGCTGAACAGGTTGCCCCGGCTGGCCCCGTCGAGGGTGAGCAGGCCGCCGTCGGCGGTGCGGGCGATGGCGCGCCGCTGGAGTTCGGCGGCGCAGGCCGGGCGGTTGCAGACCATCACCTCGCCGGTGTCCTTCTCGTACCAGCGGAAGGCCGGCACGTCGAAGGTCGAGCCGTGCAGGATGCCGAGCTGGCCGGCGCCGGTCTGGCTGGACCAGTCCGTGCGCCAGGGCATGACGCGGTGGCCCCGCGCCGACAGGCCGGCCACCGTCGGCATCAGGCCGCGGTCCAGCGCGCGGTGCAGTTCCCCGTGCCCGACCCCGTCCAGTTGCAGGAAGACCAGGCCGGGCGCCGCCCGGCCCGGGCCGCCCGGCCGGGTTCCGCGACCGCGCCTGCGACGCCGGTCGGCGAGCCGGTAGAGCCTGCGGCGGTACGCCTCGTCGTCGCGTACGGCGAGCGCGGTGGACGTCGCCGACGCCACGGCGGACATCGCCGCCGCGACGACGACCGCCGTCTCGGGGGCCACCTCGCCGTGGCCGTCGGGGATCAGGCCGATCGCGATCAGCAGCAGCGAACCGTTGAGGAAGAAGACGAGCAGGCCCAGGACCAGCGCGGGCACCAGCAGCAGGGCCCGGACCAGCAACGGCCACACCAGCGCGCTCAGCAGGCCGAAGGCACCGGCGCCCCAGGCGGCGGTCAGGCCGATCCGGGTCAGGCTGTCCCCGCCGGGCCCTTCGGCCTGGAGGCGGAAGTCCGGCAGGATGCCCGCGAGCAGCAGCATGGTGAGCGTCGACACCGCCCACACGAGGATCACCCGTACCAGCGCACCGGCCGCCGTGCGCCACCACCGCCGTCGCCCCACGCCGTACCCCCGTTCCCGGTCTCCCCTGCCAGCGTCGCACGGGTCGGCTCGTTCGGGAGGGGCGTGCGGCGGGGGCGGCCGGGAGGAACGGTCTACGTGCCGTCGTAACCGGCGGTCGGCATGGAGAGCCTGCGGTGCACCTCGGCCTTCATGGCGGAGGTGTAGGCGGGTTCGTCCTGCCCCGCGGTCTCCAGCCGTACGCCGCGCCGCTCGCATTCGGCGGTGAACTCCTCGACGGAGCGCAACGCCCGGGCCAGGACCCGCCGGTTGGCGGTGACGAACAGGTCGACCTGTCCGGCGTCGATGTCGCGCCAGAGCCCGCAGTGGTCGGTGCGCAGGCCGTAGAACAGCAGGTGTCGGGTGACGACGTACCCGTGTTCGGCGGCCCAGCGCGCGCACATGGCGTGCTGGCCGCGGCTGTCCACGGCGAAGGGGTCGGCGTCGAGTTCCTCGAGCGGGGCCAGGCTGGCGATCGCGGCCACGCGCAGCGCATCCATGGCGCGAGACCCTACTCCGATCCCCGGCCCGGGAGGAGGGGGCGATCGGTCACGGTTGTGCGCGCTTCGGCCTACCCTCGGGGGGACGAGGAGGGAGATCCGCGTGGCGGTGGAGATCACCTGGTGGGGGCATGCCACCTGCACGGTGGAGGACTCCGGCGTACGGGTGCTGACGGACCCGCTGTTCGCGCGCCGGCTCGCGCACCTGCGGCGGCGGCGCGGGGCGGCGCCGCCCCCGGAGGCGGCCGACGCGGACGTGGTGCTGGTGTCGCACCTGCACGCTGACCACCTGCACCTGCCGTCGCTGGCCCGGCTCGCGCCGGGTACCGGGTTGTTGGTGCCGCGCGGGGCGGTGGGTGCGGTGCCGGGGTTGGCGCGCGTGGCGGCCGCGGGCGGGCTGGCGTTGACGGAGGTGGCGCCGGGCGAGGAGGTCACCGTACGCGGGGGGCTGCGCGTACGGGCGGTCAGCGCGCGGCACGACGGACGGCGGCTGCCGTTCGGCCCGCACCGGGCTCCCGCGCTCGGGTACGTGGTGCGGGGCTCGGCGCGGACGTACTTCGCGGGCGACACCGGCCTGTTCGACACGATGGCCGAGGAGGTGGGGCCGGTGGACGTGGCGTTGCTGCCGGTCGGCGGCTGGGGGCCGTACCTCGGGCCGGGGCACCTGGACGCGGGCCGTGCGGCGCGCGCGCTCGCGGAGCTGGCTCCGGCGGCGGCGGTTCCGGTGCATTACGGGACGTACTGGCCGATCGGGATGGACGCGGTCCGGCCGCACGAATTCCACGCCCCGGGCGAGGAGTTCGTCCGTCTCGCGGCCCGGCTGGCCCCGAAGGTGACGGTACGGGCCCTCGCGCACGGCGAACGGGCGCGGCTGCCGTGACGTTGTGGCCGGCGGCGACGGAGGGGGCGGGGCAGGCCGTCGGCTACCCGGCGTTGTTCGTGCTGGTCGCTCTGGGCGCGCTGGTTCCGGTGATCCCGACGGGTGCGCTGGTGAGCTCGGCCGCGGTGGTGGCCTTCCACCGACCCTCCATGGCGCTCGGGTTGGCGCTGGTGTTCGGGGTGTCCTCGCTCGCGGCGTTCCTCGGGGACCTCGCGCTGTACTGGCTCGGGCGCAGCGGAGTGCGCTCGCGGGGCGGCTCGCGGTGGCTGGAGCGGCTGCGGGGCCGGGCCGCTCCGGAGCGGCTGGAGCGGGCGCTGCTCGGGCTCGACGACCACGGGGTGTCGGTCCTGGTGGTCTCGCGGCTGGTCCCGGCCGGGCGGATACCGGTGATGCTGGCGTGCCTGCTGGCCGGGTTGCCGCTGCGGCGGTTCGCCCGGGGCGACGCCCCGGCGTGCCTGGCGTGGGCGGCCACGTACGGGCTGATCGGCATCGTGGGCGGGTCGCTGTTCTCGCAGCCCTGGAAGGGGGTGGCCGTGGCGGTGGGCGTGACCCTGCTGATCAGCGCGGCCCCGACGCTGTGGCGGCGGCTGCGCCCCTCGCCCTGAGGGAGGCGCGGGCCGGCCCGTGGGCTGGACATGGCGCGGGAGCCCTCGGCGCCGGGCCGGAGGGCGCCTTCGCGGGCGAGGCGGGCGAAGGCCCGTACGCCGCTCGTCCCGGTTCAGTCGGCCAGGGCCGCCAGCACCGATCGGAGCCGGTCCAGCGAGGCCCGTACGTGCGGTAGTTGCAGGGGCTCCCGGGCGGTGAGGGAGGCGATCCGCTCCCGGGGGCCCGCCCCCAACAGGGGTCCCGTCGACAGGCGTACGCGCAGCGCGTCGGGCGAGTCCGCGAACCGCTGGGCGCCCGGCGTGGGCGCCCCCAGGCGGGCGCCGAGCCAGTCCTCCAGTTCCATGGCGTCGCCCACCCCGTGGCGGGCCAGGCCGGTGCGCAGCGGGGTGAGGTCGGCGTAGAGGTGGCGCCCGGCCTGCGGGGGCCGGGCGAACGCGCCGGCGGCGAGCAGCTCGGCGTGCGCCGCGGCGGCCACCGCGCCGTGCAGGGCGGCGGCGGTGTACGCGCGTTCGCCGACGGCGTCGGGTTCGTCGAGCGCGTACGCGGCGGCGCCGGCGACCGGGCCCGCGACGAAGGCGCCGGTGGCGGTGAGGACGTCGAGCGTACGGGCCCGCGGACCGCCGCCGCGCGCCGTGTCGGGGAAGCGGACCACCGCCGCGGGCCAGCCGGCCGGCAAGAGGGAACCGGAGAGGTCGACCAGTACGGCGGCCCGGTCGGGCAGCATCTCGGCGGGGCTGAGCACCAGCGTCTCGTGCGGGCGGTGCACGGTGTCGCGCCAACTCTCGTCGCTCACCACGAAGAGACCGGCGGATTCGGCGGCCTCGCACGCCTCGCGCAGCATCTCGGGCGGGGGCACGGTCGCGGTCGGGTCGTCGGCGACGGACAACAACAGGACGCGCGGGTCACCGCCTTCGGCGCGCACCCGCCGGACGGTCTCCAGCAAGGCGTACGGGTCCGGCACGCCCCCGCACTCCGCGGGTGTCGGGACGTGGTAGGCCCGCCGTCCCAGCAGCCGGACCTGGGGCGTCCACCAGGCGGGACAGGGCCGGGGCAGCAGCACGTCGCCCCCGTAGGCGCCGAGCAGCGCGAGCAGCAGGCCCGGGGCGCCGGGGCCCGCTGCCACGTTCTCCGGCCGGGTGGGCAGCCCGCGCCGGGCCCAGAACCCGCAGGCGGCCTCGCGGAGCTGCTGCCCGCCGCCGGGGGGCTCGGGGGCGGCGCGTCCGGCGGCCCGGGCGAGGACGGCGGTGAGTTCGGGCAGGACGGGCAGGCCGGGTTGCGGGGCGGGCGGGCCGTAGCGGACGGTGCCGCGCTCCTCCGCCGTGGTCCGCCCCGGCCCCACCGTCGCCGACATCGCGCCGCCGCCTTCCGTCGTTCCGTCGATCCGCGTTCCGTCGATCCGTGCCCCGGGCCGGCCTCTCCGCCGGATCATGCCCTTTATACGGTTGTTTACCCGCTATCGCCCGCCCGGGTGCGCCATGCCCACCGCTATGCCCGCCTGCCGAGCAGCGCCAGCAGCCGGGTCTGCGCGTCCGCGCCGGGCGGCACCTCCAGCGGCTCCGCGTACATCCCGGACGGGGCGAGCGCGTCGGCGTACGGCATGACTTCCTTGAGGGAGAACTCGACGAGGTCGTCCGGCATCCGGTCGTCGGCCCCGATGGCCCGAGAGAGGTCCCAGGCGTGGACGACGCAGTCGGCGGTCAGTTCCGAGCAGTACGCGGAACCGCGTGCGGGTCCGTACGAGAGCTTCACCGTCTTGTCGAGCGCCCCCGGCGCGGCGAAGGCGGAGTGGGCGGCGACGGACGCCCGGTCCCAGGCGACGACCGGGTCGTCACCGAGCAGGTCGCCGGAGAGCGCGTCGCCGACATCCTCGACCGTACGACCCTCGGTGACCAGCGGCGGCACCCACAGCTGCTCGCCGGTGACGTGGTTGACCAGGTCCCGCACGGTCCACTCGGTGCACGGCGTCGGGGCGCCCCACTGCTCGTCCGTGACGACGCGCACCCGCTCGCCGAACAACCGCAGCGCCGCGGCGTGCTGTCGAAGCAGCGTGTCAGGCATGGGTCCCACCGCCCTCCGGCGTGCTCGGTCCCCCAGGGGCCACTGTCCTCGCACCCGACTCGGGCTGCCACCGACCGGGACGAAACCCTTGCTGGAGAAGCATCGTGTCCACATGTCAAAACGGATATCTCAAATGTCGAGCCGACCCTTTACGGTGATCACACGCTTCGACGAGGAGGAGTCACCGCCATGAAGGAGACCGCCGTCTACACGCACGGCCACCACGAGTCGGTCCTGCGGTCGCACCGCTGGCGCACCGCCGAGAACTCGGCCGCCTACCTGATCGGCGAGCTGCGACCGGGCATGTCGGTCCTGGACGTGGGCTGCGGCCCCGGCACCATCACCGCGGACCTGGCGGCGCTGGTGGCACCGGGCGGCCGGGTCACGGCGGTCGACGCGGCGGCCGACGTGCTGGAACAGGCCCGCGCGTACGTGGCCGAGCGCGCGCCCGGCGCCCCCGTGGAGTTCGCCACGGCGGACGTGCACGCGCTGGACTTCCCGGACGACTCCTTCGACGTGGTCCACGCCCACCAGGTGCTGCAACACGTCGGGGACCCGGTGCGGGCCCTGCGCGAGATGCGGCGGGTGTGCCGACCCGGCGGGATCGTGGCGGCGCGGGACGCGGACTACGCGGCGATGACGTGGTACCCGGCGACGCCGGGGCTGGAGGAGTGGCAGAGCCTGTACCGCCGGGTCGCGCGGGCCAACGGCGGCGAACCGGACGCGGGGCGGCGGCTGCTGTCGTGGGCCCGGGCGGCCGGGTTCACCGAGGTGGCGGCCTCGGCGACCGCCTGGTGCTTCGCCACCCCGGAGGAGGTCTCCTGGTGGTCCTCCCTGTGGGCGGACCGCACGACGGCCTCGGCGTACGCGTCGATCGCGACCTCCGGCGGCCATGCCACGCCGGCCGCCCTGAGCGCGATCGCCGAGGCGTGGCGGAGCTGGGGCGCGGCTCCCGACGCGTGGTTCTCGGTCCTCAACGGCGAGATCCTGGCCCGCGCCTGAAGCGGGCCGGGACACCCGGGTCCGGGGACGGCCAGGGGGACGGTCAGGAGGACGACCAGGGGAACACTCAGGGCGTCTTGGGGCGCATCCGGAAGTCGTAGGCCGGCGGGAGGGGGCGGTCCGTGAGGGTGGACCAGATGTGCTCCAGGGTCTCCTCGCCCTCGCGCAGGTCCGGTACTTCGAAGCCGTCCTCGAAGACCCGCCGGGCCGCGCCGAGGTGGCCCTCCGCCGACAACAGCCGCGCCGCGAGCAACCGGAAGCGGCCGTGCTCGCGCAGCGTGGGCCGCAGCCGGTCCCAGACGGAGCGCGCCGCCGCGAGCCGGCCGGCCGCCAGCAGGGCCGTCAGCGCCTCCCGTCCCAGCGCGGATTCCGCCGCGAGCCACGGTTCGCCGCCCCGGCTCTCCAACGCCAGGTCCTCGAACGCCTCCGCGTAGCGGTCCGCGGCCCGTTCGGGGTCACCGGCCAGCGCGTCGGCCACCGCCAGGCACCTCAGCAACGGCCACCGCGAGGGCGCCAGCGCCAGGCCGCGCTCCCAACTGCGTACGGCCTGGGCCGTGTCGCCGGCGTGCCACTGGGCGACGCCCAGGTGGTACTCGGTCAGCGGGTCGGCGGGGGCCGTCTCCAGCATGTCCCGCCAGTGCGGGGCCACCAGGGTGTCACCCGGCGGCGCCACCCGGCGGGGCGCGGGGAAGACCCCGGTCCGCCACAGTTCCAGCCAGGGCGTCTGGGCCTCGCCGAGCGTCGACTCCGGGAACGGGGTGCCGGGCAGCTTGAAGCCCCCGCAGAGCACCTCCAGCGCGCCCCACCCGGAGCCCGTCGCCAACCGCTCCCCCGGCGCCTCGTCGGCCGCCGCGCGCCACGCCGTGTACGCCTGCGCCACCCGCTCGGCGGGCAGCGCCGCGTCCAGCGCCGCCGAGGCCGCGCCGCGCGCCGCCGCCCAGTCGGGGCCGTGCACGGTGGCGGGGTCCGCGCCGAGCGGCCCGTACGCCTCCAACCAGTCGAACTCCGCCCCGGCCTCCAGGCGTACGTGCTCCAGTTGGGTCCGGGCGAGCCCCGCCTGGATCTCGGCGTAGCCCCCCGTGCCGGGTTCGGTCAGCCACTCCTGCCACCGCCGGCCGCCGTCGCCCGATCCCCACGTGAACAGCTTGCGCCCGCGCAGGCGCGCGGTGGAGGTCTGTACGAGTCCGCGGCCCTCGGCGTCGAGGGAGGCGATCCACGGTCGGGCGCCCTCCGGGACCTCGTAGAAGAAGTCGGCGGGGTGCTCGCCGCGCGTCGGGTACGTACGGTCCGCGCCCTCCCACTCCGGGACCGGAACCCGTCGCAGCGAGCGCTCGTAGCCGAAGTGCCACGCCTCGTCCGCCGGCGCCAGCACCCGGGTCCCGGGGTCCTCGGGGACGGCGATGTTGGACCACCAGTAGACGGGGACGGGCCGCTCGTGCGGGTTGCGCACGCGGACGCCCACGTAGAGGAACTCCGAGTCCCCCGGCAGCCACAGGTCCACCTGGAACGGCAGGTCGCGCAGCCGCTCCCACTCCCACAGCCGGACCATCACACCGCCGTCCGGCGCCGGGACGAGCGCGGCGTGCAGCGGGGCGCAGGACAAGGTGGTGTGCCCGGTCGCGCCGATGTTCCATTCCACGCCGCCCGAGAACCAGGCGCCGTTGAGGGCGAAGTTCGCGGGCTGGAACACCGGGTTGCGGTAGAGGAGTTCGCGCCCGGTGGGGAGGTGGACGAGCGAGTGGATCCGGCCGCCGAGCTCGGGTAGGACGGTGACCCGCAGCTGGGCGTTCTCGATGACGATCGCTTCGAAGTCCCGCTTGCGGCGGGTGCGTTCGTACCCGTCGCGGACACGGACGGGCAGCAGCGATCGCAGCGGTTCGTAGCCGATCTGGCGGGCCATTTCGCGCGGCAGCCCCTGCCGCGCCCGCTCGTCCAGTACGTGTACCTCGGCGGGCGCGCGCAGGGCGGGCAGCGGGTTCTCGGGGCCGAGCGGGGCGGCGGGGAGGGTCAGCGGAGCACGTCGGACGGTGGTGGCCATGAAGGAATGGAACACGCCGTACCGGCCGGTGCACAGAGGTTCCGCGGATCACCACCGGTCAGGATTGCGCAAAGCGATGGCCCACGGATGACCGACGGATGCCCTACGGGTGTCCTAAGGCGCGATCAGCGCCCAGCGCTCGTGGTCCCGCCAGGCGCCGTCGACGCGGAGGAAGTCGGGGGAGAACCCCTCCCGGCGGAAGCCGTGCCGGCGTACGAGCGCGAGGGAGCCGGCGTTGCCGGGCTGGATGTTGGCCTCCAGTCGGTGCAGGCCGAGGCCGCCCTCCGCGGCCGGGGCGAAGGCGTGGGTCAGGACCAGGCCGAACGCCTCGCCGAGCAGTCCGCGCCCCGCCGCGTGGGCGAACGCCCCGTAGCCGAGGGCGCCGCACTGGAAGGCGCCGCGGACGATGTTGTTGACGTTGACGAAACCGGCCAGTGCGCCGGTGGCGCGTTCGCAGACGAGGAAGCCGGCGCCCCGGTCACCGTCGAACCGGGCCGCGTAGGACTCGTAGCCCTCGACCGTGTCGGGCGGGAACAGCCAGGGCCGGTGCAGGTCCCGGCTCTCGCGGGCGCGGGCGGTGAACTCGGGGCCGTCGGCGGCACGGTAGCCGCGGATCGCGACGCGGGGGCCTTCACGCAGGTAATGGAGATCGACCATCCCTCCAGCCTATGTCCGACGACGGGTCCGTACCCGGCCCGAACGGCCTCAGGGCTCCAGGGTCAGCTCCGGTACGTCCGTCCGCTCGGTGCCGAACACCTTGACGTAGAGGGCGAGTTCGGCCTCCAGCGCCCGGACCATGGTGTCCGCGCGCCGGAAGCCGTGGCCCTCGCCCGCGAAGGTGAGGTACGCGTGCGGCACCGAGCGGCCCCGCAGCGCGGCCAGGAAGCGCTCGGCCTGGGCCGGCGGGCAGACCGGGTCGTCGCGGCCCTGCAGCAGCAGGAAGGGGGCGGTGACCCGGTCGGCGCGGGCCACCGGGGAGCGTTCGCGGCAGCGCACCGCCAGGACCTGCGGCGGCCCGGCCAGGCCGTCGACGTAGTGGGACTCCAGGTCATGGGTCTCGGCCGCGAAGCCCGTCAGGTCCAGCACGGGGTAGCTGATCGCCGCGCAGGCGTACAGGTCGGTCGCGGCCAGGGAGGCCGCCGCCGTCCAGCCGCCGGCGCTGGCGCCGCGGATCGCGAGCCGGTCCGGATCGGCGGTGCCTTCGGCGGCCAGGGCCCGGGCCACGGCCGCGCAGTCCTCCACGTCGACCACGCCCCACTGCTCGCGCAGCCGCTCGCGGTAGGCGCGGCCGTAGCCGGAGGAGCCACCGTAGTTGACCTCGACGACGCCGATGCCCCGCGAGGTGAAGTAGGCGATGTGCAGGTCCAGTACGGGCGGCACGTGATCGGTCGGGCCACCGTGCGCCCAGACCACGTACGGGGGCAGCTCGTCGGCGGGCGCCGGCCGGTCGGGGTGGTGCGGCGGGTAGACGTGGGCGTGGATCTCCCGGCCGCCCGGGCCGAGGAAGGTCCGGCTCTGCGGTTCGGGGAAGTACGCGGGGTCCACGGGGGCGGCGGCCCGGGCTCCGATGACCCGGGCGTGGCCGGAGGCGGTGTCCAGCTCGACCACCTCGTAGCCGCTGCGCGGGCTGGCGGCGACCCCGTAGACCCGCGTGTCGTGGACGGCGAGGGTGGGTTGCCAGGCGGTCCACGGCCCGGCCGCGTCGACCAGGTCAGCGGTGTCGGGGTCGAGCACGCCGAGCACCGAGGAGCCCCGGCCGTGCAGGACGGCGATCAGCCGGTCCGGCAGCGGGGCGAGCCAGGACAGGCCGGGCTTCCACAGTGGGCCGCCGAACTCCTCCTCGCGCGGGCACAGGTTGACGACCTCGCCGGTGTCCGGGTCGACGCGGTACGGGTTCCACCAGCCGCCGCGGTCGCTCACCGCGAGGAGCGTCCCGTCGGCGGCCCACTCCACCTGGGCCACGGCCTCGTCAGGTCCGCCGAGCACGGTGCGGGGCTCGCCGAGCACGTCGGCCCCGGTGACCTCGGCCCCGGTGACCTCCGCTTCGGCGACCTCCGCTTCGGTGATCTCGGCCAGCAGCAGTTCCGTGCCGTCCCAGGGCATCCGGGGGTGGTCCCACACCAGCCGGGCCGCGAACCGCCCGTCCGGGGAGATCCGGGGTCCGGTGGTGAACCGGTGCCGGTCGTCGGTCAGTTCGCGCACCCGGGACCGGTCCTCGGCGGCCGATCCGTCCAACGGCACGGCCGCCACCACGCGGCGCACGTCGGTGGGCGCGGGGCCGGTGAACTCCTCCAGTACGCACCACACTTCGCCGCCGCGCAGCACCGGGTCGGCCCAGCGCAACCCGCCGCCCACCGCCGAGGACGGGGTGAGCGGCCGGGGCGGCGGCCCGCCGGGCGCGTCGGGCTCGTACGCGTACAGCCGCTGGTCTGCGTGGTGGACGAACACCACCAGCGGCCCGCCGGCGGCGCGGGCGGTACCGGCCCAGGGGCGGCCCCCGTACTCGGTGAACCGGCTGCGGACGTTCCAGGGGGCGTCCAGCACCGACCGCTCGGGGCCCCCGTCGGCGGGCCTGCGGACCAGGGTGCGGCGGCCTCCCTCGGCCGGTCGGGGCTCGGTCCACCACACCTCGGGGCCGACCGTGCCCACGTACTCGGGCCGCCCGTCGAGCGAGGCGGCCAACGCGGCGTCGATGGGCGAGGGCCAACTCCCGTAGGACCCGGCTGCCGGTGCCGTCATCGCCCGGCCCCCGTCACAGGGCGCGCAGCGCGCGGTCGAGCACCCGGACCCCGAAGTGCAGGGCGTCCACGGGTACCCGCTCGTCCACGCCGTGGAAGAGGGACCAGTAGTCGTAGCCGGGCGGCAGCTTGAGCGGGGAGAAGCCGTAGCCGGTGATGCCGAGCCGGGAGAACTGCTTGGCGTCGGTGCCGCCCGCCATGCAGAACGGCACCACGTGCCCTTCGGGATCGAAGTGCTCGACGCTCTCGCGCAGGATGCCGAAGGTCCGTCCGGTGACGGGGGCTTCGAGTGACACTTCCCGGTGGTGGAACTCCCAGCGCACGTCGGGTCCGGTGAGTTCGTCGAGGGTGGCGATGAACTCGTCCTCGCCCCCGGGCAACATCCGCCCGTCGACGTAGGCGGTGGCGTGCTCCGGGATGACGTTCAATTTGTAACCGGCGGTGAACATGGTCGGGTTGGCACTGTTGCGGAGCGTGGCCTCGACCAGTCCGGCGGCCGGCCCGAGCTTGCCGAGGAGTGCGTCGAGGTCTGTGTCGCGTGCGCGCGGGTTGACGGACAGCCCCTGGACCGCGGCGAGTTCGGTCAGGCAGGCGGCGACGGTGTCGGTCAGCCGGACGGGCCACTCGTGGGCGCCGATCCGCGCGACGGCCGCGGCGAGGCGGGTGACGGCGTTGGCGCGGTTGGGCTTGGAGCCGTGGCCGGCGGTGCCGTGCGCCGTCAGCTTCAGCCAAGCGGTACCGCGTTCCCCGGCGGCGATCGGGTAGAGGGGCCGACCCGGGCCGGTGTGCAGGGTGAAGGCGCCGGATTCGCTGATGCCCTCGGTACAGCCCGCGAACAGGTGGGGGTGGTGGTCGGCGAGGAATCCCGATCCGTCGACCGCGCTGTCCTCCTCGTCGGCGGTGAAGGCGAGCACGATGTCCCGGCGGGGCTTGGTACCGGCCCGCGCCCAGGCCCGGACGACGGCCAGCACCATCGCGTCCATGTTCTTCATGTCGACCGCTCCGCGGCCCCAGACCACGCCGTCGCGGACCTCGCCCGAGAAGGGGTCCACGCTCCAGTCCGCGGCCTCGGCCGGGACCACGTCGAGGTGGCCGTGGACGAGGAGGGCGTCGGCGGACGGGTCACTGCCCTCGATCCGGGCGACCACGTTGGTGCGTCCCGGGGTCCGTTCCAGCAGGACCGGTTCCAGACCGGTGGCGGCGAGCCGCTCGGCGACGTACTCGGCGGCGGGTCGTTCCCGGCAGTCGCCGGCGCCGCGGTTGGTGGTGTCGATGCGGATGAGGCCGGAGGTGAACGCGACCGCTTCGTCGAGCGCCGTCCGGTCCATGGCGCCGTCGGTGGCCACGGTCCCGTCCGCGGGGCCGTCGGTCGAACGCATGGGCTGCATGTCAGCCATACTGCTCCTCCACGGCAGCCGAGACGACCGTCGTGACCGCCTTGAAGGTACGGATGCCCTCGAACATGGTCTCGCTGGTGTACGCGATCCGGCGCTCGCCCGAACGGGCGACACCGGGGATCACCGTCGCGGCGGCCGGCAGGTGCTCGGCGTCGAACTCCACCTCGACGGTGAAGGGCCCGCGCGCGTGCGGTTCGTGGCGGACCGCCAGCCGGGTCGCCCGCTTGGCGGCGGTGCGGATGTCGGCGGCGGTACGGGCGGGGGTGCGGCATACCGCCGCGTAGCGCGAGACGTGGTCCTTGACGGCGACGCTCTCCGCGCCGGGCGCGTAACCGGAGGCGTCGGCGCAGGTCAGGTCGTCTCCGGTGACCAGGATGACGGGGACGCCGTACTCGGCGACGACGTGGGCGTTCAGCCGGCCCTCGCTCGCGGGGACCCCGTTGAGCCAGACGCCGGTGATGCTGTTGGCGAGGTAGGTGTGGGCGAGTACGCCCTCGGCGCCGGCGCCGGTGTGGTAGCCGACGAAGGCGATGCCGTCGACGTCGCCGTGTTGGACGCCCTCGACCATGGAGAGGGACTTGTGCCGGCCGGTGAGCATCTCGGCGCGCTCGTCGAGCCGCTCCAGCAGCAGGTTGCGCATGGTCCAGTGCGCCTCGTTGACGAGGACCTCGTCGGCGCCGCCGTCGAAGAAGCCGAGGACGGCCGCGTTCACGTCGGAGGTGAACAGGGACCGGCAGCGTTCCCACTGCGGGGTGCCGGGCAGTACGTCGGCGGGCCAGGTGACGCCGGTGGCGCCTTCCATGTCGGCGGAGATGAGGATCTTCATCGGTCCCCCGGTGGGTCGGGTCGCGGACGGTCCACCCTAGCGGCCGGGGGCCCTCCCGGCCGGGGGCCACGCCCGGGCCGCGAGCCGCGCCGGGGCGTGCCCACCGGGGCCGGGAATCGCACCCGAACCGGTGAGCCGCCCGGCTGCCCTTTCGGGCAACGGCCTTGCTCAGCCCTCGACTTCGGCGGCCAGGTTGGCGAGCACGGTGTCGTAGATGCGGCCGAGGCCCTTGGGCGCGAAGGTGCGCTCGAAGAAGCCGCCGACGCCGCCGGCGCCGTTCCACACGGTGGAGACGACGGCCTTGGACTTGCCCTCGCCGGCCGGCGTCACGGTCCAGGTGGTGACCATGGAGGAGTTGCGGTCCTTCTCGACGAGCTGTCCGTCAGTGGGCTCGCTGACCTCCAGCAGGCAGTCCCGTACGCGCTTGCTGGTGGCCTGGAGCTTCCAGTGGACGAGGGTGCCCTCGCCGTCGCCGCCCTCGCGCACCTCGTACTCGCTGAAGTGCTCGGGCAGCAGCTTGCCCCGGGTCCCGGTGTAGTCCGCAAGCGCGTCGAACACGGTCTCCGCGTCGGCCGCGATGATCCGCTCCGTGGTGGCCTCGACCTGCGCCATGGCTGTTCCTCCAGCAGTTGTGTCCGCTCGTCGCGGCCAGCCAACCACCTCCGGGGCGGGCGCCCAAATCCGGGTCGGGCGTCGCAGCGCGCGGAGACGGGGCCGAGCCCCGGCGGAGAGCCTCCGCGCGGCCGCGGCCGGGGGCGCGGTCGCCCTGGTCCTTCGCGGGCGCCGATGACATCACCGCGGGGTTCGGCCCGCACGATCATGGGAACGTTTGTTCTATTCTCGGGAGGGTCGAGACACCGAGGGAGGCGCTCATGCGCTGGGACAATCTGACGGGCGGCCCCGGGGCCCCCGACGCGGCAGGGGCGCTCTTCGGGGCCGCCTCCGTCGTCACGCGGACCTTCGACACCCCCGAGTTCCGCGGGATCACCTTCCACGAGGTCCGCGCCCGCACGATCCTCAACCGGGTTCCCGGCGCCTCGCGCATGCCGTTCGAGTGGACGGTCAACCCGTACCGCGGGTGCAGTCACGCCTGCGTGTACTGCTTCGCCCGCAAGACCCACAGCTACCTCGACCTCGACACCGGCATCGACTTCGACTCGCAGATCGTCGTCAAGACCAACGCCCCCGAGCTGCTGCGCCGCGAACTCGCTTCGAGCCGGTGGACCGGCGCGCACGTCGCCATGGGCACCAACGTCGACTGCTACCAGCGCGCCGAAGGCCGCTACCGCCTGATGCCCGGGATCATCGAGGCCCTGCGCGACCGGGCCAACCCCTTCTCCATCCTGACCAAGGGGACCCTGATCCTGCGCGACCTCCCGCTCCTGCGCCGGGCCGCCGAGGTCACCGAGGTCGGCGTCTGCGTCTCCGTCGGCTTCACCGACAGCGCCCTGTGGCGGACCGTCGAACCCGGCACGCCCTCCCCCGCCGCCCGGCTGGGAGCCGTACGGACCCTCACCGACGCCGGGATCGAGTGCGGGGTGCTGATGGCCCCGGTGATCCCCTTCCTCGGGGACTCCCCGGAGCAGTTGCGGGCCACCGTCCGGGCCGTCGCCGAGTCCGGGGCGACCTCCGTGACCCCGCTGGTACTCCATCTGCGGCCCGGTGCCCGCGAGTGGTTCACGGCGTGGCTGGGGGCCCACCACCCCCACCTCGTCGAACGGTACGAGCGGATGTACGCGGGCGGCTCGTACGCACCCACCTGGTACCAGCGGCAGATCACCCGACAAGTCCACGAACTCGCCGCCGAATTCGGCATCGGACCTTCCCGGCGGGGCGCGGCCCGCAGGATTCCCCTCCCCGAACGCCCGGCCGGGCCGGCGTCGCCCGCCGATCCGGTCCAGCTCAGCCTCCTGTGACCTCGTACGGCCCCTGAACGCTCATCACATCGGGCCAATGAGCGGCGCCATCCGGGCTTCCGGGCGCGGTTTCCGGGACGATTCCGCCCAGAACCCTCGGCTGGGAGGCCCCATGCTCGACCCCCTGAAGACGCGCGGCTCTGTGAAGGTCAAGAACCGTGCCGCCGTCCTGCTCTCGATCGCGACCGTCGCCGCCCTCACCACGCCGGTCACGGCCGCCCCGGCCGGCGCGGCGGGCCCGAGCACGGCGGGCCCGACCGGATCGGCGGCGGCGCCGCTGCGCTGGACCGGCTGCGCGACCACCCGCTACCCCTCGCTGCAGTGCGCCTCCCTCAAGGTCCCGCTCGACCACGACAACCCCGGCGGCCGGCAGATCTCCCTGGCGCTGACCCGGGTCCGGCACACGGCGGCGAAGTCACAGGGTCCGCTGCTGGTCAACCCCGGCGGGCCGGGCGGCAGCGGCCGGGCGCTGGCCGGTTTCGTCGCCTCCGCGCTGCCGAAGGACGTGGCCGCGGCGTACGACGTGATCGGGTTCGACCCGCGCGGCGTCGGCAAGAGCGAGCCGACCCTGGACTGCGCCGCCGGTTACTTCGCCCCGGTGCGGCCGGACTCCGTCCCCACCGACGGGCGCGCCGAGCAGGCCAACCTCGACCGGGTCAAGTCCTTCGCCGAGTCCTGCCAGACCAAGCACGCGGACGTGCTCCCGTACATCGACACCGTCTCGGCGGCCCGCGACCTGGAGACGCTGCGCACCGCCCTGGGGGCGGCGAAGCTCAGCTACTTCGGCTACTCGTACGGGACCTACCTCGGCGCGGTGTACGCCAAGCTCCACCCGGACCGGGTGCACCGCCTGGTCCTGGACTCCGTCGTCGACCCGGGCGGGGTCTGGTACGAGGACAACCTCGCCCAGGACCGTGCTTTCGACGCCCGTCACAAGGCGTTCCTGGCGTGGGTGGCGCGGTACGACGAGAAGTACCGGCTCGGCGGCGACCCGGCGGAGGTCGAGCGCCGCTGGTACGAGATGCGCGAGGCGCTGCGTCAGACGCCGGCGGGCGGGAAGGTCGGCGCGTCCGAGCTGGAGGACACCTTCATGCCGGGCGGGTACTACGACGGCTACTGGCCGAACCTGGCCGAGGCGTTCTCCGCGTACTCGGTGGCCAAGGACGAGAAGCCGCTGGTGGCGGCGTACGAGCGGTTCGGCGCGGTCGAGCCGGCGGCGGGCAACGGCTACAGCGTGTACACGGCCGTGCAGTGCCGGGACTCGGCGTGGCCGAAGGACTGGAACACCTGGCGGGCCGACATGTGGCGCACGCACGCCGAGGCGCCCTTCATGACCTGGAACAACGCCTGGTACAACGCGCCGTGCGCGTTCTGGAAGACCGAGCCGCTCGCCGCGCCGGACGTGACGAACGCCGACCTCTCCTCGGCGCTGCTGTTCCAGGCGACGGAGGACGCGGCGACCCCGTTCGACGGCGCGCTGAGCATGCGGGACAAGCTCAAGGGCGCGGCCCTGGTGGTCGAGGAGGGCGGCGGCAACCACGGGATCGCGCTGAGCGGCAACAAGTGCCTGGACGACAAGTTGGCGGCCTACCTGCGCACGGGCAAGACGGCGGACGCCACCTGCCCGGCCGGGCCGGCCCCCAAGCCGACCGCCGCGACCCGCGCCCTCCCGCGCTCCGCCGGCGGCTCGACCCTGCACGGGCTCCTGGGCTTCCGGGGCTGACGGCCGCCGGGCGCGCCCGCCCGGTCAGCTGCCCGCCCCGCCCGGGGCGGGCAGCGCGCGCAGGGAGGCGGTGGCCGCGACCGCCAGGCGGGGGTGGGACTGGGCGCGGGTCAGGACGTCGTGGGCGCGCGGGTCGGCCAGGGTGCCGAGGCCCTCGACGCACGCCAGGGCGACGCGCCAGTACGGGTCGTGCGGCGCGAGCAGCCGGGAGAGCGTGCGGATCAGCGCGGGCGCCGACTCGGGGGCCCGCAGGGCGGTGAGCAGGCGCACCGGGTGCAGGGCGTAGGCCGTGCGCAGTTCGTTCGTCGCCAGGGCCGCCGCGGCGCGGGCCGTGCGCGGGTCGCCGAGGACGGCCAACGCCTGGGCCGCGGCCTCGCAGCGCGGCGGGTCGCGGTGGTTGAGCAGCAGCACCAGCGCCTCGAAGGCCCGCCGGTCCCCCGCCATCCCCAGCCGGTACGCGGCCAGTTCGCGGGCCCACAGGGGTCGTCCGGGCGAAGTCAGCGCGTCCGCGAGCCCGTCGGGGCCGGCCGCCAGCAGCGCTTCGTACTCCGCCGACCGTCCCGCTTCGCCGCGCAGCCGCTCCAGTACCTGGTTCACGCCCCCACCCTAGTGCTGTGGCCGGGAAGGTTTGCCGGGTCGCGGCGTTCGGTGCGGTGCATCGCAAGGCGGAGGGCCCCGGCTCGTACCGGACGTACTTCCGTGGTCCGACAACGCAGGGAGGTGCCGTGCCGGGCGCCGCCACCCGGTGGACCTTCCCGGCCACAGCACTAGGGCCGCAGCGGTGTACGTCACATCCGTTGCCCATTCCCCTGCTCTGGCCAACGGGTTACCGACGGGTTACGCTCCCCTCAACACGTACGGGACCGGCCTGGTGACGCAGCCGCCCCGTACCAGTCGGTCCGGTACCCCAGGTACCGCGCGCCCCGTGCCGCACGTCCGGGTACGGCGCTCACGCACGACGCTCCACGTACGGCACGGCCCCGGGACAGGGTCGGCCGTTCTCCCGCCCTTCGGGCACCCCTGTGCGGAATCCCCGGCCGCGTGCTGTGCGCCGCGCGCCGCGCCCTCAGTCGTCACCCTCTTCCACTGGAGTCCCGCGATGGACCGTCCGTCCACGTCCAGTCAATCCACCCTCCAGACCATCGCCGTCGTCGGTCTCGGCACGATGGGCACCGGCATCGCCGAGGTCCTCGCCCGGGCCGGCCGCGAGGTCATCGGCATCGACGTCAGTGAAGGCGCGGGCCGGCGGGCCACCGCCGCGCTCGCCGCCGCGACGGCCCGCTCCGTCGCCCGGGAGCGCCTCACCGAGCCCGAGCGCGACTCCGTGCTCGCCCGGTTCCGCACGTTCACCGAACTGGGCGCCGCCGCGGACGCCGACCTCGTCATCGAGGTCGTCCCCGAGGACTACGCCCTCAAGCAGCGGCTGTTCCGCGAACTGGACGCGGTCGTCCGCCCGGACACCATCCTGGCCACCGGCACCAACGCCCTCTCGGTGACCCGCCTGGCCGCCGAGTCCCAGCGCCCCGAGCGGGTCCTGGGCCTGCACTTCTTCAACCCGGCGCCGGCGATGAAGCTGGTCGAGGTCGTCTCCTGCGTGCTGACCGCGCCGCCCGCCGTCCAGGCGGTCACCGAGCTGGCCCGCGAACTCGGCAAGGAGCCCGTCGCGGTCGGCGACCGTCCCGGTTTCGTCGCGGACGGCCTGCTCTTCGGCTACCTGAACCAGGCCGCCGCCATGTACGAGTCGAAGTACGCCTCCCGCGAGGACATCGACGCGGCGATGCGGCTCGGCTGCGGTCTGCCGATGGGCCCGCTCGCCCTGCTGGACCTGATCGGCGTGGACACCGCCCGTACCGTCCTGGAGGCCATGTACGCCTCCTCCGGCGACCGGCTGCACGCCCCGGCCCCCATCCTCGGGCACCTCGCCGAGGCGGGCCTGACGGGGCAGAAGGCCGGGCGCGGGTTCTACACGTACGAGGCCCCGGGCAGCCCGGTGATCGTGCGGGACCTGCAGACCCCGCTGGACGGGTCGCTGCTCGGCGCCGGCCGCGCCGTCGCCTCGGTCGGCGTGGCCGGCTCCGGCACCATGGCGAGCGGCATCGCGCAGGTCTTCGCGCAGGCCGGCTACCCGGTGGTGCTGGCGGCCCGCAGCCAGGAGAAGGCGGAGGCCGCGAAGGCCGCGATCGGCAAGTCCTTGGGCCGTGCGGTGTCCAAGGGCCGGCTGACCGAGGACGGCGCGGCGAAGACCCTGGCGCTGATCACGCCGGCGGGCTCGTTGGACGCCTTCGCCGAGGTGGACCTGGCCGTGGAGGCCGTCGCCGAGGACCTGGCGGTCAAGCAGGAGCTGTTCGCGGGCCTGGACAAGGTCTGCAAGCCGGGGGCGGTGCTGGCCACCACCACCTCGTCGCTGCCGGTGATCGCCGTGGCGCGCGCGACCTCGCGCCCGCAGGACGTGATCGGCATGCACTTCTTCAACCCGGCGCCGGCGATGAAGCTGGTCGAGGTGGTGCGTACCGTCCTGACCTCCGACGACGTGCACGCCACGGTCCGCGAGGT
The DNA here is from genome assembly GCF_042881255.1 of Streptomyces sp. NPDC058279. Classification (NCBI taxonomy): domain Bacteria; kingdom Bacillati; phylum Actinomycetota; class Actinomycetes; order Kitasatosporales; family Streptomycetaceae; genus Streptomyces; species Streptomyces sp. NPDC058279. Next base: position 138,569 of record NZ_JBHVYA010000005.1, on the reverse strand, counting down.
CTGCGGGAAGGTCCGCAAGCACGCGGTCGACTGCGGCGACCGGGCCGGTTTCATCGTCAACGCGCTGCTGTTCCCGTACCTCAACAACGCGATCAAGATGGTCGAGCAGCACTACGCGGGCATCGACGACATCGACGCCGCGATGAAGCTGGGCGGCGGCTACCCGATGGGGCCGTTCGAGCTGCTCGACGTGGTCGGCCTGGACGTCTCCCTGGCCATCGAGAAGGTGCTCCACCAGGAGTTCCGTGACCCGGGCCTGGCGCCCTCGCCGCTGCTGGAGCACTTGGTCGCGGCGGGTTGCCTGGGCCGGAAGACCGGCCGCGGATTCCGTGAGTACGCCCGCCGGTGATCCGCCCCCCGGGCGTCGCGACGCCCGGGACCGCGAGCCGGATGCGTGGGGAGGGCTCCTCGGGTCCGCCGGACCCTCACGGCGGACGAACCCTCCCGACGAGCACTGTGTGCCCAGTGCCGGCCCTCCCCCGCATCCACCCACCTCCCGCCCCCCTCAGGCGCGCTCTCCTGCGCGAATGAAGTACTTTCGCTCTATGTCCCAGCCCGCCAAGACCTCGCCCCGCGCCGCCACGGCGTCCGACGCCCCGGAGAGCACGGCCGGCACCAAGGCGGCCGCTCAGCGGCTCAAGATGCGCCGCGAGCTGGCGGCCGCCGCCATGGAGCTGTTCGCGACGAAGGGGTACGAGGCCACGACGGTCGACGAGATCGCCGCGACCGCCGGGGTGGCCCGCCGGACCTTCTTCCGGCACTTCCGGTCCAAGGAAGAGGCGATCTTCCCGGACCACGACGACACCCTGACCCGCGCCGAGGCCGTCCTCGACGTGGCCCCGGCGCACGAGCACCCGCTCGACACGGTGTGCCGGGGGATCAAGGAAGTCATGAAGATGTACGCCGCCTCGCCGGCGGTGTCGGTGGAGCGCTACCGGCTCACCCGCGAGGTGCCGGCGCTGCGGGAGCGGGAGATCGCCTCGGTGGCCCGGTACGAGCGGCTGTTCACGCGCTATCTGCTGGCCCACTTCGACGAGCAGGACCACGCCGACGGCAACGACGACCCGCTGCTGGCGGAGGTCGCCGCCTCGGCGGTGGTCACGGCCCACAACCACGTGCTGCGGCGCTGGTTGCGCGCGGGCGGCCAGGGGGACGTGGAAGCGCAGCTGGACCACGCCTTCTCGATCGTGCGCAAGACCTTCGGTTCGGGGATCGGCGCGGGGCGCACCCTCACCGGCGCGTCGGCCGCCCCGGCGGCGGTCCGCACGGAGGGCGAGGTCCTGGTGGCGGTGGCCCGCACGGACGCCCCGCTCGACGAGGTCATGCGGACCATCGAAGAGGCCCTCAGGATGAACAAGTAGCGACTCCGGTCACACGGGCCACTCGGGCCGCCTCCCACAACGGGGGGCGGCCCTTCCGTTTGTCCGGGTTGCCCCTACTCGCCGGTAACTCTGATCGATCATCGCTCATCTGCGCAGGTCAATAGGCAAATGAGAGAAAGTTTTGGCACGCGGTGCCTTGCTGAGTGACACGGGGTGCCATACGTTGAAGTGGTCCGGATGTCCCCGCGGTCCACGTCCACCCGGCACGGATCGCGCCCCGGATGCCTGCGTCACCAGGCCCCCGTACGCCCCACCACAGGCGTCGCCGCACCACCGCTTTCGCCGGACCGACGGCACCACACCACTCCCGCACCACACCCGTACCGCGCAGCCGCGTATCCCCTCAGCGCACCCTCATCAGCGCTTAGCCGGAGGCAACACCGTGAAGGACATCCTGGACGCGATCCAGTCGCAGGCCGCGACGGCCGCCGACTACGCGGCCCTGCCGCTCCCCGACTCGTACCGCGCGATCACCGTGCACAAGGACGAGGCGGAGATGTTCACCGGGCTCACCACCCGCGAGAAGGACCCGCGCAAGTCCCTGCACCTCGACCAGGTCCCGGTTCCCGAACTCGGTCCGGGCGAGGCCCTGGTGGCCGTCATGGCCTCCTCGGTCAACTACAACTCCGTGTGGACCTCGATCTTCGAGCCGGTGTCCACCTTCAGCTTCCTGGAGCGCTACGGGCGCCTGTCGGAGCTCACCAAGCGCCACGACCTGCCGTACCACGTCATCGGCTCCGACCTCGCGGGCGTCGTGCTGCGCACCGGCCCCGGCGTCAACGCCTGGAAGCCGGGCGACGAGGTCGTCGCGCACTGCCTGTCGGTCGAGCTGGAGTCCTCCGACGGCCACAACGACACGATGCTCGACCCCGAGCAGCGCATCTGGGGCTTCGAGACCAACTTCGGCGGCCTGGCGGAGATCGCCCTGGTCAAGTCGAACCAGCTGATGCCCAAGCCCGACCACCTCAGCTGGGAGGAGGCCGCCTCGCCGGGCCTGGTGAACTCCACCGCCTACCGCCAGTTGGTCTCGCGCAACGGCGCCGGCATGAAGCAGGGCGACAACGTGCTGATCTGGGGCGCCAGCGGCGGCCTCGGCTCCTACGCCACCCAGTTCGCCCTGGCCGGCGGCGCCAACCCGATCTGTGTCGTCTCCTCCCCCGAGAAGGCCGACATCTGCCGGGCCATGGGCGCCGACGCGGTCATCGACCGCAACGCCGAGGGATACACGTTCTGGAAGGACGAGCACACCCAGGACCCGAAGGAGTGGAAGCGCTTCGGCAAGCGCATCCGCGAGCTGACCGGCGGCGAGGACATCGACATCGTCTTCGAGCACCCCGGCCGCGAGACCTTCGGCGCGTCCGTCTACGTCACCCGCAAGGGCGGCACCATCACCACCTGCGCCTCCACCTCGGGCTACATGCACGAGTACGACAACCGCTACCTGTGGATGTCCCTCAAGCGCATCATCGGCTCCCACTTCGCCAACTACCGCGAAGCCTGGGAGGCCAACCGCCTGATCGCCAAGGGCAAGATCCACCCGACCCTCTCCAAGGTCTACTCCCTGGAGGACACCGGCCAGGCGGCGTACGACGTCCACCGCAACCTCCACCAGGGCAAGGTCGGCGTCCTCGCCCTCGCCCCCGAGGAGGGCCTGGGCATCCGCGACCACGAGATGCGCGCCAAGCACCTGGACGCCATCAACCGCTTCCGGAACATCTGATTCGCCCGACCGTCCGAGACCGTTCAAGGGCCAAAGGGACAGCCTGAGATGACAGAGCGCCAGAAAGACCGTCCGTGGCTCATGCGGACGTACGCCGGCCACTCCACGGCCGAGGCGTCCAACGAGCTGTACCGCCGCAACCTCGCCAAGGGCCAGACCGGCCTGTCGGTCGCGTTCGACCTTCCGACGCAGACCGGCTACGACCCCGACCACATCCTCGCCCGCGGCGAGGTCGGCCGGGTCGGGGTCCCGGTCTCCCACCTGGGCGACATGCGGCGACTGTTCCAGGACATCCCCCTGGAGCAGATGAACACCTCGATGACGATCAACGCCACGGCCATGTGGCTGCTGGCGCTCTATCAGGTGGCCGCCGAGGAGCAGGGCGCGGACATCTCCAAGCTCCAGGGCACCACCCAGAACGACATCGTCAAGGAGTACCTCTCGCGCGGGACGCACGTCTTCCCGCCCGGGCCCTCGCTCCGCCTGACGACGGACATGATCGCGTACACGGTCAACCACATCCCGAAGTGGAACCCGATCAACATCTGCTCGTACCACCTCCAGGAGGCGGGGGCGACCCCGGTCCAGGAGATCTCGTACGCGATGTCCACCGCGATCGCCGTCCTGGACTCGGTGCGCGACTCCGGGCAGGTCCCGGAGGAACGTTTCGGTGAGGTCGTCGCCCGTATCTCCTTCTTCGTGAACGCGGGCGTCCGCTTCATCGAGGAGATGTGCAAGATGCGCGCCTTCGGCCGGATCTGGGACCAGGTCACCCGCGAGCGCTACGGCATCGAGGACGCCAAGCAGCGGCGCTTCCGGTACGGCGTCCAGGTCAACTCCCTCGGACTGACCGAGGCGCAGCCGGAAAACAACGTCCAGCGCATCGTGCTGGAGATGCTCGCGGTCACCCTCTCCAAGGACGCCCGCGCCCGCGCGGTGCAGCTGCCCGCCTGGAACGAGGCGCTGGGCCTGCCCCGGCCCTGGGACCAGCAGTGGTCGCTGCGCATCCAGCAGGTCCTCGCGCACGAGAGCGACCTGCTGGAGTACGAGGACATCTTCGCCGGGTCCCACGTCATCGAGGCCAAGGTCGAGTCCCTGGTCGCCGAGTGCCTGGCGGAGATCGACCGGATCCAGGAGATGGGCGGCGCGATGGCCGCCGTCGAGTCGGGGTACCTCAAGTCGCAACTCGTCTCCTCGCACGCCGAGCGGCGGGCCCGGATCGAGGCCGGCGAGGACAAGATCGTCGGCGTCAACTGCTACCAGCAGACCGAGGAGAACCCGCTCACCGCCGACCTGGACGGCGCCATCATGACGGTGGACGGGGCGGTGGAGGCCCAGATCGTGGAGCGCATCGGCCGCTGGCGCGCCGAGCGGGAGGAGTCCTCGGACCGCCAGGGCGAGGGCGACCCGTTCGTCTTCCCCACCACCCGGCAGGCGCTGGAGCGCCTCAAGGAGGCGGCGGCCGGGACCGAGAACCTGATGGAGGCCACCTTGGAGTGCGCCCGCGCCGGTGTCACCACAGGGGAGTGGGCGAGCGCGCTGCGCGAGGTGTTCGGCGAGTTCCGCGCGCCGACGGGGGTCTCGTCGGCCCCGGTGGCCGTCACCGCCGAGCAGGGCACCCCGATGGCCCTCGTCCGCGAGAAGGTCGCCCGGACGGCGGAGGAGCTCGGCGCCGGCCGGCTGCGCCTGCTGGTCGGCAAGCCCGGTCTGGACGGGCACTCCAACGGCGCCGAACAGATCGCGGTGCGGGCCCGTGACGCGGGCTTCGAGGTGGTCTACCAGGGCATCCGGCTGACGCCGGAGGAGATCTCCACCGCCGCGCTGGCCGAGGACGTGCACTGCGTGGGACTGTCCATCCTGTCCGGCTCGCACTGCGCGCTCGTCCCCGACGTGCTGGACCGCCTGCGCCTCGCGGGGGCGGGCGACATACCCGTCATCGTGGGCGGCATCATCCCCAACGCCGACGCGGTGACATTGAAGGCGGCCGGAGTCGCGGCCGTGTTCACACCCAAGGACTTCGGCATCACGGAGATCATCGGCCGTATCGTCGACGAGATCCGCAAAGCGAACAAGCTCGACCCCATGGAGGTTCCCGCATGACCACGCCCGCTTCCCCGGTGAACCGGCTGCGGCCGCGCCGCTCCTGCCTCGCGGTGCCGGGTTCGAACCCGCGTTTCCTGGAGAAGGCCCAGGGCCTGCCGGCCGACCAGGTCTTCCTCGACCTGGAGGACGCTTGTGCGCCGCTCGCCAAGCCCGAGGCCCGCCACACCATCGTCAAGTTCCTGAACGAGGGCGACTGGACCGGCAAGACCCGGGTCGTGCGCGTCAACGACTGGACCACCCACTGGACGTACCGGGACGTCGTCACGGTCGTCGAGGGCGCGGGCCAGAACCTCGACTGCATCATGCTGCCGAAGGTCCAGGACGCCCAGCAGATCGTGGCGCTGGACCTGCTGCTGACGCAGATCGAGAAGACGATGGGCTTCGAGGTCGGCAAGATCGGCATCGAGGCGCAGATCGAGAACGCCCAGGGCCTCAACAACGTCAACGCGATCGCGCAGGCCTCCCAGCGCGTGGAGACGATCATCTTCGGGCCGGCCGACTTCATGGCGTCGATCAACATGAAGTCGCTCGTCGTGGGCGAGCAGCCGCCCGGCTACCCGGCGGACGCCTACCACTACATCCTGATGAAGATCCTGATGGCCGCCCGGGCGAACAACCTGCAGGCGATCGACGGCCCCTACCTCCAGATCAAGAACGTCGACGGATACCGCGAGGTCGCCGGGCGCGCCGCCGCCCTCGGCTTCGACGGCAAGTGGGTGCTGCACCCGGGCCAGGTCGAGGCCGCCAACGAGGTCTTCTCCCCCTCCCAGGCGGACTACGACCACGCCGAGCTGATCCTCGACGCGTACGAGTGGTGCACCTCCGAGGCGGGCGGCAAGAAGGGCTCGGCGATGCTCGGCGACGAGATGATCGACGAGGCCAGCCGCAAGATGGCCCTGGTCATCGCGGGCAAGGGCCGGGCCGCCGGTATGCAGCGCACCGGCAAGTTCGAGATCCCGGGAGCCTGAGCACCATGCAGTTCGGACGTACGTACGAGGAGTTCGAGGTCGGCGCGGTCTACAAGCACTGGCCCGGGAAGACGGTCACGGAGTACGACGACCACCTCTTCTGTCTGCTGACCATGAACCACCACCCGCTGCACATGGACAGCAACTACGCCGAGAACACCACCGACTTCGGCAAGAACGTGGTCGTCGGCAACTACATCTACTCGCTGCTGCTCGGCATGTCGGTCCCCGACGTCTCGGGGAAGGCCATCGCCAACCTGGAGATCGAGTCGCTGCGGCACGTGGCGCCGACCTTCCACGGCGACACCATCTACGGCGAGACCACGGTCCTCGACAAGACCCCGTCGAAGTCGAAGAACGACCGCGGGATCGTCTACGTGGAGACCAAGGGCTACAAGCAGGACGGCACCCTCGTCTGCGTCTTCCGGCGCAAGGTGATGGTCCCGACCGAGACGTACATCAAGGAGCGCGGCGGCGAGCAGCCCGGGCGCCCGCAGCTCAAGGAACAGGGGAAGTAAGAGCCATGACCCGACTTGCCCAGACCGCCGGCCTCAACGAGGTCCAGCGCGAGATCCTCAAGACGGTCCGCGAGTTCGTCGACAAGGAGATCATCCCGGTCGCGACCGAGTTGGAGCACCGCGACGAGTACCCGCAGCAGATCGTCGACGGGCTCAAGGAACTCGGCCTGTTCGGGCTGATGATCCCGGAGGAGTACGGCGGTCTGGGTGAGTCGCTGCTCACCTACGCGCTGTGTGTCGAGGAGATAGCGCGCGGCTGGATGTCCGTCTCGGGCATCATCAACACCCACTTCATCGTGGCGTACATGCTCAAGCAGCACGGCACGCAGGAGCAGAAGGACCACTTCCTCCCGCGCATGGCGCTGGGCGAGGTCCGCGGCGCGTTCTCGATGTCCGAGCCGGGCCTGGGCTCGGACGTGTCGGCCATCACCTCCAAGGCGGTGAAGGACGGGGACGAGTACGTCCTGAACGGCCAGAAGATGTGGCTGACGAACGGCGGCACGTCCACGCTGGTGGCCGTGCTCGTCCGGAGTGACGAAGGACACCCGGAGGGCACCGCGCCCCACAAGTCGATGACGACCTTCCTGGTCGAGAAGGAGCCCGGCTTCGGTGAGGTCCGTCCGGGCCTGACCATCCCGGGCAAGATCGACAAGATGGGCTACAAGGGCGTCGACACGACCGAGCTCATCATGGACGGACTGCGCATTCCGGCCAATCGCGTCCTCGGCGGCCAGACGGGCCGAGGGTTTTACCAAATGATGGACGGGGTCGAGGTCGGCCGCGTCAACGTGGCGGCGCGTGGCTGCGGCGTCGCTCAGCGTGCGTTCGAGCTGGGTGTCTCCTATGCCCAGCAACGTCACACTTTCGGCAAGGCGATCGCCGAGCACCAGGCCATTCAGTTCAAGCTGGCCGAGATGGCTACCAAGGTCGAAGCCGCCCATGCGATGATGGTCAACGCAGCACGCAAAAAGGACTCCGGGGAACGAAACGACCTCGAAGCAGGGATGGCGAAGTACCTCGCCTCCGAATACTGCAAGGAGGTGGTGGAGGACGCCTTCCGCATCCATGGTGGCTACGGGTTCTCGAAGGAGTACGAGATCGAGCGCCTCTACCGGGAAGCCCCGATGCTGCTGATCGGTGAAGGTACCGCCGAGATCCAGAAAATGATCATCGGGCGACGCCTGCTCGAGGAGTACCGACTCCAGGGTTGAAAGTCCCTTTTACGGTGAATCGCCGGCCGATTTTCCGCGAGAGGATCACTGCCAGTCACTGGCTTACGGTCATCGACTCGGCTTCTGGCTTGCCCAGTTGTTGCGCGCAACCGATAGCATTCCAGTAAAGCCGCCGTCCCGTCCCCCCGTTTGCGGCGCGGCATCACCCGCTACGAAGGTCATCCATGCCCCACAGCCAAACCTCTGCACCTCGCGTCGGCCTCCTCGGTGGACGCCTCGCGCGCGGAGCATCGCCGTGGCTCCTGCCGACCGTCGCCACCGCGGCGCTCAGCCTCACCCGGGCCCGCAAGTCCGGACGCTGGGCCGCGGCGGCCGTGCCCGCCACCGCTCTCGCGGCGGGCATGCTGTGGTTCTTCCGCGACCCGGAGCGCGAAATCGCCCAGGGTCGGGTCATCTCGCCCGCCGACGGTGTGGTGCAGAGCATCATGCCGTGGAAGGACGGGCGCACTCGCGTCGCGATCTTCATGAGCCCCCTGAACGTCCACGTCAACCGTGCGCCCCTGGCCGGCACGGTGACGTCCGTGGAGCACATCCCCGGCGGGTTCGTCCCGGCGTTCAACAAGGAGAGCGAGAACAACGAGCGCGTCGTCTGGCACTTCGACACCGAGCTCGGCGACATCGAGATGGTGCAGATCGCCGGTGCCGTCGCGCGTCGCATCGTCCCCTACCTGCCGGCCGGCACCAAGGTGGAGCAGGGCGAACGCATCGGTCTGATCCGCTTCGGCTCGCGCGTCGACATCTACCTCCCCGAGGGTGTCGAGGTCGCGGTCGAGGTCGGTCAGGCCACCACCGCGGGGGTGACCCGAATTGACCGTGACTGACCCTGAGACCCCTGCCACAGGCTGGGTGCCGGAGGCCAAGGACGAGGACGCGGACGCGGAAGACATGCCGCTCTCCCTGCGGCTGTCGATAGCGGACACGCTCACCCTCGGCAACGCGACCTGCGGATTCATGGCGGTGTATTTCACCACCACCGGAATCCTCATCCCGCACCTCACCGGCAGCGGCGAGTCGGGCATGGCCCGGCACAGCGCGGCGACGGCGGTGATACTGATGCTGCTCGCGGCGGTTTTCGACCTCTTCGACGGCATCGTGGCCCGCAAGCTGCGCAGCTCGCCGATGGGCGCGGAGCTGGACAACCTGTCGGACCTGATCAGCTTCGGCCTGGCGCCGGCGTACTTCGTGCTGGTGTACGGCATGGTCGCGGACGACGCGCACCAGAAGATGTCGGCGCTCGCGGCGATCGTGGTGCTGCTCGCCGTGGTCCTGCGCCTGGCGAGATTCAGCTGCGTGACGATGAAGGACGGCATGTTCCAGGGCATGCCGAGCCCCTTCGGAGCTCTGACGGTCGTGTCCGTCGTGCTGCTGGGGCTGCCCTTCATCCCGACGCTGCTGGCGATCATCGGGGTGGCGTGGCTGATGGTGAGCCGCGTCGAGTACCCCAAGCCGCGGGGTGTCCTCGCGGTGGCGATGCTGAGCTGGATCGTCGGCGCGATGGGGTTGCTGGCGGCCTGGGCGTTCGACGCCCCGGGCGGTCAGCTGCTGCTCCAGACGGGCTGCGCGCTGCAGATCGCCCTGGCCGCGACGATCCCGCTGTTCGCGACGACCCGTCGCGCGAACACGTTCCGCCACAACCGCCGCGAGGCGCGGGCGGCCCAGCCGTAACGCAGGCCGCTGTTTTGTGCAGGTGAGGGCCCCGGGTGCGATAAGCGCCCGGGGCCCTTCGCCATCCCCTCCCCCGGGCGGGGCGGGGTCGGGGCGGGTGCGGGGCCGGCCCGCCGCCCAGGGTGTACGCCGCGAGGTGCCGGCCCGGGGCGGCCACCGGCCCGTCGGGGCCGCGCCCAGGCCGGCGAGGCCGGCTTCGCCCTGGCGGGCCCGGTCTGTGCGGGCACCGGACCGGTCACCGTGTCCCGGTCCCCTGCGCTCCGGCCCCGCCGCAGCTCTCCGCCGCCCCGGGCCAAGTGACACGGCGCGGGCCCGGGCCCTATCCCCACCCGGCCCCGCCGGCGAGCGAGGCGCGGGGGCCGGGCGGAGCCCCGCGTGTCCGGGCGAAGCCGCCGCCCGCATCGGGCGGCCCCGGGGGCAAAACCAGCCTCGCCGGTGATCGAGGCGGGGTCCTGGCGGGCGCAGCCACCCGGCCGTGCTGCGTGGCCCCGGCGGGACACATCCGACCCGGGCGGAGTCCCGGGGGTCCGGGCGAAGCCGCCGCTACATCCGGCGGCCCCGGCAGGGCAAAACCAGCCCCGCCGGCGATTGAGGCGCGGGGTCCGGGGCCGAGCCCCGGAGGCCGGGCGGAGCCGCCGCCGCACGGCTCGACACCGCCCCGGGCCCCGGCGGGGGCGCAGCCACCCGGCCGTGCTGCGTGGCCCCGGTGGGGCACATCCGGCCCCGCGCCTCGGTCCCGCCGCACCGGAGCACAACCAGCCCCGCCCGTGATTGAGGCGCGGGGCCCGGGGCGGAGCCCGGGGGGGCCGGGCGGAGCCGCCGCCGCACGGCTCGACACCGCCCCGGGCCCCGGCGGGCCGGCCCGCCCAGACACCCGACGGCGGGAGCCCGCGGAGCCGGCACCGTGAAAACCCCCCGGAGGGCTACGCTTGATGTCGGAAAACCGCCAGCCCCGCACCGGGCCTCCCGGGATGCTGGAGCCATGTACACCGACACCGACCGCTGTGTGAGGGCCGTGCAGTCGAAGGACGCCCGCTTCGACGGCTGGTTCTTCACCGCCGTCCGGACCACCCGGATCTACTGCCGGCCGAGCTGCCCCGCCGTGCCGCCCAAGGTCGAGAACATGACCTTCCTGCCCAGCGCCGCCGCCTGTCAGCAGGCCGGGTACCGGGCCTGCAAGCGCTGCCGCCCCGACACCAGCCCCGGCTCCCCCGAGTGGAACGCCCGCGCCGACGCCGTCGCCCGTGCCATGCGGCTCATCCAGGACGGTGTGGTGGACCGCGAGGGCGTTCCCGGCCTGGCCGCCCGCCTCGGCTACTCCACGCGCCAGGTCGAACGGCAGCTCAACGCCGAGCTCGGCGCCGGCCCCCTCGCCCTCGCCCGGGCGCAGCGCGCCCAGACCGCCCGGCTGCTCATCGAGACCTCCGCCCTCCCCATGGGCGACGTCGCCTTCGCCGCTGGCTTCTCCTCCATCCGGGCCTTCAACGACACCGTCCGCGAGGTCTTCGCCCTCTCCCCCAGCGAGCTGCGCACCCGATCCGCCAGGGCCCACCGCGACCAGCCCCGCATCCCCGGCACGATCAGCCTGCGGCTCCCCTTCCGGGCGCCCCTCAACCCCGACAACCTCTTCGGCCACCTCGCCGCGACGGCGGTCCCCGGCGTCGAGGAGTGGCGCGCCGGCGCCTACCGCCGGACGCTGCGGTTGCCGTACGGAACCGGCGTCGTCGCGCTCGCGCCGCGGCCCGACCACATCGCCTGCCAGCTGGCCCTGACCGACCTGCGGGACCTCACCATCGCCATCAGCCGCTGTCGTTGGATGCTGGACCTCGACGCCGACCCCGAGGCCGTGGACGAGCAGCTCCGCTCGGACCCGCTGCTGGCCCCGCTCGTCGACAAGGCGCCGGGGCGGCGGGTCCCCCGTACGGTCGACGCGGCCGAGTTCGCCGTACGCGCCGTACTCGGCCAGCAGGTGTCCACCGCGGCGGCCCGTACGCACGCGGCCCGGCTGGTCACCGCACACGGCGAGCCGGTCGCCGACCCCGATCCCGAGGGCGGGCTGACCCACCTGTTCCCCTCACCGCGCGCCCTGGCCGCGCTGGATCCGGAGTCGCTCGCCCTGCCCCGCAGCCGCCGGGCGAGCCTCGCCACGCTGGTCTCAGCCCTGGCGGACGGCTCGCTCCCGCTGGGCGTCGACAGCGACTGGGAGGCGGCCCGCGCACGGCTGGCCGCGTTGCCCGGCTTCGGCCCGTGGACCACCGAGGTCATCGCGATGCGGGCGCTCGGCGACCCGGACGCGTTCCTGCCCTCCGACCTCGGGGTCCGCCGCGCCGCCGCCGGGCTCGGGCTGCCGTCCACGCCCGCCGCGCTCACCGCGCGGGCGGCCGGCTGGCGGCCCTGGCGCGCGTACGCCGTCCAGTACCTGTGGGCCACCGACAGCCACCCGATCAACCACCTGCCCGCCTGACCCGCCTGACCCGTCCGAGCCCGACCGGGCCCGTCCCAGGAGACGACCAGCGATGAACGACAGCAGCAAGCAGCACACGCTCGTGGACAGCCCCTACGGGCCGCTCACCCTCGTGGCCACCGACGGGGTCCTCAGCGGCCTCTACATGGTCGGCCAGCGCCACCGCCCGCCGGAGGAGTCCTTCGGCGAACGGGTGTCGCCGGCGGAGGAGCCGTTCCCCGAGGTGGCACGGCAGTTGACCGCGTACTTCGCCGGCGAGCTCACCGACTTCACCGTCCCGGTCCGGCTGGCGGGCACGGCGTTCCAACGCAGCGTGTGGGAACAGCTGGTACGCATCCCCTACGGGCAGACGTGGTCCTACGGTGAACTCGCCGCGAAGCTCGGCAAGCCGGGTGCCTCCCGGGCCGTGGGACTGGCCAACGGCAAGAACCCGGTCGGCATCATCGTGCCGTGCCACCGGGTGATCGGCGCCTCGGGTGCGATGACCGGTTACGGCGGCGGCGTCGACCGCAAGGTCCGGCTGCTGGCCTTCGAGGCCGGCGAGCGGCCCCTGCCGGTCTGACGCCGACCGCCGCGCGGGAAACTCCGGTCAGCCGAAGCGCAGGGGCAGCTCGTTCGGGCCCGTGATGCCGATGGCGGGGCGCCAGGTGACGGGACCGGTGACGGACGGCGCTCCCAGCCGCCTCGCCAGCGCCGGCAGCGCCTCCGTGATCTCCATGCGCGCGAGCGGGGCCCCGAGGCAGTAGTGCAGCCCGCCGCCGAACTGCAGGACCGGGGTGCTCCGGGGGGCGGTGATGTCGAAGACGTCGCCGCCGGGGAAGACCCGCGGATCACGCTGTACGGCCTGCACACCGATCAGGAGCATGGTGCCCTTGGGGATCACTTCCCCGCGGAACTCGAAGTCCTGCGGGGCGTACCGGAAGAGGGCGTTGGTGGACGGGCGCCACCGCATCACCTCTTCCACCGCCTGCTGCGTCAGGTCGGGGTTGTCGCCCAGCAGCTTCCACTGGTCCGGGTGTTCGGCGAAGGTGACCATGGCGTTGGCGAGCTGGAGCCGCGTGGTGTCGTGGGCGGCGAAGATCATCGAGACGATGAGGTTCTGCAGCTCGTCGCGGCTGGCGGTGCCTTCCGCGTGCTGGAGCGCCACCAGCGCGGAGATGAGGTCCTCACCCGGGTCGGCCTTCTTGGCGGCCATCAGGTCGTCGACGTAGCCGTAGAGACCGGTCACCGCGGCCTCGACGCGTGCGGGGATGTCCCCGCCCAGCGCCAGGGAGAAGACCAGGCCGATGTCGGAGGTCCAGGTGCGGAAGGTGAGGAAGTCCTCCGGCGGAATCCCGAGGAGTTCGGTCATGACCACGAGGGGGAGCTGGTCGGCGAATTCCTCGATGAAATCGATGTCGCCGGCGGAGGCGAGTTTGTCGGCCAGCCGCTCCGACGTCTCCCGCATGAGCGGGCGCAGATTCTCGACCATGCGCGGGACGAAAGCCTTGTTCACCAGACCGCGCAGACGACGGTGGTCCTCGAAATCACGGCTCACGAGGCCGTTCACGAACCAGTCGTGGATCGGGCCCTCGGTGATGCCGTTCTGTTCCATGAAACGGACGCCGTTGTGGATCAGGCCGGGGTTCCGCACGAGGTCTTTCGCCTCGGCGTAGCGCAGGACGAGCAGGCCGAGGGGGGTCTTCGCGTACCAGTGCTTTTCCCGGGCCCGCGCCACTTCGGGAGAGGTGAACCGGAATGCGGGGTCGAGTACGTCGATAAAGGCGACGTCCTGCTGCTCCGGCGCGCTGTCCGCTAATAGCGTCATGTCCTGACCGTCCTTTACAGAAAGCGAATCGCCCGTGCCGGCATCGCGCTTCAATTCGAACTGGTAGGCGACGAGTCAAGCAAGGCTTGATCTTTCCGGTCAAGCGAAAGCGTGCGCTTTCTCACCCTCTGGGATCGCGGGATCGGTCCCCCACGACTAGACGACCGCGAGCGGGACCAGCAGGGCGAAACCGGCGCCCGCCTCGACCGTGTAGCCGTACAGCGAGGGGTGTCGGACCGGTGCGGCGAGCAGGACCACGCTCCGCTGCTCGGTCGCGGCGGCGACCCATTGCGCGTCCGCGCCGAGCTTGCCCTGGTACCAGCCCTCACAGCTGCCGGGGCCGGTGACGGCGAGGAGGTCGTCCTCGCGGCGGTAGAAGGCCTGCCAGTCGGCGGCCGGCACCGACCACGCCTCGAAGTCGGCGAACTCGGCCCAGCCGCCGTCTCGTATCGCGCCGTCGAACATCCAGACCGGCGCGCCCTCGGGCGTGACCTCGCCGCCGGCCTGCTCGTCGGTGGTGAAGTGGACCATGGGAAGGGCGTCCGGCCCGTCGGCCGTGCTCGGCCAGGCGTACATCGTGATCATGTGCTGCATTCTGTCCTGGGCGAAGTAGGCGACGGATAACGGGTGTTACGCGGGCCCCGGCCGGCGGCCGTTCTCCAGCTCGACGGTGCCCGCGCCCGACTCAAGTACCCGGTAAGCCTCTTGGACGCGCCGGGCGAGCGATCCGAGCAGGTAGGTCGTCAGCTCCGCCGGCGCGACCAGCTTCCAGGAGAGCAGTTCCTCCTCCTGGAGCTTGACGGAGGCGAGCTGTTCGGCGTCGAGCACCCCGCCGTCGTAGAGGTACGCGACCAGCGGGGGACGGCCCACGCCCACGCTCCAGTCCACGGCGAGCAGCCGGCCGAGCGGCCGGTCGATGCCGATCTCCTCGGCGCTCTCGCGCCGCGCGGCACTGCGCGGGGACTCGTTGCGGTCGGACTCGATGGTGCCCCCGGGCAGGGCCCAGCCCTCGCGGTAGTTGGGCTCGACGATGAGCACCCGCCCCTCGACGTCCCGGAAGAGGGCGGCGGCGCCGGCCAGCACCCGGGGCAGGCTCGCGATGTAAGTGGCGTAGTCGTCCGTGGTCGTCACGTCCGCCACCCTACCCAGCCGCCCTCCGGTGCGCGGCGCCCGGATCACGGCGGTCGGGGTACCGGACCCGGGGTCTTCGGATGTCCGGTCGGGGTGTCCGGACGTGCCTCTTCCGGTGAATCCGTGCTCTTGGGGCCGGACTATGCAGGCGTATGTCCCCATTTGGGGGCATAGCGCGCCGTGTGTGTCCCAGGCCACCCATGGGCATAGGAGGATCCTCCGGATAGGCTCATGGCGGCGCGACTGCACTGTTCGATAGCAAGGGATTAGCAAAGGTGACGGACGGAGCAGTAACTGAGGCCGCGCGCGTGCTCATCGCCGCGGACAAATTCAAGGGCTCGCTCACGGCCGTACAGGTCGCGGAGCGGGTGACGGCCGGCCTTCGCAAGGCCGTACCGGGCGTGGAGATCGAGACCCTCCCCGTCGCGGACGGCGGCGACGGTACGGTCGCGGCCGCCGTGGCGGCCGGTTTCGAACGCCGCGAGGTGCGGGTCGCCGGACCCCTCGGCGACCAGGTCACGGCCGCTTTCGCGCTCCGCGACGGAACCGCCGTGGTCGAGATGGCGGAGGCATCCGGCCTCCAACTGCTCCCCCAGGGCGTCTTCGCCCCGCTGACGGCTACCACGTACGGCTCGGGCGAGTTGCTCAAGGCCGCCCTCGACGCGGGCGCGCGCTCGATCGTCTTCGGTGTGGGCGGCAGCGCCACCACGGACGGCGGAGCGGGCATGCTCGCCGCCCTCGGCGCGGTGTTCCTGGACGCGAACGGCGAACCGGTCGGTCCGGGCGGCGGCGCGCTGGCCTCCCTGGCCTCGGCGGACCTGTCCGGCATCGACCCGCGCTTCGCGGACGTGGACTTCGTACTGGCCAGCGATGTGGACAACCCGCTGACGGGCCCGAAGGGTGCGCCGGCGGTGTACGGACCGCAGAAGGGCGCCTCGCCCGAGGACGTGGCGACGCTGGACGCGGCGCTGGCGCACTTCGCGGTGGTGCTGGAGAAGGCGATCGGCGCGAAGGCCGCCGAGTGCGCGGTGCTGCCGGGCGCCGGTGGCGCGGGCGGCATCGGCTACGGCGCGCTGCTGCTCGGGGCGACGTTCCGTCCCGGTATCGAGCTGATGCTGGAGGTGCTGGGCTTCGCCCCGGCGCTGGAGCGGGCCACGCTGGTCATCACCGGCGAGGGTTCGCTGGACGAGCAGACCCTGCACGGCAAGGCCCCGGCCGGTGTCGCGGCCGCCGCCCGCGCCGCGGGCAAGGAGGTCGTGGCGGTGTGCGGACGGCTGCTGCTGGAGCCGGAGGCGCTGCGCGCGGCCGGCATCCGGCGGGCGTACCCGCTGACGGAGATCGAGCCGGACCCCGCCAAGTGCATCGCGAACGCCGGTCCGCTGCTGGAGCAGGTGGCGGCCAACATCGCGGCCGACGTGCTCTGACCGGTTCGGGTGACACGGAGCGGGCCGGCCCCCCCCCCGGGGGCCGGACCAGCCCCTCGGGGCCTCCCCCCCG
>NZ_JBHVYA010000005.1:42004-122072 GCF_042881255.1 Streptomyces sp. NPDC058279 | reverse complement strand
GCCCGCGCCCGGAGCTCGGGGACGGCGGGGCCGCTGGTGGCCCCGGGGGGGCCAATCGGGGGCCGCTGGGGGGTCTGCCGGGTTCGGGGGCCCCGGGGCGCGCCGCCCCCCCCCGGGGGCCGGCCCCGCTCCGTGTCCAGGGGGCGGTGGAAAACCGGCGGCGGCCGGGCGGCCGGCGCTGGTAAGCAGGGCGCATGGAGGAACCGAGCGACCCGATCCCGACCCCCCGTCTGCTGCTGCGCCCGCTGGACCCGGCCCGGGCCCGGCGGATCCTCACCGGCCGGCCCGGCCCGGCGGCCCGCTGGGCTCCCGGGTACCCGGACGCCGGCGACCGGGCGGGCGCCGAACGGTTCCTGCGGGTCCTCGCCGAGCACGGTGATCCGGGGCCGTTCGGGGCGTACGAGATCGAGCTCCGCGCGGACGGCCGGACCATCGGCGGCGCCGGGTTCCACGGCCCCTTGGACGCCCTCGGCCGGGTCACCGTCGGCTACGGGCTCGTCCCCGCCGCCCGGGGTCTGGGATACGCCACGGAAGCCTTGCGCGGGCTGCTGGAGCACGCCCGGCGACACGGGGCCCGCGGTGTGGACGGTGACACCGACCTGGCGAACACCGCCTCCCAACGGGTGATGGCCGCCGCCGGGATGCGGTGCGTACGCCGGGACGCCCGGCTGAGCTACTACGAGGTGACCTGGCCCGCGCCGTGAGCCGGGCCACGCGATGAACCCGGCTGGACGGTGAGCCGGGCCACGCGGGGCACCCGACTACGCGGCGCTCCGGGACCGGGCGGCCGCCGTCAGCACCCCGGCGGTGGCGACGACGCGGGCGAAGCGGCCGCCGTGCAGGTTGACGGCGGTGGCGGTCGCCAGTTCGTCGGCGCTCAGCCGGGTCCCGTCCGGCCCCGTGAGGTCGAAGGTGTGCGTGGCGTCCAGCGGGACGAGGACGTCGTAGCCGAGGTTCCCCGCCATCCGGGCGGTGGTCTCCACGCACATGTTGGTCTGGATCCCGGCGACGACCAACTGCCCGATGTCCCGGGCGGTGAGCCATTCGGCCAGGTCGGGGGTGCCGTAGAAGGACGAGTTCACCGTCTTGGTGATGTGCAGCGCGGCCTGCTCGCGGCGCTCCTCGACGAAGTCCTTGAGGGCGTGGCCGGGCTGGTCCGGGGCGAGGACGGAGCCGGACCGCGAGGCGTGCTGCACCAGCACCACCGGACGCCCGGACTCCTGCCAGGCGTCCATCAGCGCGGCCAGGTTGGCCTCGGCCGCCGGGTTGTTGCGCGGACCCCAGAAGGACGCGTCGTCGAAGCCCTTCTGTACGTCGATGACCAGCAGGGCGCTGTTCGGGGCGAGCTCGATCTCGTTCGTCGTCATGGCTCCATGGTGTCCGCGCCCGACCGCCGACGACAGGGCCACCGATGCCCCGGACCGATGAGATCCTGCCAGGTTGGCAGCCTTGCCGGGGCGGGCTCTGGGAGGATCGGGGCATGCAGCGCGTCGCGATCGTCATCCAGCCGGGCATCAGGGCCTTCGACCTCGCCGTCATCACCGAGGTCTGGGGGCCCGATCGCAGCCGCTCCGGGGTCCCGCCCTTCGAGCTGCGCCGTTGCGCGCTGACGCCCGAGCCGGTGGCGCTGCCCGGCGGGCTCACCCTCACGCCCGACCGGGGCCTCGACTGGCTCACCGAGGCCGATCTGGTCGTCGTACCGGCGCTCGCGGAGCCCGACGACCCGAGTCCCGGACCCGTACTGGCCGCCCTGCGGGAGGCGCACGCCAGGGGCGCGGCGGTGGCCGCACTCTGCGCCGGGGCGTTCGTCCTGGCCGAGGCGGGGCTGCTGGACGGCCGGCGGGCGGTGACGCACTGGTGGCTGGCCCCCAGGCTGGCCGCCCGCTACCCCGGGGTGCTGGTCGAGGACGCCCCGCTGTTCGTGGAGGACGGGGGGATCTGGACCTCCGCCGGGGTGGCTTCCGGCATCGACCTGTGCCTGCACCTGGTACGGGAGGCCCACGGCGCGGAAGCCGCCGCCGCGGTCGCCCGTTCCATGGTGACGGGCCCGTTCCGCACCGGGGACCACGCCCAGTACCTCGACGGGCCCACCCCGGCCGCCGACCGCACCGCCGAGGCCCTGGCCGCCGTACGGGAGCGGGCGCTGCGGCGGCTGCACGAGCCGCTGGACGTGGCCACCCTGGCCGGATGGGCGGGGATGTCGCCGCGCTCCTTCGCCCGGCACTTCGCCGCCGCGACGGGGACCACCCCGCACAAATGGCTGCTCGGCCACCGCCTCGACGCGGCCCGCCGGCTGTTGGAGCGCACCGACCATCCGGTGCCCGAGGTGGCCCGCCGGACCGGGTTCGCGAGCGAGGTCACCTTCCGCCAACACTTCACCGCGCACGTCGGCCGCAGTCCGCGCGCGTACCGTGCGGCGGCCACGGCCATCCCAAAAGACCTCGACAGTGTTAGAAATGGCTCATGACCGGACGTTCGGGTCGACCCAGGGGATCGCCGCCGGCGGGCCGGCCCTCTGGCCTGCTCGCGCGCTTCGCGCACGTCCCCGGGAGCGTCGCGGGCCAGGTGTTCCTCCTCCAGGCCGTCATCGTGCTGGTGCTGATCACCGCCGCCACGCTGGCCCTGGTCTTCCAGGCCCGGTACGACAGCGCGCGCGACGCCCGCAACCGTTCGCTCGCGGCGGCCGAGGCGTTCGCGCACGCTCCCGGTCTGGCCGCGGCGCTGCACTCGCCGCACCCCACGACCGTGCTCCAGCCCCTGGCCGATGCCGCTCGCGCGGGTTCCGGCGTCGACTTCATCGCCGTGCTGAGCAAGGACGGCATCCGCTACACCGATGTCCGGCCCGAGCTCATCGGCAAGCGCGCGACCGGTGACCTCTCGCGCGCGGTCCACGGGCAGGCGTTCACCGAGACGTTCAAGGGCGCCCCCAGCGACGCGGTGCGCGCGGTGGTCCCCGTACGGGACGCCTCGGGGGCGGTCGTGGGACTCGTCTCGACCGGCATCGAGATCACGAACGTGGGCGAGGCGGTCGGTCAGCAACTGCCGCTGCTGCTCGGCTCGGCGGCGGGCGCCCTGCTGCTGGGCACCGGCGGCGCGGCCCTGGTCAGCCGCAGGCTGCGGCGTCAGACCCGGGGGCTGGGCGAAGCCGAGATGACCCGGATGAACGAGCACCACGAGGCGGTGCTGCACGCCGTGCGGGAGGGCGTGCTCATCATCGGGGCGGACCACCGGCTGGTGCTGGCCAACGACGAGGCGCGCCGGCTGCTGAACCTGCCGGCGGACGCCGAGCAGCGGCTCGTCACCGACCTCGGCCTGGACCCCCGGACGGCGGACCTGCTGGTCTCGGGGCGGGTCGTGACCGACGAGGTCCACCTGTCCGGGGACCGCCTCCTCGCCGTCAACGTGCGGCCCACCAAGCCCTATCGGGGCATGCCCTCCGGCAGCGTCATGACGCTGCGCGACTCCACCGAGCTCGCCGCGCTCTCCGGTCGCGCCGAGGTGGCGCGTGGCCGGTTGCAGTTGTTGTACGACGCGGGGGTGCGGATCGGCACCACCCTGGACGTGGTGCGCACCGCCGAGGAGCTGTCGGAGGTGGCGGTCCCCCGGTTCGCGGACTTCGTCACCGTGGAGCTGCTGGAACCGGTGCTGCACGGCGAGGAGCCCTCGACGCTGTCGGGTGCCTACACCGAGATGCGCCGGGCGGCGATGAGCGGGGTCCGCTCCGACCAGCCGTTGCAGCCCGTCGGCGAGATCATCCGGTTCGTGGTGCCGACGGCGCCGATGGCGTCCGCGCTGGCCGCCGGGCGGGCGGTGCTGGCGGCGGACCTGAACACCGCGTTCGGCTGGCGGGCCCAGGACCCCGAGGGCACCCGGCTGGCGCTGGAGTACGGCCTGCACTCGCTGATCTCGGTACCGCTGCAGGCGCGCGGTGTGGTGCTGGGCATGGCCAACTTCTGGCGGGCCGACACCCCGGAGGCCTTCGACGAGGAGGACCTGTCCTTCGCCGAGGAGTTGGGTGCGCGCGCCGCCGTCTCGATCGACAACGCCCGCCGTTTCACCCGCGAGCACGCCACGGCGGTGACGCTCCAGCGCAGCCTGCTGCCCCGGGTGCTGCCGGAACTGAGCGCGGTGGACGTCGCGTTCCGCTACCTGCCGGCTCAGGCGGGGGTGGGCGGCGACTGGTTCGACGTGATCCCGCTGCCGGGCGCCCGGGTGGCGCTGGTGGTCGGTGACGTGGTCGGGCACGGGGTGCACGCCGCCGCGACGATGGGCCGGCTGCGCACCGCCGTCCACAACTTCTCGACGCTGGACCTGCCGCCGGACGAACTGTTGGGGCACTTGGACGAGCTGATCGACCGGATCGACCGGGACGAGACCGGTTCCACCGGGGAGGGCGTGGACGGCGGCGACGACCCGGCCGGTGTCACCGGCGCGACGTGTCTGTACGCCGTCTACGATCCGGTCTCCGGTCGCTGCACGGTGGCGAGCGCGGGACATCCCGGGCCCGCGCTGGTCCACCCGGACGGCCGGGTGGAGTTCCCCGAGCTGCCGACCGGGTTGCCGCTGGGCGTGGGCGGGATGCCGTTCGAGACGGCCGAGTTGCGGCTGTCGGAGGGCAGCCGGCTCGCGCTGTTCACCGACGGGCTGCTGGAGGACCGCGACCGGGACATCGACACCGGACTGGAACTGCTCACGCAGGCCCTGTCGAGGCCCGGGCGCAGCCCCGAGCAGGCGTGTGCGGACGTACTGGCGGCGCTGCTGTTCCCCTCGCCCAGTGACGACATCGCCCTGCTGGTCGCCGACACCCGGCTGCTGGACACGGACCGGATCGCGGAGTGGGAGGTGCCGGACGACCCGGCGGCCGTCTCGCGGGTGCGCAACGCCGGTTCGGCGCAGCTCCAGGAGTGGGGTCTGGAGGAGATCGCGTTCACCGCGGAGCTGATCCTCAGCGAGCTGGTCACGAACGCCATCCGGTACGGGTCCGAGCCCATCCGGGTGCGGCTGCTGCGCGACCGCACCCTGATCTGCGAGGTGTCCGACGGCAGCAGCACCTCGCCGCACCTGCGGTACGCGGCCTCCACCGACGAGGGTGGTCGCGGCCTGTTCCTCGTCGCGCAGTACGCCGAACGGTGGGGCACCCGCTACACCGAGCGGGGAAAGGTCATCTGGGCGGAGCTGCCGCTGACGGGCGGCGGCGCCGAGCCGTTGGCGGCGCTCACCCTGGACCTGGACGAGTTGGAGGGGCTGGCCTGGTGACCCGCGGCCCGGCCGCGGCCGGGTGGCGGCAGCGGCCTACCGGGCCACGGTGCGGGCGAGGAGGACGGCCACGTCGTCCTGCGGGGCGGTCGGCAGGAGCCGCTCCAGGATCTCGTCGCACAGTTGCTCCAGCGGCCGGGCCGGCTGCCCGAGGGCCCGGGCCAGTCGGCCGAGTCCCTGGTCGAGGTCCCGGTCGCGGCTTTCGATCAGCCCGTCGGTGTAGAGCGCCAGGAGGCTGCCGGGCGGCAGTGGCACGCTCTCGGTGCGGAAGTCGGTGCCGCCCGCCCCGAGAGGGGTGCCGGGTGGCCCGTCCAGGAAGGTCACCGTGCCGGTGACACCGACCACGGCGGGCGGCGGGTGCCCGGCCCGGGCGATGACGCAGCCGCCGGTCGCCGGGTCGTGCACGGCGTAGACGCAGGTCGCCATCTCGTCCTCGCCGAGGTCCGCCACCGCCGCGTCGAGCGAGCGCAGCATCCGCTCGGGCGGCACGTCGTGGCGTGCGAGGGTCCGGACGGCCGTACGGAGCTGGCCCATGACGGCCGCCGCGTGGATGCCGTGGCCCATCACGTCGCCGATGACCAGTCCGGTCCGGCCCCGGGGCAGTTGGATGACGTCGAACCAGTCGCCACCGACGTCGTGCGCGCTGGCGGGTCGGTAACGGCCGGTCAGTTCCAGGCCGGAGACCCGGGGCAGGGCGCTGTTGGTGAGGCTGCGCTGGAGGGTGAGGGCCGCCCGGCGCTGGGCGGTGTACATGCGGGCGTTGTCGATGTTGAGCGCCGCGCGGGCCACCAGCTCGTCGATCAGCACGCAGTCCTGTTCGTCGAAGGGCTCGCGCTCGCGCAGCCGGGTCACGGTGACCGCGCCGAGGACGGCGCCGCGCGCCACGACGGGGACCAGGCGCGCCGACCCGAGCCCGGCCAGGTACCGGCGCAGGGGCTCGGCCCGGGCGTCGGTGATCAGCGCCGGGACGTCGGTGGCGTAGAGGTTCATGGGCCGGCCTTCGGCGATGACCCGTTCGTAGACGGTTCCGGCGGGAATCCGGAAGGTCTGGCCGGGTGCGAGCGCGGCCGTCGGCGCGGTCGGGTCGGGGAAGCTGACGGCGAGCCTGCGCAGCACCCCCCGGTTGGAGAAGGCGGCGTCGTCGGGGCCGAGCACGGCTTCGAGCAGCTGTACGTCGGCGGAGTCGGCGAGCTGCGGTACCAGCAGGTCGACGGTCTCCCGGGCGGTCTGGTCGAGGTCGAGCGTGGTCCCGATGCGGGCGCCGGCCTCGGCGAGCAGCGCGAAGCGTCGACGGGCCCGCTCGACCTCGGCCTGCGCCCGCCGGCCCTCGGTGACGTCGATGAGGGAGGCGATCACGCCGAGGGGACGGCCGCTCGGGTCGAGCAGCGGGGCGTAGGAGCAGGACCAGGTCCGGTCGTGGTCGGGGTCGGCGGGGGTACGGCCGGTGCGGCGGACGTCGACGACCGCGGTGCCCAGTTCCAGCACCTGCCGCATCGTCGCCTCCAAGGCGGTGGCGTTGACGCCGGGGACCACCTCGGTGAGCCGTTTGCCCAGGTGGGCGGCGGCCGGAACGCCGTTCATCCGGGCCAGGGCGTCGTTGACGCGCAGGAAGCGCAGGTCGGTGCCGAGGGTGGCGAGGCCGATCGGGGACTGGGTGAACAGGCTCTGGAGGGCGGCGAGGGAGTCCCGCATGTGCAGGACCTCGGAGGTCTGCACGGCGATCAGCATGGCGCCCGGACGGCCCCGCGGGTCGGCGGCGGGGACGATCCACATCTCCATCGTCACCCGGTGCCCGTCGCGGTGCCGTACGGGCAGGGTCCCGACGACGGTCTCGCCCGCCTGGACCCGGCGGGTCAGGTCGTCGGCGAGGGCGCGGTTGGCGTCGGGGACCAGGACGGCGTTGCCGGGGCGGCCGAGGATGTCCTCGGGGCGGTGGCCGAGCAGGTCCTGGGCGGCCAGCGACCACTCCACGACGCGTCCGTCGGCGTCCTCGCGCCACAGGGCGATCGGCAGCAGCTCCCGCAGTACGCCCGCGTACCCGACGACGCCCGGCGGCTGATCGGGAACCTCGCTCGTCAACCGGTAAGTGTCCAACGCACCGACCTCACCCCGGGGGGCCTGTTTCCTACCGATTCACCCTAACCGAGTGCCCGGCGGGGGGCGCTGCGGTCACCGTGCGGTGGACGGCCCGGGCGGACCGTCCACCGGGGTGGGTCAGAAGTCGACCAGGACCCGCGCGTCGGCGCGGCCCACGGACTCCAGCTCCCACGTGCTGCAGTACAGGTTGCGGATGTACTCGATGTCGGCGTCCCGGGCCTTGGCCTCCGTCACCGGGTAGAGCACCGTCAGCTCGTACGACTTCTCGCGGTTGATGTCACCCTCCTTGTCCCTCCATTGGCCGCGTCCCTGCTGGAGGGTCAATCCGGCCGGGAAGCGGGGGGTGACGACGTCCGCGATGAACTTGTCGAACTGCTCGTCGGTGATCGGCGGGTTGCCGTTGTGCCGGCCGGTGCCGAAGTACAGGTGGGTGGAGACGTACGGTCTGCCCCGTTCCGGGGCCGCGTCCTGGTTGACCGTCGAGGCGGCGGCGGGTGGCTGGAAGGTGGCGTTCGACGCCTGGCTTCCCGAGCCGACGAAGAGCAGGGCCGCGGCGAGTACGGTGGCGGCCGCGGGCATCGATATCCGAATGGGGCGCATGGGGTCCCTATCTGTGGCGGTGGTCGTGGGGGGTGGCGTAAGGGGTGCGCGCGGGCACCGGGTCCGGCAGGCGCTCCCGCAGGAACACCGCCGCGTCCCGCAGCCGCGCGGGGACCCGGGGTGCCCGGCGCAGGAGGCGGACCGTCCCGTGGAGCGACTCGACCGTCCGGGCGGAGCCGATGCCGGCGACGCGGGGGGCGAGGTCGGTGACGAGGTCCTCGGCTTCGCTCCAGGCGCCGGCGCGGGCCAGGGCGGCCAGGAGTTCCGCGGTGAAGAGGTGGCGGTAGGAGGGGCCCGGGGCGGTGGCCGCGCGGTGCAGGAGGGGCAGGGCGCGGTCCCACCGGCGCAGCCGGGCCAGCACCCAGCCCTGGTGGCCGGTCAGCTCCGCCTGGTCGATCCACCAGGCCCAGTGCGGGTCGCGCGGGGACACACCGTCCAGGAAGCGGCTCCGGGCCCGGGAGATCAGCTCCAGGGGCTCGCGGTGGGCGCCGAGGAGGGCGGTCGCGTGGGCCTGGCGGATCAGGACGAGACTGGCGACGCGGGCGGGTAACGGTCGCGGCCCGGCGACGCGCGAGGCGGTCGCCAGGGCGGCGCGCGGGTGCCCGGTGTGGGTCTGGAGCATGCTGTGGTTCAGCCGTACCAGTCGGGCGGTCCAGCGGTCGCCGCAGAGTTCCGCGAGGGCGAGCGCGCGCGCGTTCGCGCGGTGGGCGTGCCGGTGCAGGCCCGCGTCGAAGAGGATCCAGCCGATGACCTCGGCCAGCTCGGCGAGCACCGCGATCCGGTCGCCGTCGTGGCCGCGCAGGCTGTCGGGCTCGGCGGAGAGCTCCGGGTGGCGGCGTACGGCCTCGCGGGCGGCGGGGACGGCGGCCCGGGCGCCGAGCGTGGCGTCGAGGGTGACCAGCCGCTCCACGGTGCGGGCCGCCTCGGCGGTGGGGGCCGGCTCGGCGACCCGGGCGGCCCGGGCGGTCACCGGGTCACCGCCCACGCCTCGGGCCGGCGGCCGCTGCGGCCCAGGGCGGTGAAGGACGACGCGACCTCGGTCAGCCACTCCACCTCGTCGCGGAAGTCCTCGTAGGGCGGCCGGGCGGGGATCTCCGGGGACTCCGCCTCCTCGGCCCGCTCCTCGGGGTCACGGCTGAGGGCCGCGCACACCTGGAGGGCCTCGCCGAGGGGCGACGTCGGATCCTCGGGGAGGTCGAGCGAGCGGGCGACGCGGGAGAAGTCCGCGAGCGAGAGGGTGGTGCGCAGGATCAGCTGCCCGTCGCGGATCTCGATCACGCGCCGGTAGAGGCTGTAGTGCAGGTCCCTGGGCGGCAGGAGGTCGCGCGCCCAGGAGCGCGGCGGGTCCAGGGCGATGTCCGGGGACGCCTGGTGCAGGGCCCACCACAGGGGGCGCAGCCGGCGGTAGGCGCGGTAGCTGCGAGCCCAGGCCCGGGCGCGGGTGAGGCGGATGCCCCAGGCGGGGATGGTCCATCCGGTGATCTGGAGCAGCGCGCCGACGCTGCCGCAGGTCCACTGGATCGGGTCGAGGCCCGCGCCGTCGAAGTGCAGCCGGGTGCCGGCGATCTGGATGCCCCGGGTGACGCAGTAGACCAGGATGAGCGTGGCGCCGAAGGTGACGGTCCGCATGCCGGCGGCGAGCCACTGACGGTTCGCGACCTTGGTGAAGCGCACCGACAGCCGTACCGTCTCGGCCTGCCCCACGGCGCATATCAGCAGGTAGAAGGACATGTAGAGGGCGTATCCGCCGTGGTGGATGCTCAGCAGGATCGTCGATGTCGCCGTGTCGGAGTGGGCCACCGGGCCGACGACGAAGGAGGACGTGACGAGCACGCAGAGCGCGGCGCCGAAGAACAGTACGCGCCGGCGTGCCATCCGTCGGGCCTGCGCGGGCGGCGAGGACCAGTGGACGAGGACCACTTGCTGCGCTGCGGTGAGTACGACCACCGCCGCCTGGGTGATCAGCGAGGTGATGTTGGGGACGCCGAAGAACCCCGAGATGTGCAGCCGCAGTTGGTCCAGGTCGACGAGGAAGCTGATGCCGGAGCAGAGGAAGTAGACGCACAGCGCCCACAGCGCGATGTCGTGCTTGCGGCGCACCAGGTCCGGGAGCCGGTAGGCGAAGGCGGCGAGACCGACGAAGGCGCAGATCCAGGCGAGGGCCGTGTAGACGGCCGTCACTGCGGTTCCGCCTTGCCGAGCCCCTGCTCGATGCGGGCGACGACGTCGGCGGCTTCCTCGGGGACGGCCCACGCGGGTTCCACCCAGCGTTTGGTGGCCCGGGCCAGGATGAGGGAGGCCATCGTCTCGGCCTCCTGTTCCTCGTCGTCGCTGTAGCGGGAACGCATCAGTAATCCCCGTACGCCCGCGGGGTCGACGTTGGAGAACAGCGGTCCGGAATGCGCCTGGTCCAGGGGGACGGACCCGCGATGCTCGAAGGCGATGTGCGCCAGTTCGTGGGTGATGATGTGTTCTTTGTGGGCCGGCGAGGCCGACTTCTCGAAGGCGACGACATCGAAGTCGTCCAATTTGAGCCACAGGCCCAGCAAATGGCGGTCCGGGAAGGAGGTCGGAATGAGATGAATGGTGCGCCGGCGGCTCTCGCTGAGATAGCGGTGGAGTTCGTCGATTCCACAGCCGTGCTCCATACCCCACTCCACCAGCATCGCCTCACATGTACGCCGGACCTTCCTGAGCCGACGCCTGAGCCGTCTGTCCTCCGATGCCGGCGACGCTGAGCCCGGTATCTTCATCCCTCGGTCCTCCGGCGGAACTCGGCGGCTGCCCTTCCCTGCCCGGCTTCTTGATCTCCGGGGCAGACGACGCGGTCATGATGTCACACGCCCAACTCGCCTCCGTCCGTTGTGGGTTCTATCCGGCCACGCACCGCCGGTTTCCGCCGAAAGCGAGCGGCGGCGAATGTCGCGTACGGGATATGCCACGCGGGAATTCAGCGCGGCTCACCGGGGGTGGTAGAGCTCGCGGGCGCGGGCGGCGTCGAGCGTCCCGTCCGGGGGCACGAGCAGGAAGTGGTCCGCCTGCCATGCCCGGGTCCGGTCGGCCTGGCGGCTGGTGACGGTCGCCCAGGGCGGATAGACCCTGAAGGCCCGCTTCCCGCCGTGGCCGTCGACCGATACGACGCCGTGCCGGCGCAGCGTGTCGAGGGGCAGGACGAACTGGCCGAAGCGGTCACCGTCGCGGACGGCGATGACGAACAGATCGACGGCGTCCGCGGTGTCGAAGGGCCGGATCGGCCCGCCCGGCGACCTCTGCCACACGGTGACGAACTGCCCGCTCTTGGTGGGAGTCGTCCTGGCCGCGCGGAAGCGGACGGAGAGGCCGTCCAGGGTGAAGTGGTGGGCGGCGTAGGCGGCGCTCTCGGCTTCGGGGACCGGCTGCGAGCAGCTGAACCCGCAGGGGTCGTAGACGAGTTCCTTCAGCGCGAGGAGGTCCCCGTGGGTCTCGGTGGGTTCCCAACGCGCCGAGGGGCCGGCGGGAGGAGGCTCGGACGGGTACGTACGGTCGAGGGGCATCGGCCCACCCTGTCATGTCCGGTCCGGTCCGGTCCGGACCGGGCGGTCTTCGCGGGCGGCTCGTCGAGGTCGGCCCGCAGAGGTCAGCCCACCGCGGCGGCGAACGCGGCGTAGGCGGCGGCGTCGAAGAGGACGAAGCGGACCTCCTCCACTGCGGTCGGCGTCGCACGCACGGTCTCCACCGCGATCCGGGCGCCGTCGTCCATCGGCCAGCCGTAGATCCCCGTGGAGATGGCCGGGAAGGCGACCGTACGGGCGCCGAGTTCGTCGGCGACGCGCAGGGACTCCCGGTAGCAGGAGGCGAGCAGTGCCGAGCGGTCCTCGTCGCGCGCGTACACGGGCCCGACGGTGTGGATGACGTGGGTGGCCGGCAGCCGGCCCGCCGTGGTGGCGACGGCCCGGCCGGTCGGCAGGCCCTTGCCGTAGTGGGAGCGGCGCAACCGTTCGCAGGCGGCGAGGATCTCGGGTCCGCCGCGCCGGTGGATGGCGCCGTCCACTCCCCCGCCGCCGAGCAGCGAGGAGTTGGCGGCGTTGACCACGGCGTCCGCGTGCTCGGCGGTGATGTCGCCCTGGACGAGGGTGATCCGCGGTGCCATCAGGATGCCTCGCGCAGGTGGCGCCAGACGGCCTTGGCGGCGTTGTGGCCGGACATGCCGTGGACTCCCGGGCCGGGCGGGGTCGCCGAGGAACACAGGAACACCGCCGGGTGGGCCGTGGTGTACGGGGACAGGGAGATCTTCGGGCGGAGCAGGAGCTGGAGCCCGGAGGCGGCGCCGCAGGCGATGTCGCCGCCGACGTAGTTGGGGTTGCGCGCGGCCAGTTGCGGCGGGCCGGCGGTGGCCCGGGCCAGGACGAGGTCGCGGAAGCCCGGGGCGAAACGCTCCAGTCTGCGCTCCATGGCCTCGGTGAGGTCGCCTTCCCAGCCTGCGGGGACGTGCCCGTACGCCCAGAAGACGTGCTTGCCCTCGGGCGCCCGGCCGGGGTCGACGAGGCTGGGTTGGGCGGTGATGAGGAAGGGGTTTCGGGGCGCACGGCCGCCGTGGGCCAGTTGCAGGGCGGCGTCGACGTCGCTGGTGCGGGGGCCGATCTGGACGGTGCCGGCCCGGCGGGCCTCCTCCGCGGTCCAGGGGACGGGGCCGTCCAGCGCGTAGTCGATCTTGAAGACGGAGGCTCCGTAGCGGTAGCCGTCGTACGCCCGGCCCAACCGGGCGATCCGGGCGAGCGCTGTGGGCGAGGTGTCGAAGACGTACGCGCGGGCCGGCGGCAGCTCGTCCAGGCGTTTGACCTCGAAGTCCGTGTGCACGGCGCCGCCGAGGTCGCGCAGGTACGCGGCCAGGGCGTCCGAGAGGGACTGCGAGCCGCCGCGCGGCATCGGCCAGCCGTTGGCGTGCGCGGCCAGCGCGAAGACCAGGCCCACGGCGCCGGTCCCGATCCCGTTCAGCGGTGCGATGACGTGCGCCACGAGACCGGCGAACAGGGCGCGGGCCCGGTCGTCGCGGAAGCGGCGCAGCAGCCAGGTGGCGGGCGGCAGCCCGGCGAGCCCGAAGCGGGCCAGGGTGAGCGGGTCCCTGGGCAGCGCGGTCGAGGGCAGGGACATGAAGTCCCGGGCCAGGGTGTCCCAGCGGCCGAGGAACGGCTGCACCAGGCGGCGGTAGGCGCCCGCGTCGCGCGGCCCGAAGGACGCGGCGGTCTGGGCCACGGAGCGGGACAGCACCGCCGCCGTCCCGTCGTCGAACGGGTGGGCCATGGGCAGCGGGGGGTGCAGCCACTGCAGGCCGTACCGCGCCAGCGGCATCGTCGCGAACACCGGCGAGCCGGCGCCGAGCGGGTGCACCGCCGCGCAGGGGTCGTGCCGGAAGCCGGGAAGGGTCAGTTCCTCGGTGCGGGCCCCGCCGCCGACGGTCCCGGCCGCTTCGAAGACGGCCACGGACAGCCCGCGCCGGGCCAGTTCGACGGCGGCGGTCAGCCCGTTGGGACCCGCCCCCACGATGACCGCGTCGAGAATGGAGGACACCTTACGACTCCTTCGTCCGGCGGCGGCACCGCGGGTGAGCCGGCGGTGCGTCCAGGCGGCACTGTATTGAAGACATGGCGCGGCCGGCCGGTCATTCGCCGCGCAGCAGCCCGCGGATCCGGACCGCCGTGGCCTCGTCGCGGCCCACGGCGAACGGCAGCGTGTTGTCCCGGTCCACCCGGAAGGGGACCCCGGCGACGGTGCTCTGGGCGCCGCCCGCCTCGGCGACCAGCAGCAGCCCGGCCGCGTGGTCCCATGCCGAGGGCCAGGTGAAGGCCAGGCCGTCCACCTCACCGCGGGCCACCTTCAGGTACTCCAGGCCGGCCGATCCGCAGGGGCGGGCCGCGACGCCGGGTACGTCGAGCCGGGCCAGGGCGCGCTTGTCCTGGTCGGAGGTGTAGAGCGGGTGGGCCATGGCCACCCGCAGCTCGGCGCCGGGCCTCGGGGAACCGCTGTGGATGCGCTCGCCGTTGACGTACGCGCCCTCCCCGCGCACGGCGGTCGCCAGCTCGTCCAGCGCCGGGGCGTAGGTCCAGGAGGCGAGTATCTCCCCGCGGTGGGCCAGCGCGACGAGGGTGCAGAAGGCGGGGTCGCCGCCGACGAACTGCCGGGTGCCGTCGACCGGGTCCACGATCCACACGGGCGCGTCGGCGCGCAGCGCCGCGTACACCGTCGGGTCGGCGTGCACGGCCTCCTCGCCGACGACGGCGGAGCCGGGCAGCAGGCGGGTCAGCGCGGCCGTGAGGTACTCCTCCGCCTTGCGGTCGGCGACGGTGACCAGGTCGTGCGGGCCGTTCTTCTCGTCGACCTCGTGCGCCGCGAGCTGCCGGAATCTCGGCATGATCTCGACCGCAGCCGCCTTGCGGACGGCTTCCTCGACGGCGGACAGGTCAGGGGCCGGAAATTCTGTGATCATGCCTCCATCACACCACGCCCGTCTGACAAACCCCAGCCGCTGTCCCGACGGGGGAGAACATTCCCGGTGGACGGCGGGTGACCCGGCGGGCGGCGGGAAAAGCGGGTGCGGGGCATCGCCGCCGGGAGGCACCCTGACCTGGTGATCGTATTCCGTTGCGGGGTCTGTCGTACCCGGCTCTCCGCCCCCGTGCGGGAGGTCGCGCTGCCGCCCGAGGACGAGGCGCCGCTGCCGTTCCGGCAGCCGGACGGCGAGGACTGCCCGCCCCGGCTCGCCCCGGGCACCTTCGCCTACGACCTGTCCTTCCGGCAGCGGCCCGGGGCCCGGGTGGGCCCGCTCGGCCCGGTGCTCGCCCCGGTGGACGTACGCGGTGTCGTGCCCCTGCCCCACCGGCGCCACGGCTGCTGCGGCCCGAGCGGCTCGCACGGCCCGAACCTGGCCTGTGCGGGATGCGGCGCGGAGGTGGCCGTCGAGACGGCCGACTGCTACACGCCGCAGCAGGTCGCGTTGGACCCCGCGTCGACGGTGGCCGAGCCGCAGCCCGGGGAGTGACTCGGCCGGCCGGCGGCGGCCGGCCGCGCTCAGCCGAGGTGCTGCCAGAGGAAGGTGTGGGCGAGGGCGTGGTGGAAGGCGGCCTGCCCGTTGTCGGTGGCTCCGCCGTGGCCGCCGCCGGTGTTCTCGTAGAAGAGCACCCGGTGTCCGAGTTCGCGCAGCCGGGCGGCCGTCTTGCGGGCATGGGCCGGGTGGACGCGGTCGTCGCGGGTGGACGTCATCAGCAGCAGCGGCGGGTACGGGCGGCCGGCGGCCAGCCGGTGGTAGGGGGAGATCGCCCGCAGGTGCGGGCGGTCGGCCGCGTCGTCGGGGTCGCCGTACTCGCCGGTCCATGAGGCGCCCGCGAGCAGCTTGTGGAAGCGGAGCATGTCCAGCAGGGGGACCTTGGCGACGATCGCGCCGAACAGCTCGGGGTAGCGGGTGAGCATGGCTCCCATCAGGAGGCCGCCGTTGCTGGCGCCGACGGCCCCGAGCCGTTCGGGGGTGGTCAGGCCCCGGTCGACCAGGTCGCGGGCGACGGCGGCGAAGTCCTCGAACGCGCGGGGCCGGCCGGCGCCGAGGGCGGCCCGGTGCCAGCCCGGCCCGTACTCGGCGCCGCCCCGGATGTTGGCCACGGCGTAGGTGCCGCCGCGGGCGAGCCAGGCGCGGCCGGTGACCGGGTCGTAGGAGGGCGTCTGCAGGTCCCGGAAGCCCCCGTAGCCGTACAGCAGCACCGGGCGGGGGCCGGGCGCGGTGTCGGGACCGACGACGAAGTAGGGCACCCGGGTGCCGTCCGCCGAGGTGGCGAAGTACTGCCGGGCCGCCATTGCGGTGCTGTCGAAGTGGGCGGGCGCCTGCTTGAGGGTCTCGGTGTCGCCGCCGATCTCGCCCCGGTAGAGGGTGGACGGCCGCAGGAAGGAGGCGACGTCGAGGAAGAACTCGTCGGAGGCGTCGGGGTCCGTGTCGGTGATGCCCGCCGACGACAGCGGCGCCACCTCCGCGAGCGGTCGGCGCGCCCACTCCCGGCCGGGGCCGGGAGTGAGGACCTCGATCCGGGTCGCGACGTCGGCCAGGGTCTCCAGGATGAGGTGGTGGCGGGTGCAACTGTGCCCGGCAAGGGCGGTGCGCCCGTCCGGGACGAACAGCACGGAGGCGGTGCGGTCACCGGCCAGGAACGCCTCGAAGTCGAAGGCGAGGAGGGAGCCGGCCGGGTGCCCCAGCCACGGGGACTCGGGGGTGACGACGAGCCACCGCTTCCAGGCGTACTTGCCGGCGTCGTCGGGTACGTCGAGGCGTACCGGCGTGCCGTCGTCGCGCAGCAGGAACAGCTCGTGGTGCCAGAAGTCCCGGGTCCTGGAGAAGAAGTCCCGCTCGAAGCCCGGCGTCGGGTCCCGCCACCCGGAGGCGGCCACGTCGCCCGCCGCGACCTCGAAGACGACCTCGGCGTCGGCCAGGGCGGTGCCGCGGCGCCACCGGCGTACGGTGCGCGGGTAGCCGGCGTCGGTGAGGGACCCCGGGCCGGTGTCGGTACCGACGTACACGTGGTCGGCGTCGATCCAGCCGATCGCGGTCTTCGCCTCCCCGACCGCGAAGCCGTCGGGGACGAACGTCCGCGTGCCGAGGTCGAACTCCCGCACGACGACCGCGTCCGACCCCTCCCGGGACAGGCTCACGAGCGCCCGACCCCAGTCCGGCCGGCGCACCCGCGCCCCGGCCCACACCCACTCGACGCCCTCCGCGGCGCCGAGCGCGTCGACGTCCAGGAGCGGCTCCCACTCGGGGGTGTCCTTGCGGTACTGCTCCAGCGTCGTACGCCGCCACACCCCCTTGGGGTGCGCCGCGTCCTGCCAGAAGTCGTAGAGGAACGCGCCCCGGCGGGCGGTGTAGGGAATCCGGTCGGAGGCGTCGAGGACCTCCCGCACCTCCCGCCGCAGCGCGTCGAAGCCGGGTCCGCCGGCCAACGCGCCGAGCGTCTCCGCGTTCCGCTCCGCCACCCAGTCGAGCGCGTCCGCGCCCTCGATGTCCTCAAGCCACAGGTACGAGTCGTCATCCGTCACGTCGACCGATTGTCCTCGCCCCCGGTCCCCGCGGCCGCACACCGGCACGGGCCCGGGCACCGGTTCGGCGGCCGGTCAACGCCCGTCGTCGGCCGGCACCGGGGCCGGTGGGGGGACGAGCAGGACGTCGCTGTGCGGGGAGCGGGGCTTGGGCCGCGCCGGGGCGGCCGGGGCGGGGGTGCTCGGCTGGTCCGGGTAGAGCCGGTCGTGACACCGGCGGGCCTCGGCGTCGGCGTCGGTCCGGGACACCAGGACGTGTTCGGCCCGGCCGTCCGCGCGCACCGTCGTGATCAGGCACAGGTCGTCGTGGCGCCGCGCGGCCGCCAGGTGGTGCGCCGCCCCCCGGACGCCGGCCGGCACCACCAGGTAGGTGCCGCTCGCCGAGTCGAACTCCGTGCCGCGCAGACCCTCCGCCGCCAGCGCCCGCGCCGCCGCCCGTCGCTCCCGGGCGGAGCGGAAGCGCCAGACGTCGCTGTTCTTGTGCGCGACGACCGCGGCCGCCTCGGGCCCCTCCCCCACCACCGTCCCGTCGCCGGCCGCGGCGGTCCACGGGAAGGGTCGGCAGTGCAGCCGCACGTCCCCGCGCTCCGCCCAGTCCACGGCGCTCTCGTGGACGACCTTGGCGCCGTGGCGCGACATCCGCCGTACCCCCTCGTAGCTGATCCGCGGGAGCGTCCGGGCGGTTGGCACCAGATGGGGGTCCGCGGTGCACACTCCGGGCACGTCGGAGAACAGGACGCAGGCGTCGGCGCCGAGCGCCGCGGCCATCGCCGCCGCCGAGAGGTCGGAGCTGTTGCGGCCCAGCATGACCGTGCCGCCGGCCGCGTCGACGGCCTGCCCGCCCGGTACGACGAGGACCGGGCAGTCGTCCAGAGCCGACCGCGGCACCTCGGGATCGGCCCGGACCAACCTCGCCCGATCGGCGGGTCCTTCGCCCAGCAGCCCGGTGCCGGCGGCGGACAGCGCCAGCGCGCGCACGCCCCCCGCGTCGAGCGCGGCCGCGAGCAGGGCCACGCTCACCGTCTCGCCGCTGGTCAGCAGCATGGCGGCGGCCGGTGGGGGCGGGTCGGCGGCGACGACATCGAGGGTCTGCTGGAGCCTGCCCGTGGTACCGGACATCGCGCTCACCACCACGACCACCGGGCGCTCCTCCTCGGCGACCCGTCGGGCCGTGTAGCGGGCGACCCGCGTGTAGCCCGCCAGGTCCGCGAAGGCGGATCCGCCGAACTTCAGTACCAGCGGCGGCCGGTCCGGCCTGCCGGCGCTCACTTCAACCACCCCTGTTCCAGGGCGAGTTCCACGATCTGCAGGGCGTTGAGGGCCGCACCCACCCACAGGTTGTCGGCGACGACCCACATCGCCACGGCCCGCGGGTCCTCCGGTTCGACCCGGACACGGCCGACGTGCACCAACGCCCGGTCCTCGGGCCGGGCGAAGACCGAACGGGGCGTGGGGTACGAGGGGCTGTCCGCCCGGGTGTGGACGCGGAGCCCCGGCGTGACCGCGAGGGCCTTCTCCACGGCCCCGGTGGTGACCGGCTCGCGCACCCTGACGTGCACGGCCTCGGAATGGCAGTGGAAGACCGGCACCCGCACCGCCGTGGCGCTCACCCGCAGCTCGGGCAGGCCGAGTATCTTGCGCGGCTCGCGGACGAGCTTGCGTTCCTCGTGGGTGAGCCCCCAGTCGTCCTGGAGACCGATCTCGGGTATGAGGTCGAAGGGCAGCGGCTGCCCGAACCGCCCGCCCGGCTCGCCCCGGGCCCCCGGGTCGTCCAGTACCTCGCGCGAGCCTCGGGCCAGTTCCGCCAACCCGCGCAGGCCCCCTCCCGACGCCGCCTGGTAGGTCGCCACCACGACGCTGTCCAGCGTGGCGAGTTCGTGCAGGGGTGCGAGCGCCCGGACCAGTTGGATGGTCGAGCAGTTCGGGTTCGCCACGAGGTGGGAGGCCGGTCGGTCCGCGAGGGCGCCGGGGTTGACCTGCGGTACGACGAGCGGGACGTCCGGTCGCATCCGGAACGCCGAACTGTTGTCGACGACGAGTACGCCGGCCGCGGCCAGGCGTTCCGCCTCCCGGTTGCTCACGTCCACGCCCGCGCAGAAGACGGCGACGTCCACGGCCCGCGGGTCGAGGTCCTCGACGGTGACCACCGGGGCCATGGGCAGGGACAGCGCGAGCTCGGCGCGCAGGTCCCGGCCGACGCTGCGCGCCGAGCCGACCGGTAGCACCCGTTCCACCGGCACGATCCCGCTGTCCAGCAGGGTCAGGCACTCCCTGCCCACGGCGCCGGTGGCCCCGATGATCGCGATGCGCGGCATTCCCGTCCTCCTGTCCGAGCCCGGACGGACCGCCCGGGGTGGGTCTGTCAGGTGAGAGAGCCCCGGAACGCGCGGCGATAGGCGTTCGGGGTGGTGCGGAGGGAGCGCACGAACTGGTGGCGCAGGGCCGCCGCGTTGGGGAACCCCGTACGGGCGGCCACCGTCTCCATCGTCTCGTCCGTGTTCTCCAGGAGCCGCTGGGCGCTCAGCACCCGCTGCGCCAGCAGCCAGCGGTACGGGGTGGTGCCGGTCTCCATGCGGAAGCGGCGGGCGAAGGTGCGCGGTGACATGCACGCCAGCGCCGAGAGCTGTTCGACGCTGATCTCCTGGTCCAGGTGCTGCTCGGCCCAGGTCAGTACGGAGCGCACCCCGTCCTCGCGGTACTCCGCCACCGGCCTTTCGATGTACTGCGCCTGCCCGCCGTCCCGGTGCGGGGGCACGACCATGCGCCGGGCGATGGCGTTGGCGACGTCGCTGCCCTGGAGCTTGCGCACCAGGTGGAGGGCGGCGTCGATCCCCGCGGAGGTGCCGGCCGAGGTGAAGACCGGGTCCTCGTCGACGTACAGCACACCCGGCTCGACGTCCGCCTTCGGATAGCGCGCGGCGAGCGCGTCGGCGTACCGCCAGTGCGTGGTGCAGCGGCGCCCGTCGAGCAGGCCGGCGGCCCCCAGGACGAACGCGCCGACGCAGACGCTGAGCACCCGGGCCCCGCGCGCCACGGCCTGGCGCAGGGCTTCCAGCAGGTCCGGCGGGAAGTCCCTGGTGTGGAAGTCGTCGCCCACGGGGATGGCGATGAGGTCCGCGTCCGCGAGCCGGTCGAGGCCGTAGGGCGTGCTGATGGTGAAGCCGGGGACCGCTCGCACGGAGGCGGACTCCGCGGCGACGAGCGCGAAGTCGTAGGCGGGCAGCCCCTCCTCCTGCCGGTCGATGCCGAACACTTCGCACACGACGCCCAGCTCGAAGGGGTGGACGTTGTCGAGTAGCACTGCGGCTACGTTCTTCAGCATGGATCCAATGTGGCAGGGATTCGTGGTGTTCTGACAGTCCCCGCACTGTCAGCCGGCCAAAAGCTCCCGCACACTGACGGAATGGGACCGGAAGTGTTCCGGAGTTGTTCACCCGGGTCCCGGGAGGGAGCCGCCGCATCGCGTCACTCGCCGATGGAGACGATACCGCCGCGAATTCCCATGACGACGGCCTGTGTGCGGTCGGAGGCGCCCACTTTCGAAAAGACGGCGGATAAATGATTCCGTACGGTCTTCTCGGATATCCCGAGCGAGCTCGCCACGCGCCGGTTCGACTTGCCCTGGGAGACGAGGACCAGGATCTCGCGCTCGCGCGCCGTCAGCAGGGAGAGCGGCTCCCGGGACGTCGCGGGGGTGGGTGGAGGTGACGGGAGGGCCTCCGCCCGCCGCTCGTCCCCGGTGTCGGTGCGCAGGCCCTCGATCATCTGCTCCTGGGCCTCAAGGGCGTCCTGCACCTCGCCGAGGGCCCGGTGCATCCGGTCGACCGCCTCGGCGAGATCGGCTACCGGCCGCGGTGGCGCACCGCACAATTCGCAGCACCTCTTGCCGCTCAACTCCATCGTTCGCCTCTGCGCAACACGTGCCATCAGGTGCACTCCCTCAATGCGGATGTGATAACCGAACCGCTCTTTTCGGTGAGTTCCACTATGTTTTCGGATGGATGCCGAGGGCCGGACGGGTCATACGGGGAGCCGCGTGTGGATGGCCACCGTCTTGCACCGCGTGTATTCCCGCAGCGCCTCCAGTCCCTTCTCCACACCGATGCCCGAGCGCTTGTAACCCCCGAACGGGAGCTCCACGCCACCGGCCGCGCTGTAGTTGTTCACGAACACCTGCCCCACGCGCAGCCGCTGGGCGAGCCAGTGGGCGGTGGTCACGTCGGACGTCCAGACCCCGGCGGCGAGCCCGTAGCTGGTGTGCTCCGCGAGCTCGACCGCCTCGTCGAGGGTGTCGAAGACCGAAACACAGAGGACCGGACCGAAGATCTCCTCGTTGAACACCCGGTGCCGAGGTGTCACGTGGTCCAGGATCGTGGGTTCCACGTAGAACCCGCCGGCGTACAGCTCGCCCTCGGGCACCGCGCCGCCGGCGCGGACCACGCCGCCCCGGCCCTCCTCGGTGAGATAGCCGAGCACCCGGTCGCGCTGGGTGGCGGAGATCAGCGGTCCCATGTCGGGATCGCCGGCTCCCGGGCCGATGCGCAGGGCGCGGAAGGCCGCCGCGAGGGCCGCGACCAACTCCTCGTGCACGGACCGGTGGACGAGCAGCCGGCTGCCGGCCGAGCAGTTCTGCCCCGCGTGCTCGGTGACGGAGTCGACGATCAGTGGTACCGCTCGCGCGGCGTCGTAGTCGGGAAGGACGATGTGCGGCGACTTGCCGCCGAGTTCCAAGGTGACCGGCACGATGTTCTTCGCCGCCGCCGACATCACGGCCTCGCCGATCTCCCGCGAGCCGGTGAAGGCGAGTCGGTCCACGTCGGGATGGGCCGCCAGGGCCGCGCCCGCCTCCTCCCCGTAGCCCGGCACCACGTTCAGCGCTCCCGCCGGGAGCCCCGCTTCCAAGACGATCTCCGCCAGGCGGAGCGAGGTCAACGGCGCGTCCTCGGCCGGCTTGAGGACACAGCAGTTTCCGGCCGCCAGGGCGGGTGCGACGGTCCTGGCGGCGATCTGCAGGGGGTAGTTCCACGGGATGATGTGCCCGCACACCCCGTACGGCTCCCGCAGGGTGAAGGCGAACCGGTCCGGCTGGTGCAGGATCGTTTCACCGCCCAGTGCCTCCACGGCCCCGGCGTAGAAGTCGAAGTAGCGTGCGGCGACGTCGGCGTCGACCAGCGACTGACGGAGCGGCTTGCCGGTGTCCCGGGTCTCCAGGGCGGCGAGTTCCGGGCGTGCGGCGCGGATCGCCGCGGCGATCCGACGGCAGACCCCGGACCGCTCCGCCACCGCGGCGAAGCGCCAGAGGGACTCGTACGTGGACCGGGCCGCGTCCACGGCGTCGGCGACCTCGGCCTCGCCGCAACGGGCCACTCGCGCGAACGGACGGCCGTCGGACGGATCGAGGACGTCGATCCACCCCACCGCGGGCACCTTCTTTCCCGCGATGACGGCCGGGTACTCGGGTAAGACTGCGTCGCTCACGGGGGCATCAAGCTCCTTGCGTGGGGAACCGCGGCACTCGTCGTCAGCCGTTCATCGAACCGTCGAGGATTCTGCGCAGGTCGCGAGAGGCGACATCGCGCGGGCAGCACACCAGCAGGCGCTGCTGCTTGAGGGCGCCGTCGACAAGTGCAGGCAAATCCTTGCCGGAATAGCCGAAGGACGCAAGGCCGCCCGGACCGCCCGTATCCGCCACCAGCTGTCGCAAAGTGGCCGGAAGCACCTCCGCGCCGTGTGCCGTCGAGACGCCGCCCAGATTCGCACCGAGCAACTCGGCCGCGCGCAGATGACGCTCCGGTGAGGTCGGATAGGTGAATTCGAATGCCGCCGGGGCGGTGGACACCACGGCGGCCCCGTGCGGCACCATCGGATGATCGACCGCATACCCCTCGGGCCGGTGGTCCCGGACCAGACCGGCTATCGGATAGGCGCAGGCGTGCGGAATATGGGTGCCGGCGTTTCCGAATCCCATTCCGGCATAGCTCGCCGCCTGGCTCATTCCTGTGCGGGCTTCCAGGTCGTCCGGATTGAGTACGGCCCGTCTGAGGTAGCGGCCGACCAGCCTCAGGGCCTGCTCCACCCACACGTCGCTGATCGGGTTGGCGCCGACGTACAACGGCCGGTCCGCGGGGGTGCGGTAGGGGGGCCGCCGGTCGTAGGGGCGGGCGGTGTACGACTCGCAGGCGTGCGTGAGCACGTCGTACCCGGAGGAAGCGGTGACCGCCGGGGGCAGCGTGAGGGTGTTGGCGGGGTCGATCAGCGCCAGGGAGGGCAGCAGCCGCAGATCGCTGATGCCCGTCTTCACGTTCAGGCCCGAGACGCCGAGGGCGACCATGGCGGTGCACTCGCTGCCGCTGCCGGCCGTGGTGGGCACCGCGACCAGCGGCTTCAGGGGACCGGGGATCCTGGCTCCGGCGCCGATCGGCGCGTTCAGGTAGTCGCGCACCGACCGGCCGGGGTAGGTGAGGAGCAGGTTGAGCATCTTGGCCGTGTCGATCGAGCTGCCCCCGCCCAGGCCGACGTAGCCGTCCACCCGCAGGGAGGCCAGTTCGCGGGCGGCCCGGGCGCAGCTCTCGTCGGTGGGCTCCACCTCGGCCCGGTCGAAGACCGAGACCGCGATCCCCTCCTGCTCGATGAGCTTGGCGACCCTGGCCGGCAGGCCGAGGCCGGCCAGTACGCGGTCGGTCACCAGCAGGACCGACCGGACGCCGGCCCGGCGCAGCTCGTAACCGATCTCCCGGGTGGCCCCGACACCGAATTTCAGCGGTGGGGCCTGCCAGCCGATGATTCTTTCCTGCTCGGGCGAATTCTCACCGACCCACGCAACCGGCTCCACCGTCTACCTCTCCCTCTCGATCGACCGACCCTCTTGATCATCCGGCAACGTTACTTTGCATATGCGTAGCGAATTTGATCGGGTGAAGGTCACACTAGTCGGGCGATTTCGCCCTCACCATAGGACTCCCGTCCCATACGGAAAAGGACGGGGTGTCCGAATCGCCACCCCGTCCCCGTCTCGTTTTCCATCCCGCCCGGGCCGCCCCACACTCAGGCGGATGTCACGACGAGGCGTGCCTCGATCTCCTTTACGCGGGCCGTGTCCGCGTCAACGGATTCCTGACTCGGGCCGCCGAGAATCACCCAGCCCAGACTGGTGAACAGGTCCTCCGTGCACGGCACCCGCTCGCCGTCGCGGTAGGGCAGGCCCAGCCGGTGGAAGGTGGGCAGTTCACGGACCGCGTCCAGGACCCCGACGTTGCGCAGGATCCCCTCGCGCGGGCTGGACAGCCACACCACGCGCACGGGCCGCACGATCTCGTACCCGGGGGTGAACGTACCGTCCAGGTGGTGGCGGACCGTGCGGTCGATCTGGCAGTCCCCGGTGGCCAGCCGCGCCGACCACTGCAGACAGCTTCCGGCCAGCCGCGCCGCCGTCTCGATCAGCCGCGGCCCGTCGGCCGTCAGCATGACCTCGGTGTGCGTACAGCCGTTGCGGACGCCCACCGCCTCGGCCACCTGCCGGGTGTACTCGCCCAGCAGCGTCGCGATCGGGTCCTGGGGGGCCAGGTAGTCGACCGCGTCGTAGATGCCGATCCGGTCGTTCTTGGCCGACTTGCTGTAACGGCTGACGGAGACCAGACCGAAGTTCCCGTCGACGGAGTACGTGTCGACGATGTACTCCGTCCCCTCCGCGAACTCCTGTACCAGCACGGTGTCGTTGCGGATGTCGAACCGGTTGACCGAGCCGAGGAGACGGTCGAAGTAGGGTCGCCAGTCCTCCCCCGCACCGACCTTGTGCACGTCGTCCGTCCCGCCGCTGCGCCGGGGCTTGAGCACCAGCGGCCGGCCGTCGAGCCCGCTGTCCCGGATCCACGCGGCGACTTCGTCCGGGTCGGCGGTGGCGATCTGGCGCAGGTGCGGGATGCCGGCGGCCGCGACCGCCGCACCCATGGGCCATTTGTCCCGGCGGGCCTCGGACAGGTCGAACACGTTGCCCGTGCCCGGCATCAGTTCCTCGATCAGCGCGTCGACCAGCATCACCGCGGACTCGTTGCCCGGGACGATCGCGACCGGGTCGTAGCCCTTCACCGTCCGGACCAGCTCCTGGAAGTCCCCGTCGTGGTGGTGCGTCCGGAAGAAGGCGTCCGGATTCCACGTCCGCCGGTAGGAGTTCAGCGGACCCGGCGTACTCAGTACGGCCACCGGTTCGACGTCTCGTGCGCGGAAGGCGTTCGCGTACTCGGCCGCGCCGGAGTACGGGTCGACGAGGATCGCGTAGCGGGGCATTGGTTTCCTCCAAAGTAGTGCGGGGGCGCCGCGTGCCTCACGTGGCGACGGTGGTCTCGGCGCCGAGGTCCTCGGCGGACCCCCCGCCGCTGTCCGGACCCGTTCGCGGCGGCGTGCGGTCGGCGGCGCCGGCGGGGCGCACGCCCAGCCAGGCCGCGCCCACCGCGAGCAGGCCGAGGGCCCCGCACCCGAGCCACAGGCCGTCTCCGAACCGGTTCCAGAGCATGACGCCGAGGAACGGACCCACCGCGGTACCGAGTCCGTACAGGGAGTTCGACGCGCCCAGGTAGCGGCCGCGCAGCTCCGGCGGGCCGGCCTGGGCCGGGTAGGCGAAGAAGAGGGTCGGATAGCCCACGATCTCGCCGAGCGACCAGACGAGGGTCGCGATCACCAGCGCCGTGATGCCCCAGGGCAGTGCGTACAGGCTCATCCCGATGCCGGTGAGGGCCACCCCGGCGATCACCGCGATCCTGGCCGGCCAGCGCTGCACCACCTTGGCGATCAGCAGCTCGCAGGTGATGACGAGGGCGCCGTTGAGCGCGACCATCGCCGCGTACACGCCGGTGTTCAGCCCGAGGTGCTTGACCGTCAGCGGGAGGGTCGACACGTACTGGATGTAGATCACGGAGCTCACGAACATCGCGAGCAGGAACAACAGGTAGCGGCCGTCCGTCAGCACCGCGCGGTAGCTCGGTTTGCGGCCCGGGGCGCCGGCTCCCGGGGCGTCCGTCGTGCCCCCGTGCCCGGCCGCCTCAGCCGACCGGTCGCGGGGCAGCGTCACCCCGGCCACCGTCGCGAAGACCAGGATCGCCGCGGCCTCGCCCCAGAACAGGAAGTCCCACGACACCTGGACCAGGGCCGCGCCCAGCAGCGGGGCCGCCGTCGTGCCGAGGTTGATCGCCAGCCGGACCATGGCGAAGATCATGACTTGGCGTTCGGCGGGGATGAGCTGGCTGATCATGCTGGTGGACGCGGGACGGTACGCCTGGCTCAGCGCGCCGCCGACACCGATGATCGCCAGGATCGCCGGATAGCTGTCCAGGTAGAGGACCGCGGGGAGCAGCACCGCCGAGCTGACCAGGGTCGACATGATGGTCAGCCGGGGACCGACCCGGTCGGACATCCAGCCGCCGGTCAGCACGCCCAGTACGGTCCCCGCGCCGTAGACGCCGAGGGCGAGACCGGCCTCGGTGGCGGAGAACCCGCGCTGCGTCATGTACAGGACCATGAAGATCTGGATGAACCCGCCGAGTCTGTTCACCGCGGTGCCGACGAGCAGGGACTTCACCGCTGTCGGTGACTCCCGCCAGACCGTCTTGACGCCGACGTGCACGGGTTTCGCCTCCGGCCCCGGCTCCGGCTCGGTCTCGTCCACCGCGGGGGGAGAATCGCTGCTTGCCATGGGAATCACTCTGCGGCGGGGCGGGCGGGCGCGACAGTGGCCGGACTGACGTCCGTCCATGAATTCCTGCCACGTACCCTCACCAGGCGTCTCCCGGCTTCGCGTCGGCGAGTCCGGCGAGCGCCTGGCCGAAGACCTCGCGTGCCCGTCGGGTGACCTGCCCGCGCCACGTCGCGTCGTCCGCCGGGCAGAACGCCGCGCGCATGAGTTGCTTGAGCTCGGAGCGGACCGCTTCGGCGGGGGCGTGGTGCCGGTGCAGCCAGGCGTCCGCGCACAGCGCGACCAGCACTTCCGGGCCCGGCCGGGTGCCGAACTCCAGGGTGATGGCGGTCAGCCGCCCGGTGGGCCCCAGGCCGTCGGCGACCGCGCTCGCGGTGTTGCCCACGATGGGCGTGGATGAGGAGGTGCCCAGCTCGGAGGCGGTGAGCGCGTCCCCGTACCAGCGCCGGGCGCGCTGGTACGCGTCGGCGTCCCGGCCGCCGCGGAAGATGGGCTCGCCGACCCCGCGCTCACCGAGCCCGGTGTGCAGGTCGATGTAGGCGACGTGCGCGGCGCCGGCGATCTGCCCGGCGACGACGGCTTCGAACACCCGACGGGACCAGGTGGGCCGCGAGCCGCCGTAGAACAGGCCGTCGGCGTGCCGGTACTGGCCCCGGGTCACGGCCTCCTGGAGGGTCTCGGGGCCGAGCCGGTCGCGAAGGGCCGTCAGGTTCGCCACCGACTCGTGCGGGGAGAAGGCGGCGGGCTCGGCCGGCACCAGGGTGGCGTGGACGGCGTCGTAGGCGTCGTTGTGCGGCGGGGCCTCGTGGTCGACGAAGTTCCGGTTGAGGTCGACCTCGTCCTCGTTGACGCGGCGCAGGTACGCGAAGCCGTACGGATTGAGGGCGTGGACGAGCAGCA
The DNA here is from genome assembly GCF_042881255.1 of Streptomyces sp. NPDC058279. NCBI lineage: Bacteria > Bacillati > Actinomycetota > Actinomycetes > Kitasatosporales > Streptomycetaceae > Streptomyces > Streptomyces sp. NPDC058279. The sequence goes on along the minus strand of NZ_JBHVYA010000005.1, from coordinate 94,483 downwards.
CACCGGTCCCCGGCCCGGCCGCCCGCGCCAGCCCCTCGCGAAGCAGGATCCCGGTCTGGCAGGCGGAGCCGCAGAAGCCCTCGACGCCGTGCGTCCCGGAGACGGTCACCAGCAGCTTCCCGGGGGCGGCCGGGCCGACGTAGGCGGTGTCGACACAGAGGGCACCGCCGTCGGGCCCGCGGTGGCCGGGCAGGGTGTACGTCTTCAGCCGGGCGCCGGCCGCTTCGGCGGCACGCAGGAAGTCGGCGCGGGCCCGCGCGTAGTCGGCGGGAAAGGCGTCTGTCATGGCGGTCTCGCGTTCCTGGAGTGCCGATACGGGGTACGGGCTGCCGAGCCGCGGGGAGCGGGCAGCGCGCGGCGGGTGAGGGGCGGCGCCCGGCGGGGCTCAGCCGCGCCCGGAGGGCAGCGGCAGGCCCAGGGCCGTGAGGATCGCGTGCGCCCCGTCCCGCGTCGGGACGTGCAGCAGGCACAGCACCCGGTCGCCCGGGGCCGCGTGCCGCTCGAAGTACGCGTTCGCCTCGGGCACGTAGCTGGTGGGTCGTTCCCGGTAGAGATCGCGCGGCCGGCCGATGCCCCGGATGACGCCTCGGGCGGCGTCGAAGGGGGCGCCGGGCGCGAGCACCGCGGCGACCTCGGCCGCGAGCGCCGCCTGACTTCCGTCCTCGCCGGCCAGGTCCGGGTACATGTCGATGTCCGGGTGCCCGCCGAACGCCGACATCGCGCAGTGCACCACGGGGTTGTACGTCTTGAGCGCGATCACCTCGGGGAACGGGCGTCCCTCGGCCAGCAGCCGGGCGAAGTGGACCGACCAACTCTGCCCGAAGACCGGGCCGTTGCGGTACGCGTCGCCGACGAACTGGATCATGACGTGCAGGCAGGAGCGCCCCGAGGGGATCTCCGCCCAGTGGGAGGTCAGCAGGGAGACGACGCGATCGCGTTCCCGATCCACGCCCACGACGATGTAGTCGGCCTCGGTCAACATGTCACGGCGGAACGTGAACAGCTGACGGGCCTGCAGGCCGGGCATCGTCTCCACCAGGCCGTCCACGATCCACTTCTCGGTCTCGCCCGGCAGTTCCCGGCCGGGCGGCAGGGCCGTCACCTCGACTCCCCGCCGCCCCTCCCGCCGTGCGGCCCCGTCGTCGTCCGGCACGGACGTCCCCGCTCAGACGTCGGCCGAGGTGGGCAGCGGGATCTGGTCCTCCGTACGGCCGAGCACGGTGAGCTGGTGCAGCTCGACGAAGTACAGCTTCCAGAGCCAGTACACGTGGTCGAGGTGCTCGACCACCTTCTGCTCGTCCGCGTCCGTGGTGACCAGGGTGGACATCACCCGCCACACGAAGTCGTCGTGGTCGTCGTCGAGGTCGGTGTTGACGTGGGCGCGTGCACCCTTGACGTTCTCCCGGCCGAGGACGCTCTCCAGGTTGTCCAGCCATTCGGGCTGGGTGCGCGTGGTCACGTACTCCACGAAGTAGACGCTGGTGATCAGCGCGAGCGGGCTGTCCTCGAACTCCATGCCGTACTGGAGGTATCCGGTGAGCAGCTTGGTGGAGAGCATCGGCTCGGTGGAGTAGATCTGGTCCTTGGTGACGCCGACCTTGGCGAGGTCCGCGGCGAACAGCCGATCGTGCAGCATCTCGTCGTCGGTGTAGTGGGCCCACGCCTTGGCCTGCACCGGGTCGACCTTGGTGAAGTACTTGATGGCCAGCGCGTCGATGGTCCGCTTGCGGCGCAGCCGCAGGATGGTTTCGATGTTGTGGCGCTTGTAGTAGTCCAGGTTGAGCTCGGCGGCGTTCTTCTGGTGTTGGGCGAAGGGCACCGTCTCGTAGAAGTCCTTGATGAAGGTGTCGAGGATCGCGTCGACCCGCTTGCGCAGTTCGGGGTTGACCGTCATGGCTTGCTTCCCTCCTGTGGGGTCAGTGGCAGCCGCAACTCGCGCTGGACACGCGCCGCATCCGGCCGCGGCGTGCCGCTTTGCGGGCACCGAGTACGGCGGTTCCGTCCGATGTGAGCAGCGAACTGCGGGGACAAAGGAAGGCCAGGGCGAAGCGGGTGGCCGGGGTGATCCCCAGCCCGAGGTTGACCACGCCGGCCGTGGCTCCGTACACCTCGTTGGGTCCGCAGTTCGCCGGGATGACCTCTGTGGTGGTGTTGATCCCGAAGCCGAGTTCCCAGATGACGCGGTAACGCGGATCGTCGGTGAGGAGCCTGTCCAGCTCCGCGGCGGCCGGCGCGGCCCCCGGGGTCTGCGGGGTGACGCCCTCGATGCTCCCGGCGGTGACGTGGAGCGTCACGGGGTGCGAGACGAGGGGGGCGAGCGCTTCGAACAGCCGCTGCTGCTCGGGTCCGTCGGCGGGGTCCGCGTGCCGGTGGACGATGGGCAGGCCGCGCAGCGTCAGGTCCCCGTGGAGGCCGAGCAGTCGGGCGTCCGGCCGGAAGGTGGTGATCTCCGCGGCGGTCACGCTCAGTTTGCCGGACGGGAAGATCTGTTGGTCGCCGGGCTCCAGCACGCCGGCCTGCTGGTTCCAGACGCAGTCGCCGACCGTGTGGTCGAACTCGGCTTCCGTGCCGGAGGCGTCGTCGACGATCGTCAGCCGGTCGCTGTCGCCGACGAGGTCGAAGAACTCCTCCGCCACCGCCGCCTGTCGGGCGATGTCGGTCGAGGCCGCCGAACGCAGGAAGGTGCGGATGTGCTCGTCGGTGAGCGGGGTCGATCCGGCGGGCAGCACGGCCAGCTTGCGGGCTCCCAGCTCCTCCGGTGTCGGCGAGTCGAGGAAACGGCCCGGGCAGACGGCCAGGACGTGCGCGTCAGACGGGACCTTGTCGGCGATCAGGGCGCCCAGGCGTGTCCCGCGCGGCAGGGTCAGCCGGTCCACGCGGGCGTACCCGTCGCCGGGGAGCACCGAGACGGGCTCGCCGCCGTCCTCGCCCGTGATCAGACAGAACGTCTCGACGGGCTCGCCGAATTGACCGAAGTCGGTTGTGGTGGGATCCAGCGGTGACACGGGCGCACTCCCTGGTGAAACTGGTGCAACTGGTGACAGACGACGAGAACCCCGTGGCGGGGCATTCGCGTGCCCCGCCACGGGTCGGTACTCAGCCCAGGAGCGTGCCCAGGTAGTTGCGGTTCTTCTGCACCTTGATCTTCTTCATGACAGTCACCTCCTGTTGAATGGATTTCTTGTGTTCACCCCGTACGGTCCGACGGTCGAAGCCGCTGCTCCGCGGTGACGACCCTCTCCACCGTGGGGTGGTCCGGGTGGCCGATCAGCGCCAGTCCAGTGCTCGTGAGGACGCGCGTGTCGGGCGAGATGATGTCCAGGTGGTATTGCGTGTACGGGGTGAGCCCGAGGCCGTAGTGGAGGCAGCCTTCCGTGCCGCCGTACACCTCGTTCATGGCGTGGTTGCCGGGCAGGATGTCGAGGGAGGTGTTGAGGGCGTGGCCGATCTCCCACACGATCCGGTAGCGGGAGTCCACCGCGAACATCTGCTCCAGCATGTCCACGGCCGGTGCGGCCCCGGCGTCCAGCGCCTCCAGCCGCGTGATCCTGCCGTCCTCGACCGTGGCCTTGATGGCGTGGTCACGCATGGTCCAGAGCCGTGCGTGGATCCGGGCCTGGTCGGCCCGCGAGAAGGACGGGGTGCCGTTGTGCAGGATCGGGTAGCCGCGCAGCGTGATCTCGCCTTCCAGCGGGAGTTTGAGGGCCTCGTCGAACTCCCTGATCTCCACCGGCAGTACGCTGATCTCGCCCGACGGCACGATCTGCTGGTCGCCCCAATCGAGCGGGCCGGCCTGCTGGTTCCACACGAGACCGTCGCGGAGGTGGTCGAGCACGGCGCGGGTGCCGTGGACGGGGTCGGCGTACACGAGGTGCTCGGCCTCTTCGGCGAGTTCGAAGAACGTGTCGCAGAAGGCCGCCTGGTCGACCGACGAGGTGCGCTCCATGACACCGAGGAAGTGCCGGATCTCGTCGAGGGTGGTGGGCGTCGAGTTGCAGGCCATGCCCATGATCTTCCGCTGCCCCACCAGTTCGGGATCCGGGGAGGCGAAGAACCGGTGGGGTGAGACGACCAGGATGTGGGCGGGCTCCGGGATGCGCTTTTCGAGGAGGTCCTCGAACCGGTCGCCCTGGCCCATCGGAATGGTGAGGTAATTCTTGTACGCGGCGGATTCCACTATCTCGAACCGGTCCACCAGCTCGGGGTTCGTGACCAGACAGAACGTGCTTCCGGTGGCCTCGCCGAATTGGCTGAAGCGCCCGGGATCTATGGAAATCCGTGTCATGATCACTCCCGTCATGGCCTGTGCGACTTTCCCTCGCCGTGGTCACCACTGTGGCTTTCGGGAGCTACCGCGCGCCATAGGACCTTTGTCCCTGGGAAATTCGCCGACCCCGGGCGTCTCGTGTCTCCGGGAACATGAAAGGACGGTCCGCGGGGCGCCGCCCCGCGGACCGTCCTGATCCCCGAACGGATCGTCAGCTGTTGAGCACCGGAATGATGTGCTCTCCGTACGTGTCGATGACGTGCTCCCTGGCGTCGTGCATGGCGTAGACGGCGAACTGGTCGACGCCCAGGGCGCGCAGGGCGCGGAGTTTTTCGATGTGGGCCTCGACGGGGCCCAGCAGGCAGAAGCGGTCGACGATCTCGTCCGGGACGAAGTCGGTGGACGGGTTGCCGGCGCGGCCGTGGTGGCTGTAGTCGTAGCCCTCGCGGGACTTGATGTACTCGGTGAGGGCGTCCGGGACCATCGAGGAGTGTTCGCCGTAGCGGGAGACCAGGTCCGCGACGTGGTTGCCGACCATGCCGCCGAACCAGCGGCACTGGTCGCGGGCGTGGGCCAGGTCGTCGCCGACGTACGCGGGCGCCGCCACGCAGATGGTGATCGCGTCCGGGTCGCGTCCCGCCCGGGCGGCGGCCTCCCGGACCGCCTTGACCATCCACTCGGTGAGGTAGGGGTCTGCGAGCTGAAGGATGAAGCCGTCGGCCTTCTCGCCGGCCAGGGCCAGGGCCTTCGGCCCGTACGCGGCCATCCAGACGGGGAGCTTCCCGTCGCGGATCCACGGGATGCGGATGGGGTTGCCGTCCACCTCGGCCTCACGGCCCTCCGCGAGGTCGCGGATCACCTCGATGGCCTCCCCCAGCCGGGCCAGGGTGTTGGGCTTGCGCCCCGCGACCCGCATCGCGGAGTCGCCGCGCCCGATCCCGCACACCGTGCGGTTGCCGTACATGTCGTTGAGGGTGGCGAAGGTGGAGGCGGTCACCTCCCAGGTCCGGGTGCCCGGGTTGGTGACCATCGGGCCCACGTGGAGCTTCTGCGTGTTGGCGAGGATCTGGCTGTAGATGACGAACGGCTCCTGCCACAGCACGGCGGAGTCGAAGGTCCAGCCGTAGCGGAAGCCGCCCCGTTCGGCCCGTTTCATCAGGCTGATGACCTGGGAGGCGGGCGGGTCTGTTTGCAGGACGAGGCCGAAGTCCATCACGGCTCCTTACAGGTACTGGCAGGTCGAGCGGGGGACGAAGGCCCCGTGACCGGCCCGGCCGGTGTACTCCCGCCGGTCGATGACGAGTTCGCCGCGCGAGAGGACCGTGTCGACGCGTCCGGTGATCCGCTTGCCCTCGTACGCCGAGTAGTCCACGTTCATGTGGTGCGTCTCGGCGGAGATGACCTGCTCGGCCTGCGGATCGTAGAGGACGATGTCGGCGTCGGAGCCCGGCGCGATGGTGCCCTTCTGGGGGTAGAGGCCGAACATCCGGGCCGGGGTCGCGCAGGCGATCTCGATCCAGCGGCGGCGGGTGATGTGCCCGTCGAGGACGGCCTGGTGGAGGAGGTCCATCCGGTTCTCCACACCGGGCAGCCCGTTGGGGATCTTCGAGAAGTCACCGCGGCCGAGCTCCTTCTGGCCCCGGAAGCAGAACGGGCAGTGGTCCGTGGAGACCACCTGGAGGTCGTTGGTCCGCAGACCCCGCCACAGCGCCGCCTGGTGCTCGCGCGGGCGCAGCGGGGTGGAGCAGACGTACTTGGCGCCCTGGAAGTCGGGCTCCGCGAGGTTGTCGGTGGACAGGAACAGGTACTGCGGGCAGGTCTCCCCGAAGACGGGCAGGCCCTTGTCGCGGGCCGCGGCGAGTTCGGCGACCGCCTCCTCCGCCGAGACGTGGACGACGTACAGCGGGGAGCCGGCCACCCGGGCGAGCTGGATGGCGCGGTGGGTGGCCTCGGCTTCGAGGAGCACCTTGCGGACCTCGCCGTGGTGGCGGGGGTCCGTCTCACCGCGCGCCAGCGCCTGTTCGACGAGCACGTCGATCGCGATGCCGTTCTCCGCGTGCATCATGATCAGCCCGCCGTTCCCGGAGGCCCGCTGCATCGCGCGCAGGATCTGCCCGTCGTCGCTGTAGAAGACGCCCGGGTAGGCCATGAACAGCTTGAAGGAGGTGACGCCCTCGCCGACGAGGTGGTCCATCTCCTTCAGGGTGCCCTCGTTGACGTCGGAGAGGATCATGTGGAAGGCGTAGTCGATCGCGCACCGGCCGTCGGCCTTGTCGTACCAGGTGTCGAGCCCGGCGCGCAGCGAGCGGCCCACGCTCTGCACGGCGAAGTCGACGATGGTGGTGGTGCCGCCCCACGCGGCCGCCCGGGTGCCCGTCTCGAAGGTGTCCGAGGCGGCGGTGCCGCCGAAGGGCAGCTCCATGTGGGTATGGGCGTCGACACCGCCGGGAATGACGTACTTCCCGCTCGCGTCGATCGTGGTGTCCGCCGTCCAGGCGTCGGCGACCTGCGAACCGTGGGCCGCGAGGGCGACGACCCGGCCGTTCTCGATCAGGACGTCCGCGTGCAGTTCGTCGGCGGCCGTGACGACGAGTCCGCCGCGGATCAGGGTGCGGGTGCTCATGTACGTGTCCCTCGCTACTGGTCCAGGCCGCGCAGGGCCTGTTCGAGGATCTCGGCGCCCTCTTCCGCCTCCGCGACGGTGAGGGAGAGCGGCGGCGCGATGCGCAGCACGCTGGTGTTGTACCCGCCGCCCTTGCCGAGCAGCAGGCCTCCGGCGCGGGCGGCCTCCAGCACGGCGGCGGCCGCTTCGGGGTCGGCCCGGTCGGTGCCGGGCTCCGTCAGCTCCAGGGCGGCCATCAGGCCCCGGCCGCGTACCTCCCGTACCGCGGGCACGCCGGCGGTGATGGCCCGCAGCCGCTCCAGGAGCAGGCCGCCGACGCGGCGGGCGTTGCCCTGGAGGTCGTGCTCCAGCAGGTAGCCGAGGTTCGCGACGCCGGCCGCCATGGTGACCGGCGAGCCGCCGAAGGTGGAGATGGAGTTCGAGTCGAGGCAGTTCATCACCTCGGAGCGGGCCACCACCCCGCCGATGGACATGCCGTTGCCGATGCCCTTGGCGAAGGTGAGGATGTCCGGCGGGCCGTTCTGGGCGTGGGCCTGCCAGCCCCAGAAGTGCTCGCCGGTGCGACCCCAGCCGGTCTGCACCTCGTCGCTGATCCAGAGGATGCCGTGCCGGTCCAGGACCTCGCGGAACTCGCCGTAGAGGCCGTCGGGCGGGGAGGTGAACCCGCCGACGCCCTGGATGGGTTCGGCGATGAGCGCGGCCACCCCGCCGCGGGCCTGGCCCAGTACGTCTTCGAGGTCGGCGACGGCCGCCGCGGTGAAGTCGGCGTCGCCGAGGTGGGCGAAGGGGCCTCGGGTGCGGACCGCGCCGTGGACGTAGTAGGTCTGGAGCGGCGAGAGGCTGGTCGGGGACCAGCCGCGGTTGCCGGTGATGGAGACGGTGGAGAACGACCGGCCGTGATAGCTGTTGCGCATCGCCAGGATCTGGTTGGAGCGGCGGTACGTCGTCGCGAGCAGCAGGGCGGTGTCGTTGGCCTCGGTGCCGGAGGTGGTGAAGAAGACCCGGGCGTCGGGGATGCCGGAGAGCGCGGCGACCCGCTCGGCCAGCTCGACCATCGGCCGGTTCAGGTACAGGGTGGAGGAGTGGATGATCCGCCCGGCCTGTTCGGAGACGGCCTTGGTGACCTCGGGCAGGGCGTGGGCGGTCATCGTGGTGAGGATGCCGCCGAAGAAGTCCAGGTAGCGGTTGCCGTCGGCGTCCCAGACGTGGCGGCCCTCGCCGTGGGTGAGCTCGATGGGCCGCTCGTAGTAGAGGGTGAGCCAGTCCGGCAGGACGGAGTGGTGGCGACTGTGCAGGGGGATCGGGTTGCTCACGGCTGTACGAGTCCTCCGTAGGCGTCGGGGCGGCGGTCGCGGTAGAAGGCCCACTGGTCGCGGACTTCCTTGATCAGGTCGAAGTCGAGGTCGCGGACGAGGAGTTGCTCCTCCTTGTCGCTCGCGGGCTCTCCGACGAACTGGCCGCGGGGATCGACGAAGTAGCTGCTGCCGTAGAAGTCGTTGTCCCCGTACTCCTCCTGGCCGATGCGGTTGATGGCCGCGATGAAGTACTCGTTCGCGACAGCCGCGGCGGGCTGTTCCAACTGCCAGAGGTAGGCGGAGAGGCCGCGGTGGGTGGCGGACGGGTTGTAGACCAACTGGGCCCCGGCGAGACCGAGTTGGCGCCATCCCTCGGGGAAGTGCCGGTCGTAGCAGATGTAGACCCCGACCCGGCCGACCGCGGTGTCGAAGACGGGCCAGCCGAGGTTGCCCGGCCGGAAGTAGTACTTCTCCCAGAAGCCCTTGACCTGCGGGATGTGGTGCTTGCGGTACTTGCCGAGGTAACTGCCGTCGGCGTCGATGACGGCGGCGGTGTTGTAGTAGAAGCCCTCGGACTCCAGCTCGAAGACCGGGACGACGATCACCATGCCGGTCTCGCGGGCCAGGTCCCGCATCCTGCTGACGGTGGGGCCGTCGGGGACGGCCTCGGCCCAGCGGTAGTGCTCGGGGTCCTGGACCTGACAGAAGTAGGGGGCGTTGAAGACCTCCTGGAAGCCGATGATCTTCGCGCCCTCGGCGGCGGCCCGGCGGGCGTGTTCCTCGTGCTTGGCGATCATCGACTCGGTGTCTCCGGTCCAGGTGGCCTGGACCAGCGCGGCGCGGACGACTTGGGCCATGAGCTGCCTCCTCGCGACGGGACGCCGACTTCTACGCACGTAGACGGTGTCCGTAGGGACTAGAACGTAGGCCCCGTCACAGCGTGGGGCAAGAGCGCCGTGCGCTGTTGGAGTAGTCGATCACGTTAGGTCGATACGTGATCGTTTGTGATCAGGAGGCGGGCGGTTCAGGGCAGCGGGATCCCCGCGACGCGAAGGGCGTGGGACAGGTCCCGGTGTTTGCCCCCGGCGAGCGCGGAGGCCGCGCGGAGCAGGCGCGGGGCGAACCAGTGCGGGTCCCGTCGGGCCAGGCCGGCGGCCTCCTCGGCGGTGCGCAGCCGGACGAAGGCGGCGAGCAGCGCGTCGGCCTCCCGGTCGCGCCCGGCGGCGCCCAGGAGGAGGGCCGCCTCGGCGATCTCGGCGGTGGGGCGGGCGGCGCCCTGCCGCAGCAACGCGTCGCAGTCGCCGTGCCGCCCGGCCTCCCCGAGGGCGGCCGCGGCGGCGGCCAGCCGGTCGGGCGGGAGCGAGGCCACCTCCCACAGCAGGGTCGCCCAGTCCGCGCCGAGCCCGGCGCGGCCCAGCTCGGCGGCGAACTCCGGCAGCAGCGGGGCGGGCCACCCGGCGGCCTCGCAGAGCAGCGCGTGCGCCTCTCCCCCGCGCCCTTGGGCCCGCAGCCCGACAAGCCGGGCGACGGTCCGGGGCACCTCCGGCGCCGGGTCGGCGGCCCCGCCCCGGCCCGGACCCGCCGCGCCCGAACCCGCCGCGGGGTCCGAGGCCGTCGGGTCGGCGCCGGGGTGCTCGGGCGGGCCGGCCTCCGGGGGCGCGTCGGCGGGGACGAGGTGGGCGAAGCGGGCGCCACGGGGCGACGTCCCGGGCGCCCGGGGCGCCGCGTCCGGCAGCGACGGCGGCGCTTCCCCGGCCGGCGCCCCCGCGTACCGGGCACCCCCGGCGCGGCGCCCACCGCGCAGCCACCGCCCCTCGGCGCGCCCGACCGGCTCCTCGACCGGCTCCCCCACCGGCTCCCCGACCGGCTCCTCGGCCCTCGGCGCCGCCACCCGGGCCCCGCCGGACGGCCCGGCCGGCGCGTCCCCGGAGCGGGGCCCCGGCACCCCCGGCCGAGCCGGCGCGGAGTCGTACCCGGGCACCGGCACCTCGCGCGGCGGCCGCGTCCCGGCCCCGCCCATCGGCTCCGCCGGCCATGGCTCGGCCGCGTGCGTCACGGGCTCGCCCGTCGGGCCGTCGCGCCGGGGCTCCGCCGGCCCCGAGGGCGCGTCCGGCCACTGCGACACCGAGGCGGTCCCAGGGCCGCCCTCCGGCCGGAACTCCGGCGGCCGGGCCACGGGCCCTGGCGTCGGGGCCGCACGCCGGGGCGGTTCCACCGGCAGCGCCGAGAGGCGGCTCGTCAGGTCCTGGTGGCGGGCCGCCGCGCGGGCCGTGTCGTCCCGCAGCCACGACAGCTCCGCCGCGAGCGCGTCCGTCTCCGCCGCGTCCCGGGCCCCGGCCAGCCGCTCCGTGAGCCTCTCCAGGGCCGCCTCCGCCGCCGCCCGCTGCTCGGCGGCCCCGACCAGCAGCTCGCGCAGCTCCCGGGCACCACCCGGCGACCGGTCCCACGCCGCGGCGGCCGCGTCCCGCAGCCGGGCCGCGTACTCCACCTCACCCGGCCCGGCCGCCGCGTCCAGCAGCAGCGACGCCAGTACGTCCCAGGGCGGGATCGCGGCGCCGTCCAGACAGGCCCGCATCCCCTCGGGGTCCCGCCGCAGGAACTCCCCGTACCAACCCGATCCGGGATCCAGTCGGCGCGTCAACCCGCGTAAGTATTCCGCGAGTCGTCCGATCAGCAACGAAGTCGCCGTGTCCATGCCCGCATTGGACCGCACGGGTGTTACGGGCGGGCTACGGGAGTCTCAAAGCTTGACGGCGATGCCGGTGTGCGGCCGCTTGCCGCGCCGCACCAGCGCGGCCGGCAGGTCCACCACCCGGAACTGCCAGCCGTACTTGCGCGACATCAGCGAGCGGACCCGCCGCAGCCCCGTCTCGTCCAGCAGCCGCGCCTGCCCCTCGACCGCGACCGCGCCCTGCGGCACGCGCCCGCGCACGTCACAGACGGACACGGTGACCCGCCCGTTGTTGCGGATCCGCTTGACCTTCCACGAATCGCTGCGCGTCCACACGTACAGCTCGCCCCCGTCGGCCACCGCCCACACGGGGGTGGCGACGGGGGTGCCGTCCTTGCGGAAGGTGGTCAGACTGACGTACTTGCCCCGGCCGAGCTCCTCAACGGTCATGCCCCGACCCTAAGGCGCCGGCGGGCCGCTACGGACGCCCGTGCGGGTATACGACCATCGCCGAGCCCCCGCCCCGGCGGCTGGGCTCGGCCGCCGCCAGCCAGCGGCCGTCCGGGAGCCGCTGGACCCCGGTGGCGGCGCCGATCTCCGGGTTCTGCCGGAAGGTGTGGCCGAGAGCCTCCAGTTGCGCCCGGACCGGGCTGTTCCACAGGCCCGGTTCCAACTCGGTGGCACTCTGGTTGCGCTGGCTGGCGCGCGGCGCGGCGATGGCGTCCTCCAGCGGCAGGCCCCGGTCCAGGTGACCGAGCAGCGTCTGGAGCACGGTGGTGATGATGGTGGCGCCGCCCGGGGAACCCACGGCGAGGACCGGCTTCCCGTCCCGCAGGACGATGGTCGGCGCGATGGACGAGCGCGGGCGCTTTCCGGGGCCGGGCAGGTTCGGGTCCGGGACGCCGGGGGCGGCGGGCGCGAAGGAGAAGTCGGTCAGTTCGTTGTTGAGCAGGAAACCGCGGCCCGGGACGGTGATGGCGCTGCCGCCGGTGGATTCGATGGTCAGGGTGTAGGACACCACGTTGCCCCAGCGGTCGGCGACCGTCAGGTGGGTGGTGTTCTCGCCCTCGTACGTGGTGGGCGCGGCCTCGCCGGAGCCGCCGCACGCCACCGGGTGGCGCGGGTCGCCGGGGGCCAGCGGGCTGGTCAGGGCCCGGTCCGGCGTGATCAGGCAGGCGCGGCTGTCGGCGTACCGCTGGGAGAGCAGCTCGCGGGTGGGGACCTGCTCGGCGGCCGGGTCACCGACCCAGCGGCCCCGGTCGGCGAAGGAGATCCGGGACGCCTCGATGTAGCGGTGCAGGTACTGCGTCTCGGAGAGGCCGCGCAGGTCGGTGCCCTCCAGGATGTTCAGCGCCTCGCCGACGGTGGTTCCCCCGGAGGAGGAGGGGGCAATGCCGTAGACGTCGAGGCCCCGGTAGCGCACCTGGGTGGGGGCCTGGCGTTTGGTCGCGTAGGCCCCGAGGTCCCCGGTGGTCAGGTCGCCGGGGCGGACGGTGCGGGTGGCGGTCGGGCTCACGGGGGGCTTGCGGACCGTGCGGACGATGTCCTCGGCGAGCGGGCCCCGGTAGACGGCGCCGACACCCTTGCGGCCGAGTTCGGCGTATGTGGCGGCCAGGTCGGGGTTCTTGAAGGTCGAGCCGACCACCGGCAGCGCCCCGCCGGGCAGGAACAGCTTCGCGGTGTCCGGGAAGTCCTTGAAGCGGTCCTGGTTGAGTTCGGTCTGGGCCCGGAAGGTGGCGTCGACGGTGAAGCCGTCCCGGGCCAGCTTCTCGGCGGGTTTCAAAAGCTGCCCGAGCGGCCGGGTGCCCCAGGCGTCGAGCGCGCTCTTCCAGGTCGCCGGGGTGCCCGGGACGCCGACGCCCCGGCCGCTGGTCTGGCCCTCGGCGAAGGGGATGGGGACGCCGTTCTCCTGGAACAGGGTGGCGGTCGCGGTGGCCGGGGCGGTCTCGCGGCCGTCGATGGTCTCCACCCGGTGGGAGGCGGCGTCGTAGTGGACGAAGTAGCCGCCCCCGCCGATCCCGGCGGAGTACGGCTCGGTGACCCCGAGCGCGGCGGCGGTGGCGACCGCCGCGTCCACCGCGTTGCCGCCCGCGCGGAGCACCGCGATACCGGCCGCCGAGGCGTCGGCGTCGACGCTGGCGACGGCCCCGCCGTAACCGACGGCGACCGGGACCTTCGCGGGGCCGCCGGCCGCCGCCGAGGGTGGCGCGGCGGCTCCGGTGGACACCAGCGCCCCGGCGAGGGCGACGAGCGCGAACTGACGTGCGGCGGGACGACGCATCCGTACCTCCAGTCGACGGCCCGTCAGATCCCCTGTGCCGGGCCCGGTCCGGCACTGTAGCCGCACCGGACCCCCCACGTCAGGATTGCCCGGGGCGGGTTAACATCCGCGCCATGAACGACGACGTGCGCAACATCGTGCTCGGAGTGGTGGCCACCGCCATCAGCGGCGGCTTCGGCTGGTTCTCCCGGACGTACCTGTGGCGGCGCGCGTTGCGTCGCAAGCAGGCGTTCTTCGGGCTGCCCACCGGTTCGGACTGCGTGTTCGTGGTCAACCGGCAGATGGGCGGCACGGAGGGGTCGGTGCACCGCAACGACGCCTTCGCGCTGCTGGAGATATCCGCCCTCATCAAGGACTGCGCGGCGAACCTGCGGATCGTCTCCCACGACTCGGCCCGCCAAGGCTTCGGGGAGCGGGCCGAGTTCTGTGTGGGCGGCCCCGTCTCCAACGTCCGGACGGCCGCGCACCTGGCGTCCATGCTGCCGGGGGTGCGGGTGGACGTCTCCACCGAGCCGGGCCCCGACCGGGGGGTGATCCGGGTCGGCGAGGAGACGTTCCGGTGGGAGAGGGGCCAGGTGGACCACGTGCTGTTGGCCCGGTTGACGACCGGGCCGGGGACCCGGCCGGTGTTCCTGATCTCCGGTCAGACCGCGATCAGCAACCAGGCGGGCGCCCGGTACCTGGCGCGCCACCACCAGGTCTTGGCGCGGAAGTACGGCAACGACTCCTTCTGCGTGGTGCTGAAGGTGATCAACTCGGAGGCCTACGGCCCGGACGTGGTCGAGTTGGCGGCCGACGTCACGCGCGTGGCGCGGACACCCGCAGCGGCAGTCGCGTGATCCCGTTGATGAAGTTGGACACCAACCGGCGTGGCGGACCGGCCGGTTCGGGAGCGGGCATGAGGTCGCGCCACTCCTCGTAGAAGGTCCGCAGCTGGAGCCGGGCGAAGTGGGCGCCGAGGCAGACGTGCGGGCCGTCGCCGAAGGAGACGTGCGGATTGGGCGCCCGGCCGAGGTCGAGGCGGTCGGGGGCGGCGAAGACGCGCTCGTCGTGGTTGGCGGAGGCGTGGAAGACCACCACCTTGTCCCCGGCGCGGATCGGCTGCCCGGCGAGTACGGTGTCGACGGCCGCGGTGCGACGGAAGCTGAGCACCGGCGGGTGGACCCGCAGGAGTTCCTCCACCGCGCGCTCCGCGGGCACGTCGCCCCGGGCCAGTCGCCGGTAGGCGTCCGGGGAGCCGGCCAGGGCGAGCAGGCCGCCGGGAGCGGCGGCGCGTACGGTGTCGTTGCCGGCGACGGTCAGCAGGAAGAAGAACATCTCCAGCTCGCCGGGGGCCAGTCCGGCCTCGGCGAGGGCCGTCATCACGTCGTCGCCCGGACGGGCCCTCTTGTGCGCGGCCAGCTCGCGGGCGTAGTCGAACATCTCGCCGAGCAGCGCCGGCGATCGGGGATCGAGCGGTGTCCCGTCGGGGCCGAGCGGCGGCGCGGGCACGTCTTCGGGGTCCTGGTAGCCGATGACGCGTACGGTCCACTCCAGCAGCAGTCCCCGGTCGGCGGCGGGGACGCCCAGCAGGTCGGTCAGGTTGAGCAGGGCGTACTCGTCGGTGACGGTGGTGACGAGGTCGGCGGCGCCGTCCACGGCCCCGTCGCGGGCGGCGCGCAGCAGCGTACGGGCGCGTTCGCGGACCCGGGCGGCGAAGGCGTCGACGCGGGCGGGGGTGAAGGCGCGGGCGACGAGCCGGCGCAGCCTCCCGTGCTGGGGCACGTCCTGGTTGAGCATGGTGCGCCGCACGAACGGCAGGTCGGCCGGGTCGGGGTCGCGGATCTGGGTGGCGCCCAGCCAGGAGGAGTACGTGGTGTGCTCGCGCAGGACCCGTACGGTGTCGGCGTGTCGGGTGACGGCCCAGAACCCGGGGCCGGCGGGCCAGCCGAGCACCTCCGGTTCGGGTTGCCACGCCACCGGGTGCCGCTCGCGCAGGAGCCGGTAGCGCTCGTGCGGGATGCCCGCGGCGTACAGGCGGGGGTCGAAGACGTCGGGGACGTGATCGGCGCCGCGCGCGGGTGCGTCGGTCATGGGGCCACGGTGGCGCCCTCGGTCCCCTCCCCGCAAGGGGCGCGGTCAGCCGCCCGGCAGTCTGCGGCGCAGGGACGCCGTCAGGTCGGTGATCTCCGTCAGGCGCAGCGGCTTGGCCAGGAGGAGGACGACGAGGACGAGCACCGCGGTCCCGGCGCCGGTGGCGGCGAACCGGCCGGCCGCCTCGCAGGAGCGGGCGGCGGCGTATCCGGCGGCCGCCGCGGGCAGGCAGGCCGCCAGCAGCCGCAGGTGGGTGCCCACGGCCGTGGCGCCGGGCCCGGTACGGCCCGGGGTGCGGGGGCCGAGCCGTCGGGCGAGGGCGAAGGCGGTGACCGCGGCGCCCGCGGTGAAGGCGACCGAGGAGGCGGCGGCCATGCCGGTCACCACCCAGCGCAGGGGCAGCACTTCGTAGGCGGCGTAGGAGAGACCCGCGTTGAGGGCGACGATGACGAGGTTCAGGAGGAAGGGGGTGCGGGTGTCGGAGAGCGCGTAGAAGCCGCGCGAGAGCACGTACTGGGCGCAGAAGGCGATCAGGCCGGGTGCGAAGGCGACCAGTATCCCCGCCATCACCTCGGCGTCGGCCGCCTTGACCTCGCCGTACCGGAAGACGCAGGCCGTGAGCCAGGGCGCGAGGGCCGCGAACAGGGCGGCGGCGGGCACGATGAGCGCGGCGCCGGTGCGCAGGGCGTAGGACACGTCGCGGCGGACGGCGCCGAGGTCGTCCGAGGAGGCGGCGGCGCTCATCCGGGGCATCAGGGCGGTGATCAGGGAGACGGTGACGATGCCCTGCGGGACGATCCACAGTTGGTAGGCGTTGGTGTAGGCGACGTAGCCCACGCCGCCGTCGATCCCCGCCCGGTCGGCGAGTTTCCCGGCGGTGGTGGAGAGCCGGGTCACGACCCAGTAGGCGAACTGGTTGCTGAGCACCAGCAGGACCAGCCAGCCGGCGTTGCGCAGGGGGCGGGCGAGGCCGCTGCCGCGCCAGTCGAACCGCGGGCGCCAACGGAAGCCGGCGGAGCGCAGGGACGGGATCAGGGCGAGGGCCTGGAGGACGATGCCCGCGGTGGTGCCGATGCCGAACAGTCGGGTCTCGGCGGAGGTGAAGCCCGTGCCTCCGCCGTGCGAGAGGGCGAGGAAGAGCCCGAACACGGCGATGACCACGAGGTTGTTGAGGACCGGGGTCCACATCATCGCCCCGAACCTGCCGCGGGCGTTGAGGACTTGTCCGAGCAGGGTGAAGAGGCCGTAGAAGAATATCTGCGGGAGGCAGAACCGGGCCAGGGCCACGGTGGTGTCCACCTCGGCCGGGGTGTACTCCGCGGGCGTGTACGCCGAGACGATCACCGGTGCGGCCAGGACGGCCGCGGTGGTCAGCGCGAGGAGCGCGACGGTGCAGGCGGTGAGCAGCCGGTCGGTGTACGCGGCGCCGGCGTCCGGATGTTCCCGGGCGGCCCGGACCAGCTCGGGCACGAAGACGGCGTTGAGCGCGCCCCCGATCAGCAGCATGTAGATGATGTTGGGGACGGTGTTGGCGACGGCGTAGCCGTCGCCGCGCACCTGGGTGCCGAGGGCCGCGAGGACGACGGCGGAGCGGACGAAGCCGGTGGCGCGGGAGACGATCGAGCCGGCCGCCATCAACGCGCCGCTGCGCTGTACCGAGGTGCCGCGCGGCGAGGTGTCGTGGGCCGTGGCGTCGTGGGCCGTGGCGTCGGTGTGTTCGGCGGCCGGCGCCGCCCCGGGGGCCGTCACCGGCCGCTCGTGTCGGTGTACCGGTCCATCTGGGGTTCCCCGCTCCGTAGTCGATCGGGAACGAGGTTAACCCGGGCCCGCTGTTGACACGAAGTCAATCGTTACCCGTACGTAACTTACTCACGGGTTACCTACGGTAAGCCGCTCCCGTTACCGTCGGCACACTTTGTCACCGGCGCACGCGAGGAGCATCGATGCCCCGCACCACCAGCACCGCAGCAGCCGTGGCGGCCCTGCTGGCCGCAGCCGCCCTGGGCCTGGCCCCCCACCAGGCCCAGGCGGCGGCCATGGACGCAGCCACCACCCACGCCTCCGACACCTCGTCCGCTTCCACGTCGGAACCGCGCTTCCACGACATCCCGGGCTCGGGCGGGATCACCCTCAAGGGCAACGTCTTCACCCCGGCCGGCGCCCAGAGCGGCCGGAGCTACCCGCTGATCGTGCTGCCCACCAGCTGGGGCCTGCCGCAGATCGAATACATCGCCCAGGCCAGACAACTGGCCGACTCCGGGTATGTCGTGGTCAGTTACACCTCCCGCGGCTTCTGGCTCTCCGGCGGCCGGATCGAGGTCGCGGGGCCGCCCGACGTCGCCGACGTCTCCGCCGTCATCGACTGGGCCCTGGCGAACACCCCGGCCGACGCGCAGCACATCGGCCTGGGCGGGGTCTCGTACGGGGCCGGCATCAGCCTGCTCGCCTCCGCCCACGACCCCCGGATCAAGGCGGTGGTCGCGCTCAGCGGCTGGGCCGACATCATCGACTCCATCTACTCCGGCCGCACCCAGCACCTCCAGGCCGCCGCCCTCCTCGGCGGCGCCGGTTACCTCACCGGCCGCCCCGGACCCGAACTCCAGGGCATCCTCGGCGACTTCCTCGGCTCGCGGCTGGACCGCGAGCCACAGATGATCGAGTGGGGCAAGGCCCGCTCGGCGGCCTACCAGGTCGACCGGATCAACGCGAACGGCCCGGCCGTGATGATGGGCAACGCCTGGGGCGACACCATCTTCCCGCCCAACCAGTACGCGGACTTCTTCGAGAAGCTGACCGGCCCCAAGCGCCTGGAGTTCCGCCCGGGCGACCACGCCACCGCCGAGGCCACCGGTCTGCTCGGCCTGCCCAACGACACCTGGACCAACGCCCACCGCTGGTTCGACCGTTACCTCAAGGGCGAGCGCAACGGCGTCGACTCCGAGGCGCCCGTACAGATCAAGCCCCGCTCCGACAGCGGCTACGAGGGCTACGCCGACTGGAAGTCGGTCGGCTCCGGCGGCTCCGAGAAGCTCGCCCTCTCCGACAGCGAGCACGTGTGGGCGAACGTCGACTCCGGCGCCGACGGCGGGATCGTCTTCCTCTCCAGCGTCCTCGACCAGCTCGCCCAGGCGCCCCCGGTCGCCTCCATCCCGCTCCTCCCCCGCGCCTTCGCCGCCGTCTGGCAGTCCCAGCGCTACGACGCCGACCGGCGCGTGCGCGGCACCGTGAAGCTGCACACCACGGTCACCCCCACCGCCGGGGACGGCACCTTCGTCGCGTACCTGTACGACGTGGGCCCGCTGGGCGTCGGCAAGCTGGTCACCAACGCCCCCTACACCTTCCACGGGAAGACCCCCGGCCAGGCGTTCGGGGTGGACCTGGACCTCTTCTCCACCGCGTACGACATGCCCGCCGGGCACCGGCTCGCCGTCGTCGTCGACACCGTGGACCCGCTCTACATCGAACACAACCCGGCCGGCGCGCAGCTGACCTTCTCCTCACCGCGCACCGATCCCTCGTACGTCTCGGTGCCGCTGCGCGAGCAGTGATCCACGGCTGCTGCCGGCCGGGCCGGTTCCGGGGGGGTTACCGGAGCGGCGTGCCCGGCAGCAGCGTGCCCGGGTCGGCCGGGGCCACGTCGACCGCCTCGGTCTTCGGGCTGCGGCTCTCTCGGCCGGCCACCCAGGTGGCGAACCAGGACAGCAGCATGCACATCCCGATGTACACCGGTGCGATGACCATCACCACCGGGATGAAGGGCAGGTCGTAGTCCAGGTTCGAGGCGATCAGCTTCCCGGCGTGCAGGAACTCCTCGTAGGTGATCAGGAAGCCGAGCGAGGTGTCCTTCAGGGCCACCACCAACTGGCTGATGATCGCCGGCAACATCGCCCGCACCGCCTGCGGCGCTAGCACGTAGCCCATCACCTGCGTCTTGCGCATGCCGAGGGCGTACGCGGCCTCCCGCTGGCCCCGCTCCACCGCGTTGATCCCCGTGCGGAACACCTCGGCCAGCACCGAGCCGTTGTAGAAGGTCAGCCCGGCCACCAGAGCGGGAAGGGGCTGCGCCTTGAGGGCGACGAAGATGAAGAAGATCATCACGAGGACGGGCATGGCCCGGAAGAACTCCACGAACACGGTGGCCGACCAGCGCACCGGGCGGTGCACGGAGAGCCGTCCGGTGGCGAGCACGGCGCCCAGCGCGAGCGAGAGCACCGCGGCGTAGCCGAATGCCTTGAGGGTGTTGCCGAGGCCGGTGAGCAGCAGGTCCTGGATGCCCTCGTACTCGAAAGGCGTCCACTTGGCGGCCGTGAACTGGTGGGTGTCGAACAGCAGGTAGACGATCCAGCCGAGCAGGGCCAGGATCAGCGCCGTCGAGACCAGCCCGTACAGCAGGTGCCGGCGGCGGGCCCGCGGGCCGGGGATGTCGTAGAGGGCGGTGGACTGCGTGTCCCCGTGCAGCGCGTGCGCGGTCATCGGGCGACTCCCCAGCGCTTCTCCAGCACGTTGAACAGCGCGCTGATGGACAGGGTGATGATCAGGTAGCCGACGGCGATCCAGACGAAGGTCCAGACGATGTTGTAGCCCAACTCGTTGAGGGTCTTGTAGGTGCCCAGCAGCTCGGTGACGCTGAACGCGCCGGCGATGGCGGAGTTCTTGGCGAGGGCGATCAGGGTGGAACCGATCGGCGGGATGACGGAACGGAACGCCTGGGGCAACACCACACCGCCCAGGGTCTGGGCGAAGGACATCCCGAGGCTGCGGGCCGCCTCGCCCTGGCCCTTGGGCACGGTGTTGATGCCCGAGCGCAGCACCTCGCAGATGAAGGCGGAGGTGTAGCAGCCGAGCGCGAGTACGGCGAACACCTGGAAGGGCAGGACCAGCCCGAAGCGGGGCAGACCCAGCAGGACGGCGAAGAACAGCAGGGTGAGGGGGGTGTTGCGCAGCACGGTGACCCAGACCGTGCCGAGGACGCGCAGGGAGCCGATGGGGGCGACCCGGAAGGAGGCCATCACGAATCCGAGCGCGAGGGCGAGGAGGGAGGCGTAGACGGTGAGTTGCAGGGTCCCGAGGAACCCCTGTAGGTAGATCTGGAAGTTCTGGGTCAGTACGTACATGGCGGTGCGCTCTCCCCTCAGCCCGCCGGGTAGCGGTCGATGGCGGGTGGTCGGGGGGCCGGGACGCCGGAGAGGCCGAGGGTGGCCCCGTACGCCTTCTTCCAGTTCCCGTTCCGCTCGTTGCGCGCGAGGGCGTCGTCGAGGGCGAAGCGCAGCGCGTTGTCGGAGCGCGGGACTCCGATGCCGTAGGGCTCTTCGGAGAAGGGCTTGCCGACGACCTTGAGTTCCTCGGGGACCTTGGCGGCGTAGCCGAGGAGGATCGAGTCGTCGGTGGAGACGGCGTCGACCTGGTAGGTGAGCAGGTTGTCGACGCACACCGAGTACGTGTCGTAGGCGACGAGCCGCGCCTCGGGGTACTCGCGCTGGAGGCGCTGGTAGGGGGTGGAGCCGGCGGCGGAGCAGACCTTCTTGCCCGCGAGGTCGCCGGGGCCCTTGATGGCCTTCTCCTTCTTGCGGACGAGGAGCGACTGGCCGGCCATGAAGTAGGGGCCGGCGAAGCCGACCTGCTTCTTGCGGTTGGCGTTGATGGTGTAGGTGCCGACGTAGAAGTCGATCTGGCCGTTCTGGAGGGCGGTCTCGCGGTTGGCGGAGGCGATGGTCTTGAACTCGATGGTCTTGGGGTCGAAGCCGAGGGAGGCCGACATCATCTTGGCGATCTCGATGTCGAATCCGGAGTAGCGACCGCTGGAGGGGTCCTTCTCCCCGAGGTACGGCTGGTCCTCCTTGGCTCCGACGACGAGGTGGCCGCGGCGCCGGGCGTCCTCCCAGGTGGGCGAATCGGGCAGGGTGAAGCCGGTGGCGACCCGGTAGACGGGCAGGGTCCCCGGTGGCGGTCCCTTCACCGGGGGGCTGCCGGACTTGCCGCAACCGGCGGCGGCGCCGAGCAGGGCGAGCAGGAGCAGGCAGGCGGGCAGGCGGGAGCCGATGAGGCGTTTCACGGGCCGCCCCCTCAGTGCTTGAGGATCTTGGAGAGGAAATCGCGGGCCCGGTCGCTCTCGGGGGCGGTGAAGAACGCCTCCGGGGTCCGGTCTTCGATGATCTTCCCGTCGGCCATGAACACGACCCGGTTGGCCGCGGAGCGGGCGAAGCCCATCTCGTGGGTCACCACGACCATCGTCATGCCCTCGGCGGCGAGCCGACGCATGACCTCCAGCACCTCGTTGATCATCTCGGGGTCGAGCGCGGAGGTGGGCTCGTCGAAGAGGAGGGCCTTCGGGCTCATCGCGAGGGCGCGGGCGATCGCGACCCGCTGCTGCTGGCCGCCGGAGAGCCGGGCGGGGTACTTGTCGGCCTGGTCGGCGAGGCCCACCCGCTCCAGCAGTTCGCGCGAGCGTTTGTCCGCCTCCTCCCGCTTGCGCTTCCTGACCTTGATCTGCGCGAGGGACACGTTGGCGAGGACGGTCTTGTGGGCGAAGAGGTTGAAGGACTGGAAGACCATGCCGACCTCGGCCCGCAGCCGGGCGAGGTCCTTGCCCTCGGCGGGCAGCGGATGCCCGTCGAGGGCGATCGTGCCCGACTCGATGGTCTCCAGCCGGTTGACGACCCGGCAGAGCGTCGACTTCCCGGAGCCGGAGGGGCCGATGACGACCACCACCTCCCCGCGGCCGACGGTGAGGTTGATGTCCCGGAGGACGTGCAGTTCCCCGTAGTACTTGTTGACGTCCCGCAGCTCGATCAACGGATCGACGGCCATACGCTGCCCTGCCCACTTGTCGGTGTCGAGGTCAGCGCAAACTATCCAGCCGCGGAAGGGCACTTCGCCTCGACACGCCTAAAGCTGACATAAAGGGCTCCGAGATCAGCCCTCCGATGCCTCGGCGTACGCCTGGGACAGCTCCGGCGATCCCGTCACGGCCCAGGACACGCCCGACTCGACGACGTTCAGCTCCCGGCCGGAGGCGAGCCGGATCACGGGCTGGCCGTTCGGCCACACCTGCCAGCGGGCCTCCGGGATGGTCCGGACGATCAGGGTCCCGAGGTAGAAACCGGCGTCGTTGCCCAGCCACGGCACGGCCTCCGGGTCCCGCCGCCACCGGGGCATCAGCTGGTCCAGCGCCTCCAACGACGCCGGGGTCCCGTCGAGTTCGAGCCCGGCGGACCTCGCCTGGGCGCGCAGCAGCTGGCACTCCGAGAACAGCTCGGCGACGCCCTCGGGATCGTCCGCGAGGGCGGCGGCGAGTCCCGCACCCTGTTCCGTTTCGCGCCGGCCGCGCCAGTTGGCCAGGAAAGGGATGTTCATGCCGACCAGCCTCGCACCGCCGCCCCCGCCTGGCCACAGGGCGCGCAGGACCGGAAATTCCGGCCGCCGGTCAGAGCTCCAGGTCGACGACGACCGGGGCGTGGTCCGAGGCGCCCTTGCCCTTGCGCTCCTCGCGGTCGACGTAGGCGTCCTTGACGGCCTTCGTGAAGGGTTCGTTGCCGTAGACCAGGTCGATGCGCATGCCGCGGTTCTTGGGGAAGGCGAGCTGGCGGTAGTCCCAGTACGTGTACGGCCGGTCGTACTTGAGCGGTCGGGGCACCACGTCGGAGAGCCCGGCGGCCCGCAACGCCTCCAGGGCGGCCCGCTCGGCGGGGGTGACATGGGTCATGCCCTCGAACAGGGCCGGGTCGAACACGTCGTCGTCGGTCGGCGCCACGTTGTAGTCGCCGAGGACGGCGAACGGGCGCGGGCCCGCCGCGTCTTCCGCGACGGCCGCCGCGAGGGCGCGGAACCAGTCCAGCTTGTAGCCGTAGTGGTCGTGGGCGACCTCACGGCCGTTCGGCACGTACACCGACCACACCCGCACGCCGTCACAGGTCGCGGAGATCGCGCGGGGCTCCTCGACGCCCTCGTAGGCGGGGCCGTCGGGCAGACCCACCACCACCTCGTCCAGCCCGACCCGGGAGATCACCGCGACGCCGTTCCACCGGCCGGTGGCGTTGACCACGGCCTTGTAGCCCAGCTCGCGCAGCTCGTCGTGCGGGAACTGCTCCGCGGAGCACTTGGTCTCCTGGACGCAGAGGACATCCGTCCCGGAGCTCTCCAACCAGGCCAGCAGGCGCGGCAGCCGGGCGGTGATCGAGTTGACGTTGTATGTGGCGATACGCATGCCGACCAACCTACCGCCCGGCACCGACAGTCACAGGTCGGTGGCGTCCCCGGCGCCGAGCCGCCCGTGGTCGGTGCCGCCGAGGGCGCCCAGCAGGCCGTCGTAGACGGGCCGGGCCAGGTCGGCGAGGTAGGCGTCGTGGATGTCGAGGGCCCGGCGGGGCTTCACCTCGCGCAGGTAGTCGATCACCTCGCCGATCTTGTTCCAGGGCGCGTGCACCGGGAGCATCAGGGTCTCGACGGGCACCCCGGGCACGGTCAGCGCGTCCCCCGGGTGGAACAGGGAACCGTCCACGAGGTAGCCGACATTGGTGACCCGGGGCAGGTCCGGGTGGATCTCGGCGTGCAGTTCGCCGTGCACCCGGACGTCGAACCCGGCGGCTTCGAAGGCGTCACCGTGTCCGACGGTGTGCACCCGGCCCGGGTAGGCGCCGGCCAGCTTCTCCGCGACGCTGCGCAGGGTCCACAGGCCGGCCTCCGGGTTCGCGTCGAGCGCGGCGCGCAGCCGGCCCTCCTCGAAGTGGTCGGGGTGCTCGTGGGTGACCAGCAGGACGTCCGCCCCCAGCCCCGCGTCGGGCTCGCTGAAGGCGCCCGGGTCGATGACGAGCACGCGCCCGTCCTTCTCCAGCTGGACGCACGAGTGCAGGCGCTTGGTGAGTCTCATGATCCCAGGCTATCGCCCGACGGCCCGCCGCCCCGGCCGCGGACCGGGCTACGGGACGGCGGTGGAGACGACGTACACCCGCGGGTTCCCGGGCTTGGTGAAGTCGACCGTGACGTCCCGGGTGGGGCGGGGGTCCTTGGCGTCGAGGGTGATCCCGTACCAGGTGTGCTTGGGGCTCCAGCTCCAGCCGGCCACGCGGGCGTCGCGCTCCGAGATGGACACGCCGGGTGTCAGCTTGTCCTTGCTGGTGCCGATGTCGGCGAGGAAGGTGTCGAGCTCCTGCGGGGTCAGCGAGAACTGGGTGTAGAGCCGGCTGGTGTGCCAGTTGTTGGTCTCCAGGTAGCCGACGAGCGAGGCCATCATGGGGATCGGGACCTCGTAGATGCTGCGCTGCACCGCGGACGGCCAGGCCGTGCGCACCTTGGCGGCGCCGACCGTGGCGGCCTTGTCCCGGCCGCTCTCGCGGCTCTGGTGGGCGGAGATCGCGAGGTAGCCCGCGGGGACCCCGACGAGCAGCAGGATGATGATGGCGGTGATCCAGCGGCGCCGGACCACGTGCCGGCGGTCCTCGACCGGGTGCGCGGACGCGCCGCCCTCGTCGGGGGCGGCGGCCTGGCGGGGCAGCAGCGGTGGTGGGTTCACGACGTGGGGTCCTGCTTCTCGGGGTCCGTGGGACCGGTGATGTCGCGCAGGCCCAGCCGCGCGTAGCGCTCGTACCGCTCGACGCGCCGGCGCGTGGCGCGGCGGAAGCGGCGGGCGACGAGCCGGGCGAGGTCGGCGGCGCCGACCATGCCCGCCTCGGGGCCGAGCTGGGCCTTGGCGATCCGGGCCTCGGGGCGGTAGCCGCGGCCGGTGAGGTGGCGCCGGAAGGCGTCGCGGGCGGGGCCGATCAGCAGGTCGTCGGCGGCGCTGACGCCGCCGCCGATGACGAAGCAGGACGGGTCGAGCGCGGCGGCGAGGTTGGCGATGCCGACGCCCAGCCACTGGCCGATGTCCTGGAGGAGCTCGACGCACATCGCGTCGCCGTCCCGGGCCAGCTCGGTGATGAGCGGCCCGGTGATCTCCTGGACGTTGCCGCCGACCTTCGCGATGATGTTGTACGCGACCGGGGAGTCGGCCGCCGCCAGCTCGCGGGCCTCGCGGACCAGGGCGTTGCCGGAGCTGTACTGCTCCCAGCAGCCGCGGTTGCCGCAGGGGCAGCGGTGGCCGCCGGGTACGACCTGCATGTGGCCGAACTCGCCGGCCACCCCGTAGCGGCCGCGCTTGACCTGACCGCCTTCGAGGATGGCGCCGCCGATGCCGGTGCCCAGCGTGATCATGACGAGGTGGTCCTCGCCGCGGCCGGCGCCGAAGCGCCACTCGGCCCAGGCCGCGGTGTTGGCATCGTTGTCGACCATGACCGGGACGGCGAGCCGGGACTGGAGCGCGTCGCGCAGCGGCTCGTCGCGCCAGGCCAGGTGCGGGGCGAAGAGCACGCGGGAGCGGTCCGCGTCGACCCAGCCGGCCGCGCCGATGCCCACGGCGTGCACGTCGTGCCGGTCGGAGAGGTCCAGCACCAGTTCGACGATGGTGTCCTCGACGACCTTGGGGCTCTTGGACTTGTCCGGGGTCTCCGCGCGGATCTTCTCCAGGATGACGCCGTCGGCGTCCACGACGCCGGCCATCACCTTCGTGCCGCCGATGTCGATGCCGACGGTCGGGACGCGCGGGGCGGTCAGCAGCGACCGGCGCTCACGGGTCCCGACGGTCCGCAGGACGGTGCCCCGCGCCGACCCCCGGTGGGTGAGCGTGAAGTCCCGGTACGTGCTCATCGAGTCGTGTCGTCCCTCGGGGTGCGGGTGGTGCCGGACGTGTGGTCTGGGCCTGATTCTGCCACCCGCTCCAGTTCGTGGCTCAGCTCGTCCAGCTCGGAGCCGCCCGCCATCTGCCGGGTGAGCTCGTCCAGCGTGATCGAGTCGCGGGTGTGGCTGCCCGCCATGGCGCCTCGTTTGAGGAGCACGAAACGGTCCCCGACGAGGTGGGCGTGGTGCGGGTTGTGGGTGATCAGGACCACGCCGAGGCCCGCGTCGCGGGCCGCGGCGACGTACTTGAGGACGACGCCGGACTGCTTGACGCCGAGCGCCGCGGTGGGCTCGTCCAGGACGAGGACCTTCGCCCCGAAGTACACGGCCCGGGCGATGGCCACGCACTGGCGCTCGCCGCCGGACAGGGTGCCGATCGGCTGGTCCACGTCCCGCAGGTCGATGCCCATGCGCAGCAGCTCCGCGCGGGTGGTCTCGCGCATGAGGTCCACGTCGAGGCGGCGGAAGGGGCCGCGGCCGCGGGTGGGCTCGGAGCCGAGGAAGAAGTTCCGCCAGACCGGCATCAGCGGGACGACGGCGAGGTCCTGGTAGACGGTGGCGATGCCGCGGTCGAGGGCGGCGCGCGGGTTGGCGAGTACGGTCTCCTCGCCCTCGATCTCGAAGCTGCCCGCGTCGTGCCGGTGCAGCCCGGCGATGATCTTGATCAGGGTGGACTTGCCGGCGCCGTTGTCGCCGAGGACACAGGTGATCTCGCCGGCGGACACCTCCAGGGAGACGCCCTGGAGGGCCCGGATGTTGCCGTAGAACTTGCTGACGTCGGTCAGCTTCACGAGAGCGGCCACGGTCACTTCGCCTCCGCCCGCTTGCGGACCCATGCGTTGAGCAGCGTCGCGAGCAGCAGCATCGCGCCGAGGAAGAACTTGAACCAGTCGGGGTTCCACTGGGCGTAGACGATGCCGTTGCTGGTCATCCCGAAGATGAAGGCGCCGACGGCCGATCCGATGGCGGAGCCGTAGCCGCCGGTCATCAGACAGCCGCCGATGACGGCCGCGATGATGTAGAGGAACTCGTTGCCGACGCCTTCGCCCGACTGGACGACGTCGAAGGAGAAGAGGATGTGCTGCCCGGAGATCCAGGCGCACAGGGCGACCCCCATGTAGAGGCCGATGCGCGTCTTGACGACCGGGACGCCGGTGGCGCGGGCCGCGTCCGCCCCGCCGCCGACCGCGAAGATCCAGTTGCCGGCGCGGGTGCGCAGCAGGATCCAGGTGGCCAGCGCGACCAGGGCCAGCCACCACATGATGGTGACCTTCAAGGTGACCGAGCCGACGTTCCACTGGGAGGCGAACAGCGCCCGGGCGGAGGAGAAGCCCTCCATGTCGGCGATGGTCTTGGTGGAGACCGAGCCGCTGATCAGTTTGGTGAAGCCGAGGTTCAGGCCGGTCAGCATCAGGAACGTGCCCAGCGTGATGATGAAGCTGGGCAGTTTGGTGCGGGTCAGCATGAACCCGTTGAAGAAGCCGATCGCCAGGGTGACCAGCAGGGACACCAGGACGCCGACCCAGACGTTGGCGGTCATCTGGTAGCTGAACATCGAGCTGATCAGCGCCGAGGTGGTGACCATGACGCCGGCGGACAGGTCGAACTCGCCGCCGATCATCAGCAGCGCGACCGGCACGGCCATGATCCCGATGGTGGAGGCCGAGTAGAGGATCGTGCTCAGGCTGGAGGCGCGCAGGAAGCTGTCGGCGGCGAAGGAGAAGAAGACGAAGACGGCGGCGGCGCCGACGACCGCGCCCAGCTCGGGGCGGCCGAGGAGGCGGCGCACCAGGGAGGTGGGCGCGAGCCGTTCGTCGGCGAGGGCCGGTGCGCTCATCGGGTGCCCCGCTTGATGTACTGCTCCAGCTTGGCCGCCTCGGCGCCGGTGACGATCTGCGGGCCGGTGAGCACGGGGCGTCCGCCGCCGAGCACGTCGGCGTTATAGCGGCTCAGCCACAGCAGGTCGACGGCCTCGTACCCCTGGAGGTAGGGCTGCTGGTCGACGGCGAAGCCGAGGGCGCCGGACTTCAGGTCGCGGGCCACGGACTCGTTGAGGTCGAAGGTGTCCACCTCGGCCTTGCTGCCCGCCGCGTCCTTGGCCTTGATCGCGGTGGGGGCGAAGGGGGCGCCGAGGGTGACGATGGAGTCGACGGACGGGTCAGCCTGGAGCTTGGCCTGGATGGCCGCCTGCACGGAGGGCATGTTGGTGCCCTCGACGTACAGGTTCTCCATGACCCCGCCGGACTCGCCGAATGCCTTCTTCGCACCGGCGCAGCGCTGCTCGTGGCCGACGTTGCCCTGCTCGTGCAGGACGCAGACGGCCTTCTTCTTGCCGCGCTTGGTCAGCTCGGTGCCGACGGCCTCGCCGGCGATCTGCTCGTCCTGGCCGATGTGGGTGAGGGCCCCGTACTCGGCGGACTGGGCGGAGCCGGAGTTGACGGTCACCACCGGGATGCCGGCCTTGACGGCCTTGGCGATGACGTCCTTGAGGGCCTCGGGCTTGGCGAGGCTGACGATGATGCCGTCCGCCTTCTGGTCGATGGCGTTCTGCACGAACTGGGCCTGCTGCTGGGCCTGGTCGTCGTGGGCGTAGACGAAGTTGATGTTGTCCTTCGCCGCGGCCTCCTTGGCGCCCTTCTGGACGATGTCCCAGAAGGTGTCGCCGTCGCCCGCGTGGGTGATCATGGCGAAGGTCCAGCGCGGGGTGTTCACGGCGGGCCGGCCCGCCTGGGCGCTCTTGGCCCGCTCCTCGGCGCGCTTGCCGCCCGTACTGCTGCAACCCGCGAGGGAGGCGCCCAGTACCGCCGCGAGCACGGCGCCCACGACGCGCACCCCTGTCCGAACCCTAGCCACGTCGCCGCGCCTTTCCCTTGTCGTGCGTCTCGTCGAACGCATCGTCGTGCATCTCGTCGCCGTCACAGCCGATCGTTGTCAAAGCGGTCCATTCCGGTTCCAGCCGCCCAGTATCCGCCACAGTGGACCTTGGGAGCCCATCGGGGCACTCTCGGGCAGATTGACAGGTCCCCGGTACGGGGTCAGGTTGAGTGCATGCGCATCGGGATCATCGGGACGGGCCGGATCGGCTCGTTCCACGCGGCGGTCCTGGCCGGCCGGCCGGACGCCGGCTCGCTGCTGTTGGCCGACGCCGTCCCCGAGCGGGCCGCGCGGCTCGCGGACCGGCTCGGGGCCACCGCCGCGCCGAGCGTGGACCAGGTCTTCAGCTGGGGGGTGGACGCCCTCGTCGTGGCCTGCGCGACCGAGGGGCACGCGGAGCTCGTCGTCCGGGCGGCGCGCGGCGGTCTGCCGGTGTTCTGCGAGAAGCCCCTCGCCCCGGACCTGGAGCGGACGCTGGCGGTGCTGCGCGAGGTCGGCGCGGTGGCCGGCGTGCTGCAGGTGGGCTTCATGCGCCGGTTCGACGCGGGGTACGCCGCCGCGCGGGCACTCGTACGCTCGGGCGCGCTGGGGCGGCTGCACACCGTACGGACGACCACGGCCGATCCCGCGCCGCCGCCGGCCGGGTACCTGCCCACCTCCGGGGGTCTGTACCGGGACTGCCTGGTGCACGACTTCGACATGGTCCGCTGGGTGACCGGGCGCGAGGTGGCCGAGGTGTACGCGGCGGGGTCCGACACCGGCCACCCGGCGTTCCGGGAGGCGGGCGACGTGCACACCGGCGCGGCCCTGCTCACCCTGGACGACGGCACCCTCGTCAGCAGCACCGGCACCCGGTGCAACGGCGCCGGGTACGACGTGCGCATGGAGCTGGCCGGGGAGCTGGACCAGGTGTCCACCGGACTGGACGACCGCACGCCCATCGCCTCGACCGAGCCGCACGGGCCGCCCCCGGCGAGCAAGCCGTGGACCGGCTTCCTGGAGCGGTTCGCCCCGGCCTACGAGGCGGAGCTGGCGGCCTTCGTGCGGCTGGTGCGCGGCGAGGGCCCCAACCCGTGCGACGGCGGGGAGGCGCTCGCGGCGTTCCGGATCGCGGAGGCGTGCGAGCGCTCGCGCCGGGAGCGGCGCCCGGTGCGGCTGGAAGAACTGCCCGACCTGTGACCGGGTGAGGGCCTGCCGGGCCGTGTCGTGGCCGGCGACCGGCCAGACCTCTCGGTGGTCCGGGATCGGCATGGGGTCACCCTAGACCGGCAGTTGACCTCGGGTGGGGCGGCTTTCGGCCATTCGATCAGGCCGCGGCGCGCCGGCCCCAGGCCGTGCCGGCGAGGACCAGCACGGCGCCCGCGAGACCGGCGGTCCCGGGGCGGTCGCCGCCGAGGGCGATGCCGGCGGCGGCCGCCCACAGGGGCTCGGTGCCGAGCAGCAGGCTGACGCGGGAGGGGGAGGTGGCGCGTACGGCCCACATCTGCACGAAGAAGGCGAACAGGGTGCACAGCACGGACAGGAAGACGAGTCCGGCCCATGCGGCGGGACCGAAGCCGGCGGCGGCCTCCCACGGGCTCGCGCCGGTGCCCGGCAGCGCGGCCAGGACCGCGAAGACCGCGACGGCGCTCGTCAGTTGCACGGTGGTGAGGGACAGCGAGTCGGCGCCCCGCACGGCCTTGATCCGGGCCATCAGCAGGACGTGCGCGGTCCTCGCGAGGGCGGCGCCGAGGATGAGCAGGTCGCCGGCGCCGGGCGCGGTGAACCCGGCGCCCTGGGTCAGCAGCACCACCCCGGCGACCGACAGGGCCGCGGCGCCGAGGAAGCCGCGGGAGGGGCGCCTGCGGCGGACGGCGGCCTCCGCGAGCGGGGTGAAGATCATGGTCAGGCTGATGATCAGCCCGGCGTTGGTGGCGGAGGTGTGGACGACCCCGTAGGTCTCCAGCAGGAAGATCCCGCCCAGTACGAGCCCCAGGGCGCCCGCGCCGCGCGCCTGCGCCCCGGTGAGGGCCCGCAGCCGCCGCCGACCGGCGAGGGCCAGGACCGGCAGCACGAGCGCGAACCGCAGCACGAGCACGGCGACGACGGTGTGCGGGACGGTGATCCCCTTCGCCGCGAGGTAGCTGCCGCCCCAGACGACGGCCACGAGCAGCACCGGCAGGTCGGTGAGCCAGGCCCGGCGGGGTGCGGTGGCGGGAACGGGGGCGGCGAGCGTGGACACGGGGTCTCCTGCGGCGGGAGGCGGGCGGAGACTTCGGCGGCTCCCACGGGACGCCGCTCACCGTACCGGAGTGGATCACGACCGGGCGATGGGTTTGCGCGGCCGGGGGTGCCGTCCGGTCAGTCCGCGAAGGAGCCGAAGCTCGCCCGGCCGGTCGGCCGGTAGGTGTGGAGGGCGATGCCGTTGGCGGTGGTGCGGTGGTCGGTGAGGGCGAAGGAGGTGGGGAGGCCGCCCGTCGGGAACAGCCGGCGGCCCGCGCCGAGGAACACCGGGAACACCAGCAGGTTGAGCTCGTCCACCAGGTCGCGGGCGAGCAGCCACTGCGCCAGCCGGCCGCTGCCGTGCACTTGGAACTCCCCGTCCAACTTGTCCTTGATCCGTACCACCTCGGCCTGGAGGTGTTCACCGTCGATGACGGTGGTGTGCTCCCACGCCGGGTCGCGCAAGGTCGTGGAGGCGACGTATTTCGGCAGGTGGTTGAGCCTGCTCGCGACCGGGTCCGCCGGGTCGTCGTGGTGCGGCCAGTGGCTCGCGAAGATCTCGTAGGTGCGCCGTCCGAGGAGGAACGCCTCGACCCGGTCGAAGATCTCCGTCACGAAGCCGCCCATGCCCTCGTCGGCGAAGGGCACGAGCCAGCCGCCGTAGCGGAAGCCGTCGCTGGGGTCCTCGTCGGGCGCTCCCGGGGCCTGCGTCACTCCGTCGAGGGTGAGGAAGGTGGTCAGGGTCAGCTTGCCCATGGCTCGGCGCTCCTTGCTCCGTCCGGTCAGGTCGTCACCGTTCAGACTCCCCGGCGGCGCGGGACTCACCGGCGCGGCGCGCGCGAACGCGGGGTCCGATTTCCGCCGGCCTCCGACCCCACGCCGTCATTTCATTGAAACCGCAACGAGTTGGGACGCACGACCTACGGAAGGACACACATGAACGGCACTGTGGCTCTTGTGACGGGCGGCAGCCGGGGCATCGGGGCGGCCACGGCCCTGCGCCTGGCCGAGGACGGCATGGACGTCGCCGTCACCTACGTCCGGGACGCCGAGGCGGCCGCGGCCGTCGTCGGCCGGATCGAGGCCCTCGGCCGCCGCGCCCTGGCGGTACGGGCCGACGCGGGGGACGCCGCGCGGGCGGCCGGCGCGGTGGAGGAGACCGTACGGCACCTCGGCCGGATCGACGTCCTGGTCAACAACGCGGGGGTCGGGGTGCTCGGGCCGCTGGACACGCTCGGCGTCGCCGAGGTCGACCGGCTCCTCGCGGTGAACGTACGGGGCGTCTTCCTCGCTTCCCAGGCCGCGGCCGCGCGGATGGGGACCGGCGGCCGGATCATCACGATCGGCAGCTGTATGGCGCAACGGGTCCCCGGCCCCGGCGGCACCCTGTACGCGATGGGCAAGGCCGCGCTGATCGGCCTGAACAAGGCGCTGGCGCGGGAACTCGGCGGACGCGGGATCACCGCCAACCTCGTCCACCCGGGTCCGGTGGACACCGACATGAACCCGGCCGACGGACCCTACGCGGGCCCCCAGGCCGCGATGACGGCGTTGGGGCGCTTCGGTACGGCGCGGGAGGTGGCGGCCACGGTGTCGTTCCTCGCGGGCGGGGACGCCGGGTACGTCACGGGAGCGGAGTTCTCGGTGGACGGCGGCCACGCCGCGTAGCCCCCGGCGGGGGCCGCACACGCCGATGGGGCGCACCGGCGGCGCGCCCCATCGGAGCGTGACGCCCCGGGGGTGTCGGCCCCCGGGTACGTCGTCGTCAGCCGCCGAGTTCCCGGTGGCGGGCGGCGTGCGCGGCCGCGCCGGCCTCCGTCAGCGAACCGAACAGGCGCAGGCGGGAGAAACCGCCGTCCGGGAAGATGTCGATGCGGACGTGCGTGCCGACCGCCGGGGTGTCCAGCACGAAGCGGTGGTTGGTGTCGGGCTGCAGGCGGGTGCGCGGCAGGAACTCCGTCCACTCGCCCTCCTCGCCGGACTTGACGGACAGCGAGGCCCAGCCGGCCGAGTTGCCCTTGAGGTAGGCGGTGTCGATCTCGACGGCGCGGATCTCGGAGTCGGCGACCAGCTGGTAGCGGATCCAGTCGTTGCCGTTGTCCCGCCGGCGGGCGGTCTCCCAGCCGTCGTCCATCTTGCGGGAGCGGCCCGGGTTGATGGTGTTGGTCGGCGGGGAGTAGAAGCGGTTGGACGCGTCCTCGACCGAGCCGCCGTTCTCCAGGGCGACGACGTCGAACGTACCGAGCGCGGCGAGCCACTTGGGGTCCGGGCGGACCTCTCCGTAGACGCGCAGCCGGGCCACGCCGCCGTCCGGGTGCTGGTTCAGGCGCAGGTGCGTGAAGCGCTGCTCGACATCGACCTCGAAGCCGTTGGCCGCGTGGCCGCCGACCGGGGTGCGCTCGACCAGGGTCGTCCATTTGACGTCGTCGGAGAGCAGCTCCTCCGCGGTCGGGGAGCCCTCGACGGCGGTGGCCTGTACGGAGACGGCCTGCGGCATGTTGCCGCGGAAGTGGGCGGTGTCGACCACGATGCCGCGGATGACGCCGGGGGCGCCGAGGCGGATCAGGGCGTAGTCGTGGTCCTCGGCGGTCGGCCAGGGGTGCTCGGCCGAGACGCCGCGGCGGCGGCGGGTCTCCCAGCCGTCCATGACCTTGCCCTTGTGCCCGAAGTGCTCGGGGTCGAAGTGCGCGGGCTCCTCGATGAGCAGGTTCTCGCGCTCGGCGAAGAACTCGTCGTTGGCGGCGATGACACCGGCGCCGAGCGCACGCGCCGCGAGGTTCGCGTACTGGGTGAACGGGAAGTCCGCGGTGCGGTAGTCCGCGTACGGGTCGCCGCCTCCGTACGGGTTCGCGTTACCGGTGAACGAGGGAATCGCCGTCACAGTCAGTTCTGCCTTTCGAGAAGTCGGCCCGTGGGCTCGGTCGGGGTGCCGTGGTCGGCGATCTGCGTGCCGCGCAGCCAGGTGGACTTCACGACGCCGTGCAGGGTCTTGCCCGCGTACGCCGTGACCTGGTTGCGGTGGTGCAGGTGGGCCGGGTCCACGGTGAAGGTCTCTTCGGGGGCCAGGACCGCGAAGTCGGCGTCGCGGCCGGCCTCGATGGCGCCCTTGGCGGCCAGTCCGGCCAGGGCGGCCGGCGCGGTGGACATCCAGCGCACGACCTCTTCGAGGGTGCGGCCGCGCTTCCTCGCCTCGGTCCAGATCGCCGGGAGGCCCAGCTGGAGGGAGGAGATGCCGCCCCACGCGGTGGCGAAGTCACCGGTCTTGAGGTCGGCGGTGGAGGGGGAGTGGTCGGAGACGACGCAGTCGATGGTGCCGTCGGCGAGCGCGTCCCACAGCAGGTCCTGGTTGGCGGCCTCGCGGATGGGCGGGCAGCACTTGAACTCGCTGGCGCCGTCGGGCACTTCCTCCGCGGTGAGGGTGAGGTAGTGCGGGCAGGACTCGACGGTGATCCGTACGCCCTCGGCCTTGGCGGCGGCGATCACCGGCAGCGCGTCGGAGGAGGACAGGTGCAGGACGTGGACGCGCGCGTTCAGCCGCCGCGCCTGGGCGATGAGGTTCTCGATCGCGGTGTTCTCGGCGTCGCGCGGACGGGAGGCGAGGAAGTCCGCGTACTTGGGGCCGCTCTTCTGCGGCGCGGACTCCAGGTGGTGCGGGTCCTCGGCGTGCACGATCATCAGGCCGCCGAAGCCGGTGATCTCGGCGAGGGAGGTGGCCAGCTGTTCCTGGTCGAGCTGCGGGAACTCGTCCACGCCGGAGGGCGACAGGAAGCACTTGAAGCCGTACACGCCGGCGCCGTGCAGCGGGCGCAGGTCCTTGACGTTGTCGGGCAGCGCGCCGCCCCAGAAGCCGACGTCGACGTGCGCCTTGCTGCGGGCGACGTCCTGCTTGATCCGCAGGTGGTCGACGGTGGTGGTCGGCGGCAGGGAGTTCAGCGGCATGTCGAGGATCGTGGTGACGCCGCCGGCCGCGGCGGCGCGGGTGGCCGTCCAGAAGCCCTCCCACTCGGTGCGGCCCGGGTCGTTCACGTGGACGTGGGTGTCCACCAGGCCGGGGAGCAGGACGTCGTCGCCGAAGTCCTCCAGACGGGCACCGGCCGGTACTTCGGCCTCGTGCGGCAGTACGGCGACGATCTTCCCGGCGGCGACGGCTACCGAAGCGGCGCGCGTCCCCTCGGGGGTGATGACGCGAGTCGAGCGCAGTACCAGTTCCACGTCGTCGGACACGCCGGAACCTCCCCATCTACTTCCACAGAGCGAAATTCAACGTTCTGTTGACGGAGTCTTCACCGCGATCCGAAGCCAGTCAAGAGCCTCCGGACGGACCGCCGACATGCCCGCGAGCCACTTGGACGTTTCCACAAGATGGAATTAAGATTTCACTATACAGAATGTAGCTATCACCACCCCGAGGCGCCAGGTACCTTCGGGGCACCCTCCGTCTCCAGGACAAACCGCCTCTGACCGGCGGGGAAGGCGTCGCCCGACTCTAGGGCCGACGCCGACCGACCGGTAGGCTGCTTCCTTGCCTGCCAGCACCGAAAGGACCGCGCCCGTGCCGACGTCCAGCGCCAGCACCACCGACGCTTCCGCCAAGCCCACCGCCGGCGGCGGTGGCGTCCAGTCCCTGGAGCGCGCCTTCGACCTGCTCGAACGCATGGCCGACGCGGGGGGCGAGGTCGGGCTCAGTGAGCTCTCCGCCGCCAGCGGACTGCCGCTGCCGACCATCCACCGCCTCATGCGCACCCTCGTCGCCTGCGGATACGTCCGCCAGCAGCCCAACCGGCGCTACTCCCTCGGCCCCCGACTGATCCGCCTCGGCGAGTCGGCCGCCCGATTGCTCGGCACCTGGGCCCGCCCCTACCTGGCGCGCCTGGTCGAGGAGACCGGTGAGACGGCCAACATGGCCCTGTTGGACGGGGACGAGATCGTCTACGTCGCCCAAGTGCCCTCCAAGCACTCCATGCGCATGTTCACCGAGGTCGGCCGCCGGGTGCTGCCGCACTCCACCGGCGTGGGCAAGGCGCTGCTCGCCTACACCCCCGCCGACGAGGTCCGCGCCCTGCTGGCGCGCACCGGGATGCCCGCCGCGACCGAGAAGACCATCACCACGCCCGAGGGCTTCCTGGACGCCCTGGAGCAGGTGCGCAAGG
The DNA here is from genome assembly GCF_042881255.1 of Streptomyces sp. NPDC058279. NCBI lineage: Bacteria > Bacillati > Actinomycetota > Actinomycetes > Kitasatosporales > Streptomycetaceae > Streptomyces > Streptomyces sp. NPDC058279. The sequence goes on along the minus strand of NZ_JBHVYA010000005.1, from coordinate 58,340 downwards.
CCGGCTACGCGGTCGACGACAACGAGCAGGAGATAGGGGTCCGCTGCCTCGCGGTGTCGGTGCCGAACTCGCCGACCGCCGCGGCGATCTCCATCTCGGGTCCCGCGGGCCGGGTGACGGAGGCCGTGGCCGAGTCCTTCGTGCCGATCCTGCAGGGCGTCGCGACCGAGCTGTCGGTGGCCCTGCAGAGCCAGAGCCCGGCGTAGGCCCGCACGCCCCGTAAGCCCGTACGTCCCGTAAGCCCGGTACGCACGACGGCCCCGGCCCCGCCCGAAAAGGCGGGTGGCCGGGGCTTTCGCGTCCGCTCAGCCGGTCGGGACCGACTGGGTGAGGCGGCCGTCCGCCATCCGCGCCGTGCGGTCCATCCGCTCCAGGTGGGCGTGGTCGTGGGTGACCAGCACGGTGGCCGTGGAGCGCTCGCGGGTCAGGGTGACCAGCAGGTCGAGCACCGCCGCGCCGCGCTCGTGGTCCAGCGCGCTGGTGGGCTCGTCGACCAGCAGCACGGCGGGTTCGTTCATCAGCGCGCGGGCGATGTTCACGCGCTGGCGCTGGCCTCCGGAGAGCTGGTGCGGGCGCTTGTCGGCCTTGTCGGCCAGGCCCACCGCGTCCAGCAGCTCCAGCGCGCGCCCGCGCAGCCGCCGGACGGGGCGACCGGACAGGTGGGCCATCACCTGGAGTTGCTCGACGGCGGTCAGGGACGCGGGCAGGTTGGGCTGCTGGAACACGATCCCGATCGCCTCGCGGCGCAGCCTCGACTTCTCGGCCGCGCCCAGGTCGGCGGTGTCCCGCCCCGCGACGACCACCCGCCCGGAGTCGGGGGTGACGAGGGTCGCGGCGACGGCGAGCAGGCTGGACTTGCCGGAACCGGAGGGCCCGATCACGGCGGTGAGGGTGCCGCCGGGGACCTCCAGACAGACGCCGTCCAGCGCGGTGAGCCGACTGTCGCCGTCGGGGTAGGTGAGGGTGACGTCATGGAGGTGCAGGGTCATCGGGCGCTCCCGAGGGCGGTCAGCGGGTCGACGGCGGTGATCCGCCGGATGGACAGGGCCGCGCCCAGCGCGCCGAGGACGATCATGACCACGGCGGGGACGAGGACGGTGGCCGCGTCGAGTACGAAGGGCACCGCGCCACCGCTGATCAGCGCGCCGAACCCGGCCGCGAGCGCGGTGCCGAGCCCGGTGCCCAGGCCCAGCATCACCACCGCCTGACCGAGGGCGTCGCGGAGCAGGTAACCGGTGGAGGCCCCCAGCGCTTTGAGGACCGCGATGTCGCCGCCGCGCTGGATCGTCCACACCGTGAAGAAGGCCCCTATGACGAGCGCCGAGATGGCGAAGAGGAAGCCGCGCATCAGCTGGAGCGAGCCGTTCTCGGAGGAGTAGGAACCGATGGCGCCCAAGGCGGCGTCGACCGTCTCCGTCTTGGTCCCGGCGGCCTCGTCGCCGGCGCCGAGGTCGGCGCCCGGGGCGTCCAGGGCGACGACGGTGGCGACGACGCCGCCGACCGCGCCCGGGTTCCCGACGCGTTGCCAGTCCCCCAGGTCCGCCCAGACCACGGGCGTGTGGCTGAACGCGGTGGTGCCGGACACCGCGGCCACGGTCAGGTCGAGCGGGCCGACCCTCAGCCGGGTTCCGGGCTTCAGGCCGCCGAGTTCCTCGGCGGCCTTCTCGGTGAGGACCACCCGCCCCGGGGCCAGGCCGGAGCCGCGTGGCGCGAGCCGGCCGACCGGGTCGACGCCGAAGAGGGACACGGCGGCGGTGCGCCCGCCGGAGACCGCGTTGGTCGTACGGATGGCCAGGGGCTCCGCCGCGCGGACCCCCGGCCGGGCCCGCCAGGTCCGCCAGGCGCTCTCCGGCACCTGCGAGTCGGTGAAGGACACCTGCCGGTCGCCGGCGGGCGCGGCGAAGGACAGGTGGGTGGCGGGCAGTGCGGTGACGGCCGAGATGTTCTCCCGGGCCAGTCCGGCGGTGAGTCCGGACAACAGGCCGACCAACAGCGTGATCAGCAGGACGACCGCCCCCATCAGGGCGAAGCGGCCCTTGGCGAACCGTAGATCTCTCCATGCGACGAACATGGTCCCCACCCTGCTGTCGGCGGCGGTCCCGGGGCATCGCGCGGCGGTTCGGTTCCCGGTATCGAAGGACGGAGCCGGACATCGAACTTTCGGTTGACCGGGCGCCGTCGGGCCGCGCTTACGCTGGTCAGGCCATGCCTGTACTTCCCCGCTCCCCCGCCTCCCGTCAGCTGACGCCCGTGTCGCGCGTCCTGCGGCTGTGCCTGCACGCGCTGTTCTTCGGGCTGCTCGCCCTGGCCGCCGGGCGGGCCGTCACGGACGGCGCGACCCGCGCCGGGTGGGTGGTGGCCGTCTGCGCGTTGCTCGCCGCGCTCTACGCGGGCGGGGCGCTGACGCCCGCGGTGCACCGGTCGCCGCGGGCCGGCGCGGTGTGGCTGGGGGCGCTGGGCTGCGCCTGGGCGGCGCTGCTCGTGGTCTCCGCCGACGGGCTGTGGATCGCCTTCCCGCTGTACTTCCTGGAGCTGCACCTGCTTCGGCTGCGCTGGGGGATCGCGGCCGTCGCGGTGACGGCGTGCGCGGCCATCGGCGGCTTCCTCGGGCACAGCGGCACGGCGGACGGCCCGGTGGTGACGCCGGGGGCGTTCCTCGGTCCGCTGCTGGGCGGCGCCGTGGCGGTGGCGACCGTACTGGGCTACCAGGCGCTGTACCGCGAGAGCGAGCGCCGGCGGCGGCTGATCGAGGAACTCATGGCGACGCGGGCCGAACTGGCCGACGCCGAGCGGAGCGCGGGCATCCTGGCCGAGCGGGAACGGCTCGCCCGGGAGATCCACGACACCCTGGCGCAGGGGCTGTCGTCCATCCAGTTGCTGCTGCGGGCCGCCGAGCGGTCGCTCCCCGAGGACGCGGCGGCGCTGGAGCACATCGGCCGGGCCCGGGAGGCCGCCCAGGAGAACCTCGCCGAGGCGCGCCGGTTCGTACGCGCCCTGACCCCGCCGGATCTGGAGCACGGGTCGCTCGCCGCGGCGCTGGAGCGGCTGTGCTCGGCGGCGCCCGGGCCTCGGGTGCGGTTCTCGCTCAGCGGCGCGTCCCGGGCGCTGCCCACCCCGTACGAGGTGGCGCTGCTGCGGATCGCCCAGTCGGCGCTGGCCAATGTGGTGCGGCACGCGCGGGCCGGGCGCGCCGAGATCACCCTCACCTTCATGGACGCCTCGGTCACCTTGGACGTCGTCGACGACGGTCATGGCTTCGATGTCGACTCGGCGCCCTCGGGCGAGGGCGGCTTCGGCCTGCCGGCGATGCGCTCGCGGGCCGAGACGCTGGGCGGGCTGTTCACCGTGGAGTCCGCCCCGGGCCAGGGCACCGCCGTGGCCGTCACCCTGCCGCTGCCCCTGGAGGCACCCTGATGACGATCCGGCTGTTGCTGGCCGACGACCACCCGGTGGTGCGGGCCGGGCTGCGGGCCGTGCTGGAGGCCGAGCCGGACTTCGCGGTGGCGGCGGAGGCGGCGACGGCGGAGCGGGCGGTGGAGCTGGCCGCCTCGGCCGAGGTCGACGTGGTGCTGATGGACCTCCAGTTCGGGTCCGGGATGCACGGCGCGGCGGCGACGGCCCTGATCACGGCGCGCCCGGCGGCCCCGAGGGTGCTGGTGCTGACCACGTACGACACGGACGCGGACATCCTGGCGGCGGTGGAGGCCGGCGCCTCGGGCTACCTGCTGAAGGACGCACCGCCGGAGGAACTGGCGGCGGCGGTCCGCACGGCGGCGGCCGGCCAGTCGGCGCTGGCCCCGGCGGTGGCGCTCCGGCTGATGGACCGGATGCGGACGCCCGCCGAGGCGTTGACGAAGCGGGAGCTGGAGGTGCTCCAACTGGTCGCGGACGGGCTGTCGAACCAGCAGATCTCGAAGCGGCTGTTCCTCAGCCAGGCCACGGTCAAGTCCCACCTGGTCCACGTGTACGCGAAGCTCGGCGTCGACTCCCGCACGGCGGCGGTGGCGGCGGCCGCCGGCCGCCGGCTGATCCGCACCCGGTAGGCCCTACGCGACCCAGTGGGGGCGCTGCACCGCCGGGGTGAGCGGGACGCCGTCGTGGAAGGCGGCCGCGAGGCGGCGTACGGCCTCTTCCAGCCGGTCGACGGGGAGGGTGTACGGAATCCGCAGCCGGTGTTCGAAGGTGCCGGGGTCCACCCCGAAGCGGGCTCCCCGCCCGATGTGGACACCGGCGGCGGCGGCCCGCTCGGACAGCGCGGAGCTGACCGGCTCGCCGAGGTCCACCCAGAGGGAGAGCCCGCCCGGCGGCAGTCGCCACGACCACTCGGGGGTGTGCCGCCGGAGCGCGCGCACCAGGGCCTCGCGCCGTACGCGCAGCTCCGCGAGCCGGTCGGGCAGCGCCCGGTCCAGCCTTTCCAGCAGCGGGAGCGCGACGAGCTGGTCCAGTACGGAACCGGTCATGTCGGCCGCAACCCGGACCGTGGTCAGCTCGGTGATCATCTTGGCGGTGGCGCGGATCCAGCCGACCCGCAGTCCGCCCCAGTACGTCTTGCTGAGCGAGCCGATGGTCATGACGTGGTCGGCTCCCCCGGGCGGTGCCAGGGACGCCAGCGGCGCGGGGGGCGGTACGTCGAGCGCGATGTCGGCGATGGTCTCGTCCACCACCAGCCAGGTGCCGGTCCGTCGGGTGGCCGACAGCAGGCGCAGCCGCTGGTCCGGCGGCATCAGGGCGCCGGTGGGGTTGTGGAAGTCCGGGATCACGTAGGCCAGTCGCGGGACGGTCTGGCGCAGGGTGGATTCGGCGATCTCCATGTCCCAGCCCGTGTCGGAGACCGCGATCGACCCGGTGCGCACCCGGGCATGGCGGAGCGCGTCCAGGGCGTTGGCGTAGGTGGGGCTCTCGGTGACGACCCGGTCCCCGGCCCGGCAGAGCAGGCTCACCACCAGCGCGAAAGCCTGCTGGGCGCCGGCGGTCACCAGGATCTGTTCCGGGCGGGTCGGCAGCCCGCGCCGGGTGAACCGGTCGGCCACGGCCGTTCGCAGGGCGGGCAGTCCGAACGGGTGGTAGCCGGGGGTGCGCGCGGCCTCGGGGAGCCTGGACGCGGCCCAGGCCAGTGCCTCGGTCAGGGCTCCTTCGGGGGCGCTCATGGCGGCGATGGCGAGGTCCGTGCCGGGGTCGTCGTCGGGCCGGTAGCCACCGGCGCCGAGGAGCGTGGGGGCGCCGACGGGGCGGTGTCCGTCGGGGAGGTCGGTCCAGGTGCCCGAGCCGCGGCGGCTGTGGGCGTAGCCGCTCTCGCGGAGCAGATCGTAGGCGCCGGTGACGGTGGCCCGGCCGGCGCCGACCGCTTCGGCCAATTCGCGTTCGGCGGGCAGCCGCACGTGCAGGGCGATCCGGCCGTCCAGGATCAGGGTCCGCACGGCGTCGGCGAGCGCGCGGTAGCCGGGCCGGGCAAGAACCCCCGGCGGGAGGAGCGCCGCCAACTGGCGGCTGCCGATGGTCCTGTCCGCGGTCTGGACGATTCGCCCGTTCGCCATGCCAACCTCCCCTGATTGGCTCTGCCTGCCAGGCCAATCGAGGGACCACACTCGCCGTATTGGCCCCCGATTGGCAAGGAGACGCCGGTCATGTCGACCCCCCGTGACGCCTGGATGCTGACCGATCGTGACGAGCGCGCCCTCGCGGCCGCCGCCGAGCAGCGGATCTCGGAGCCCCTGCGACTCGCGGCGGTGGCTTCCGCACTGCGCGCGCTGGGCCGGTTCCTGCTGAGCCGGTTCGGCCGGGACGGGTTCGGGCCGGGCCGCCCGCGCGGGTCCGCGCAGGGGCGAGAATCGCTGACATGCCAGCCGACACCGCACACTCCGACCGGTCCGGCGCCGACCGGCCCGGCGCCGACCCTCCCGGCGCCGACCGCCCGGTGATCGCCGGCCTGCTGCTCGCGGCGGGCGGCGGGCGTCGCCTGGGCGGCCGGCCCAAGGCCCTGCTGCCCTACCGCGGCCGCCCGCTCGTCGAGAACGCGGTGCGGGTGCTGTGGGAGGCGGGCTGCGACCCGGTGCACGTGGTGCTCGGCGCGTCGGCGGCGGAGGTCCGTGAGCGCGCCGACCTGGCGGGCTGCGTCGTGGTGGAGAACCCCGACTGGGCGGCGGGCATGGGTTCCTCGCTGGGGCTGGGCCTGCGCTCGCTGGCCGGCACGGGTGCCACCGCCGCCCTGGTGTCGCTGGTGGACCAGCCGGGGATCGGGGCGCGGGCGGTGGCCCGCGTCCTGGCCGCGTACCGCTCCCCCACCAGCCTGGTGGCCGCGTCCTACGACGGCGAGCGCGGCCATCCGGTGCTGTTCGGGTCCGCCCGCTGGAGCGACATCGAGGAGACGGCGACCGGCGATCAGGGCGCGCGGGTGCACCTGCGGGAGCACGCGGCCGACCTCACGCTGGTGGAGTGCGCGGACATCGCCGAGGCGTTCGACATCGACACCCCGCCCGACCTGGCGCGGCTGGGGTGAGGCCGGCTTGTGCGCCGGGTGACCGACATGGCACTGAGGGCCACCGATCGGCCGAATATGTCGACCAGGAGAATCTCGACATCAACAAACCATTGAACTTCCACCATGAGGAAATTACTATCCACTGGTCAGAAGCGCCCTGAACCCACAGACGGCGCCCGCGACCGTATTCCGGAACTCTCCACACCCGACGACACTGCGTGCCGTCTCGCGCGAGCATTCCCCCGCGGCCGCCAGGCACCGCCGCTGAAGGAGTGACAGATATGTCCGCACCAGCGCCGTCCCCGCTGGCCATCGTCGACGCCGAGCCCCTGCCCCGGCAGGACGAGGTCCTCACCGAAGCGGCCCTGGCCTTCGTGGCCGAGCTGCACCGGCGGTTCGCCCCCCGCCGCGCCGAGCTACTCGCCCGGCGCGCCGAACGGCGCTCCGAGATCGCCCGCACCTCCAGCCTCGACTTCCTCCCGGACACCGCACAGGTCCGCGAGGGCGACTGGAAGGTGGCGCCCGCGCCGGCCGCGCTGAACGACCGCCGCGTGGAGATCACCGGTCCGACGGACCGCAAGATGACCATCAACGCCCTGAACTCGGGCGCCAAGGTCTGGCTCGCCGACTTCGAGGACGCCTCGGCTCCCACCTGGGAGAACGTCGTCCTCGGCCAGCTCAACCTGATCGACGCCTACGAGCGGCGGATCGACTTCACCGACCCGCGCACGGGCAAGTCGTACGCCCTGAAGCCGGCCGACCGGCTCGCCACCGTCGTGATGCGACCGCGCGGCTGGCACCTGGAGGAGCGTCACCTCACCATCGACGGCGCCCCGGCCTCCGGCTCGCTCGTGGACTTCGGCCTGTACTTCTTCCACAACGCACAGCGCCTGATCGACCTCGGCAAGGGCCCGTACTTCTACCTGCCGAAGACGGAGTCGCACCTGGAGGCGCGCCTCTGGAACGACATCTTCGTCTTCGCCCAGGACTACGTCGGCATCCCGCAGGGCACCGTCCGCGCGACCGTCCTGATCGAGACCATCACCGCCGCGTACGAGATGGAGGAGATCCTCTACGAGCTGCGCGACCACGCGGCGGGCCTGAACGCGGGGCGCTGGGACTACCTCTTCTCGATCGTGAAGAACTTCCGCGACGGCGGCGAGAAGTTCGTCCTGCCGGACCGCAACGCGGTGACGATGACCGCCCCGTTCATGCGGGCGTACACCGAACTCCTCGTCCGCACCTGCCACAAGCGCGGCGCGCACGCGATCGGCGGCATGGCGGCCTTCATCCCGTCCCGCAAGGACGCGGAGGTCAACCGGGTCGCGTTCGAGAAGGTGCGGGCCGACAAGGACCGCGAGGCGGCCGACGGCTTCGACGGCTCCTGGGTCGCCCACCCCGACCTCGTCCCGATCGCGATGGCCTCCTTCGACGCGGTGCTCGGCGAGAAGCCGAACCAGAAGGACCGGCTGCGCGAGGACGTCTCGGTGGCCCCGGGCGACCTGATCGCGATCGACTCCCTGGACGCGAAGCCGACGTACGAGGGCCTCCACAACGCGGTCCAGGTGGGCATCCGTTACATCGAGGCATGGCTGCGGGGTCTCGGCGCCGTCGGCATCTTCGGCCTGATGGAGGACGCCGCCACCGCCGAGATCTCGCGCTCGCAGATCTGGCAGTGGATCAACGCGGGCGTGGTGTTCGAGCACGACGGCGCGCTGGTGCCGGCCACGGCCGAGCTGACCCGTGAGCTCGCCGCCGAGGAACTGGCCGCGATTCGCGCCGAGGTCGGCGAAGACGCCTTCGCCGCCGGCAAGTGGCAGCAGGCCCACGACCTCCTGCTCCAGGTCGCCCTCGACGCCGACTACGCGGACTTCCTCACCCTCCCGGCGTACGAGCAGCTCCTCGGCTGACCTCCCCGCACTTCGGCTGAAACGCACAGCAGCCGAACGCACCGACTCCGCCCCCGTCGCCCCAACGCGCCGGGGGCGGAGCCGTGTTCGGCTCGCGGTGGACTCACGGCGGACTCGATTCCCGACCGACTGGTCGGTCGTTACGCCATCGTAATCTGCGTGTACCTAGCGGTAACATCCGGCCGCGTGTCACCTTTCCGATGCCACCGGCGCCGGCGGTAACCCCCACTTCCCAGCCATGCGACGCCAGTTGTCCTGGCCTTCGCATGGCCGACCGCAGGAGTTCCGCAGTGATCGGATTCCGCAACGTCAGCAAGGACCGGACCCGCCGTCGCGTGCGACGACTGGCCGGTGTCGGGATGGCCCTGCCGCTCGCCGTCACGGCGCTGGTGGGCGGCGGCGCCGGCCCGGCCGCGGCGAGTCCCGGCAACGGGCCCACCGCGATCGTGTCCATGGGCGACAGCTACATCTCGGGCGAGGCCGGCCGCTGGAAGGGCAACAGCCTGACCGGCAGCGGCAGTCGCACCGGCACCGACCGGGCCTGGGTCGGCGGCAGCACGTACGACCCGTCGAAGGTATACGGGGCCACGGCCGGCGGATGCGACCGCTCGGACGCGGCCGAGGTGTTGAGCGCGGGCGCGGTGGCCTCCGTCGCCGTGAACCTGGCCTGCTCCGGGGCCGTCTCGGACAACGTGTTCCGGGCCTCCAACGGCGGCGTCCCCTTCAAGGGCGAGGCGCCGCAGGCGGATCAACTGGCGGCGGTGGCCGCCACCGACGACGTCAAGGTGATCGCGCTGTCCATCGGCGGCAACGACCTCGGCTTCGCCGACATCATCAAGGAGTGCGCCTACGACTTCGTCCTCTGGAACTCCTACTGCTACGACGACCAGCAGGCGGGCGTGGACCAGAGGATCGACGGGGTCATGGCCAAGGTCGGCAAGTCGGTCGACGAGATCCGGGCCGTGATGCGCGGCGCCGGATACGCGGACTCCTCCTACCGGATCGTGCTCCAGTCCTACCCGTCGCCGATCCCGCGCGGCGCGGAGAACCGGTACACCCAGAGCGACTGGAGTCGACTCGACACCGGCGGCTGCCCCTTCTGGAACCGGGACTCCGACTGGGCCCGGGACTCGCTCGTGCCGCAGCTCGCGAACGGCATCAAGGCGGTCGCCGCGGCCAAGGGCGTGCAGTTCCTGGACCTGCGGGACATGATGCAGGGGCGCGAGGTGTGCGCCAAGGCCAGCAAGCAGGTGACCGCGACCTCGGCGGCTTCGGCGAAGACGAGCGAGTGGGCGCGCTGGATCGACAACAACGCGTCGCAGGGTTTGGTTCAGGAGTCCATGCACCCGAACTACTTCGGTCAGCTGGCCGTCGGGCGCTGTCTCGCGCTGGCGGTGGCCCAGCCCGCGAACGCGTCGTCGGGCTGCAAGAACACGCCCGGCGGGGACCAGAGCGGCATGTACCTGAGCCCGGCCTCCTGAACCGCCCCGGGCCCCCGACCGCCGCCTGACCGCTCCCGGCCCCCTGGCCCACGCTCCGACCCTGCCCGACCGGCCGCGGTGCCCCGTCCCGGCGGTCGCCCGCCCCGGCGGTCCGCCCGTCACGGCATGGGCGTGCCCGTCCGTCGGCTCCGCCGATCGGCGGAACGGCCGACTCCCGCCACCGCCCGGGTGAAGGCCGCCCGGCAGCGCGACCAGTCCGGGTCCGGGGTCCCCGTCCCCAGGGCCAGCAGCTTGGGGAGGAGGTCCGCCGAGAAGGAGCGGGCCGCCTCCGCGGGGACCAGGGACGGCAGGTTGTCGATGGCGATCACGTCCAGCGGACGCGGGCCGGCGCGCAGCCGGCGGACCGGGACCGCCCAGTCCGTGAGCCGGTCGTAGACGGGCAGCAGGTGCAGCGGGGAGCCGGTGTCACAGGTGATGTCGGCGATCACCGTGAGCCGCCGTTCCCGGTCGGGGTCGAGGTCGGCGGGGGTGAGGAACGGTGGTACCGGGCGTGTGGTGAGCACCGCGTTGACCAGGATGTCGTGGCCGAGCAGGGCCGACCGGTCCAGCCGGACGGTGTCGCCCCGGTCCCAGCGGGTCACCCGTACCCGGGCGGTCGCCAGGGCGTCCGCGGCGCCCCGGGCGCTGCGGCCGTGGCCCCCGATGACCAGGGCCCGCAGCTCCCTCGGCTCCCGGTCTCCGGTCGGGGCGGTGTACGAGTCCCGTAATCGCGCGTCGAGTTCCTCGCGCGCGAGGGGCACCAGCGGGGCGGCGAGCCGGCCCCGGGCATGCAGGACGGCCAGGGCGGCGCCCGCGTACCCGGCCCAGTAACCGAAGGCCGCGAGCCTGCGCCCGTGCTCGTCGGCCAGGTACTCCAGGTCGAACAGGGTCCCGCCGCCCGCCGCGAACCTCCGCAGCAGCGCGCGGGCCTGCGTCTGACCCTTGTAGGCGTGCCCGAAGTACACGTGCCGGTGCCGTAAACGCTCCGGCGTGGGCGGGAGTTCCTTCAGGCCCAGGACGAACGCGGAGCCGGGCGCGGCGGTGGCCCAGGCGCCGGCGGGCGCGGTCGCACAGCCGGCGTCCGCGTAGTCGGTGAGCGGGAAGACCCGGTGGGCGGATTCCTCCACGGTGATCCGTACGCCCTTCCGGACGAGGTGTTCGGCGTCATGCGGGGTGAGGGGGGCGCGGCGTTCGGTGGGCCGTGTCTCGGTGCGCATCCACAACTGCGGTGACTCTGGCATCGGCGGTACCACCTGTCTGCTCAGGGACGCCCTCGGGGCGTCCGCGTGCACCATGTGACCGGGCCCCAAGGATCAGTTCGCCGCCCGCGTTCGGCAAGGAGTACGACAGCGCGAACGGGAGCTCACAGTTCGGGCAGCAGCGCACGCAGTCCCGTCCGTGCGCCCTGCGCGTACGCGGTCCGCAGCGCCTGCGGGGTCATCCGCTCGCGCACGGTCCGCAGGGCGCGCGGCGCGCGGGCGCCCGCCGGACGGGTACGGCCGACCGCCCCCAGCAGGAGCGCGGACCGTTCGTAGTCGCCCCGGGCCGACTCCAGTTCGGCCAGCAGCGCGGCCGAGAAGGACTGTCCCAGCCGGTCGTCCAGGGCGAGCTGGGTCTCCAGCGCCCGCAGCACTTCGGTACGGGCCCGTGCCGGGCGGCCCGCGGCCAGGGCGGCGACGGCCCGGGCGTACCGCTCCCAGGCGCGGGCCCACGGATCGGCGCCCGCGCCGGGACCGTCCCCCGCCTCCTCCCCCGTGGCCGGGTCCGGTGCGCCGGTGTGGGCGAGGGCCAGCGTCCGGGCGGCGCGCAACGCTCCCCGGCCGGGCCCGAAACCGGGCTCGGGAGGCAGGAGTTCCAGCGCTTCGCGGTACTCGGCGGCGGCGTCCTCGTACCGCTCCTGCCACAGTGCGACCGTGCCGCGCACGTGGGCGAGGTAGGCGAGGCAGGCGTCCTCGCCCTCTTGTACGGCGGTGCTCCACGCCTCCACGAGCAGCGGGTCGCGGGTGTCCGCCTCGCCGAAGCCCGCCACCAGCCAGGCCGCCAGCCACAGCGCCCGGGCCGGCCGGGGCGCCGGGTGCAGGGCCAGGGCCCGTTCCAGGTGGCGCCGGCCCTCCTCCGCCCGCCCGCAGGCCGTCCACAGGAACCACAGGTCGACGGCGATCTCCAGCGCGGCCCCGGGACCCGCGGCGGACAGCGGATTCATCGCGGTCCGCAGCTCCGCGAGCTCCCGCAGGGCCAGTTCGCGCGCCGCCGGCTGCGCCCCGCGTTGCCAGAGCCCGGCGGCCCGCCCGGCGATTCTGCGCGAGCGCGCATGGTGGCGCAGGGCGGTGGTGTGCCCGTCGCCGTCCGGGCTGTGTGCCAGGCGTCGGGCGGCGTACGCGCGCACCGCCAACGGGAGCCGGTAGCGGCCCGGCCGCTCGTCGTCGGCCAGCAGGGCGGGAGCCAGTCGGGCCAGCAGCCGGGCGGCGGAGTCCGGGGTGAGTTCCCCGAAACCGCAGACCTCGGCCACGGCGGCCGCGTCGAAGGGGCCGGCGAAGACGGAGAGGCGCTCCCACAGCAGCCGCTCGGCGGGTGGGGAGAGCCGCAGCGAGCGCTCGGCGTCGACCGGTGTGGACCGGCCCGCGCCGCCCGCGAGGAAGTTCAGGGGCTCCGTGGTCAGCCGACGCAGCGCCTGGAGCGGCGCGTACCGGTGCGCGCGCCCCGCCACGAGTTCCAGCGCGCCGGGGATGCCGTCGAGCGCCCGGCACAGGGCGGCGACCGCGGCGGCGTTGCGATCGGTCAGCTCGAAGAAGGGATCGGCGCCCCGGGCCCGCTCCTCGTACAGCCGCACGGCCGCCGACCCGGCGATCGCGGCCGGTGCGAGCGGGGCGGCCGGGTCCGGTGGCGCGGGCGGCAACGACAGGGGCGGTACGGCGAGTTCCGCCTCACCGGGGAGCGCGAGGCGGCGCTGGGAGGTGACCAACACGCGCAGCCGGGGCAGCCACCCGAGCAGGTTCTCCACCAGGCGGCCGGCGGCCTCCCCCAGTTGTTCGCACCCGTCGAGCACCAGCAGCACCTCCCGCCCCGCGAGCCCGTGGATCAGCCGGTGCTCCACCACCACCCGGCGGAAGCCCGGCAGCGCCGAGACGTCCACCCAGACGGTGTCGAGGCCGGTGGTCCCCGTCACGGTACGGACGGCGCGCACGGCGAGCCGGGTCTTGCCGATGCCCGCCGGTCCCGTGAGGGTGACCAGGCGCTCGGTGGCCAGCAGTGACGCGACGCGGGTCAGCTCCCGGCGACGGCCGACGAAGCTCGACAGCTCGACGGGCACCGCCTGACCCACGCCCGGTACGGGATCCCCCACACGTCCTCCCGCGCTGTGCCGAATGTGCGGCCGACCGGCTGATTCACCGATGGGGCGCACAAAGAGAGATGATCGGCCGAAAGCCCGGTTGACAAGCCGCTGACCGGGAGATCCGCCAGGGGGAGGATATGAATTCGGCCGTTTCCGCCGTGGACGACACCGACCGGGCGCTCGTCCACGCACTCCAGCTCGCACCCCGCGCGAGCTGGGAGCGACTGGCCCCGGTGCTCGGCACGCGCCCGGACACCCTCGCGCGCCGCTGGGAGCGGCTCACCGGCGCCGGAGAGGCATGGATCTCGGGTCTCGGCCTGCGTACGGGGACCAGCGCGCCCTGTATGGCGTGGGTGGAGGTGATGTGCGACGCGGGGGCCTCCCCGACCGTGGGCGCGACCCTGGTGGCCGATCCGCAGTCGCTGGGCCTGGAGCACACCACCGGCGGCCGGGACCTGCTGGCCTTCGTGGCCGTACCGGACGTCCCCGCGCTGTACCGGTACCTGTCCTTCCGGGTGCAGCGGATACCGGGCGTGGTCGGCACCCGCTCGTCGATGGTGACGGCGGTGCACTACGCCCCCGACCGGTGGCGGCTGGATCAGCTGACACCGGCGCAGATCGGCCTGCTGACCGGGCGCGGCCGGCGCTCCTCGGCCCCCGGCGCGGGGGTGGCGCCGCCGGTCACCGCCATGACGGAGGAAGACCGGCCGCTGGCCCTGGCGTTGGCCGCCGACGGGCGCCGCAGCGTGGCCTCCCTGGCCCGGGAGTGCGGGATGAGCGAGTCGACCGTACGGCGCCGGCTGGGTCGGCTGGAGGCGGGACAGAGCCTGCGCTACAGCTGCGCCATGGCGTCGGCGCTCTCGGGCTGGCCGGTGGCGGCGACGCTGTGGGCGGAGGTGCCGGAGTACGACGTGGGGGAATGCGCGGCGGTCGCGGCGGGGCTGCGCGAGACCCGGACCTGCATGTCCGTCAGCGGGCGTTGGAACGTCATGATCACGGCGCGGTTGCGCACGGTCGAAGGGCTGTCCCGCTACACCTCGGAGCTGTCCCGGCGGCTGCCGGGGATGCGGATCACCGACTCGGCGGTGGCGCTGCACGTGCGCAAGTCGGAGGCGCAGGTGCTGGACGAGCGGGGGCGGCGGACCCGGACGGTCCCGCCGGACATCTGGGCGGAGCCGGTCCCGCCCGCGGGGCCCGGGCGGGCGGGCCCGGGGATCTGATCCGGACCCGCCGTGGGCCCCTACGAGTGCGGCGGTACGGACGTCACCCCCGCAGTGGGTGACGTCCGTACCGCCCGGTGAGCGAGCGTGTCAGTGCACGAACACCGGTTCCGCCGCCGCCTCCGCGGCCGGATCCTTCTTGGCGCCGAGGTGGTTGAAGGCGAGGTTGAGCACGATGGCCACCACGCAGCCGGTGCTGATGCCCGAGTCGAGGACGACCAGCAGGTCCTTGGGGAAGGCGTGGTAGAAGCCGGGCGCCGCGATCGGGATCAGGCCGATGCCGACCGAGGCCGCCACGATCAGGGCGTTCTCGCCCTTCTCCATGGCCGCGCCCGCCAGCGTCTGGATGCCGCTGGCCGCGACCGAGCCGAACAGGACGATGCCGGCGCCGCCGAGGACGGGCAGCGGGACCACACCGATGATGGAGGCGGCCACCGGACAGAGCCCCAGCAGGATCAGGATGCCGCCGCCGGCCGCGACGACGAACCGGCTGCGCACCTTGGTCATCGCGACGAGCCCGATGTTCTGGGCGAAGGCACTGCACATGAAGCCGTTGAACAGCGGGCTGAGCGCGCTGCCGAGGGTGTCGGCGCGCAAGCCGCCCTCGATGGTCTTCGCGTCCGCCGGCCGTCCGACGATCTTGCCGAGGGCCAGGATGTCGGCGGTGGACTCCGTCATGCAGACGAGCATCACGATGCACATCGAGATGATGGCCGCGACCTGGAACTGCGGCGCGCCGAAGTGGAACGGCGTGGGGAAGCCGACGATGTCCGCGTTGCGGATGGCGTCGAAGTTGGTCATGTTCAGCGGGATGGCGACCAGTGTTCCGGCGACCAGGCCGAGCAGGATGGATATCTGCTGGAGGAACCCGCGCAGGAACTTGCGCATCAGCAGCACGATCACCAGGGTGAGGGCGGCCATGCCGATGTTCTTCATCGAGCCGTAGTCGCCGGCGGTCCGGTTGCCGCCCTGCGACCAGTTGAAGGCCACCGGGAGCAGCGAGACACCGATCAGGGTGATGACCGTGCCGGTGACCACGGGCGGGAAGAAGCGGACGAGCTTTCCGAAGTACGGCGCGGCGAGGAAGCCGACGAGTCCGGCGACGATGATCGCGCCGAAGATGACGGGGATGGCGTTGACGCCCTCGCCCTTGCCGATGGCGATCATCGGGGTCACTCCGGCGAAGGAGACGCCGTTGACGAAGGGGAGTTTGGCACCGATCTTCCAGACCCCGAGCGTCTGGAGGAGGGTGGCGAGGCCCGCGGTGAAGAGCGAGGCGCCCATCAGGAAGGCGGTCTCGGTGGCGGAGAGACCGACGGCGGGGCCGACGATCATCGGCGGGGCGACGACACCCGCGTACATGGCGGCGACGTGCTGTAGACCGCTCGTGAACATTTTCAGCGGAGGCAAGGTCTCGTCGACCGGGTGCTTCTCCTCCGGTACTGCGCCTGCGTCTTTGCGAAACCTGGGCGTTGCGGCCACGGCTTCCTCCGGTCGGTTAAACACGTCGGCAGGGACGTGGGTGTCAGGGAGTGCGAAAGCTGTGCGGGTCAAGCCTGTTCTCGGTGGTGCTGGTGCTGCGTGCTGCCCTGCCCGTGCAGATGCGGAAACGATTCGCCCGAGTCGTTCCCGCGCGGGAGGGTACGGCGGTGCTGTGGCGGAGGCGCAGTGGCGCAATGGGTTTCAGTGCGGTGCGGTGTCACGTTTCACCGCGCCGGGGAGCGCCGTCGGAATGTTCCTCGGGCGCTTCCCGGGGCGGCTGCCGCGGACCCCGCTCGGGTCCGCGGCCGCCGGGGGGGGGGCGGCCCCCCCCCCCCCCCCCCGGGGGGGGCCCCCCCCCGGGGGGGGGGGGGGGGGGGCCGGGGCGGGGCGGGGGGTGAGCCCCGGGGGGGGATGCGCCCCCGGCGCCGGGG
>NZ_JBHVYA010000005.1:0-41994 GCF_042881255.1 Streptomyces sp. NPDC058279 | reverse complement strand
GCCTTCAGCCCCCGGGGGGGGCGGCGTCGCAGCCGGGGGGCGGTGCGCCGGGGGGCCTGGCCGGCCCCCTGGGGCGGCGCGTCGGTCAGCGGGGCGACCCCGGGCGCGCCCGCCGCGGGCGGGGCGGGGGGCGGCGCCCGCCCCCCCGGGGGGGGGCCGCGCCCGCCGGTCGGGGGCCGTCCCCCCCGACCGGACTCCTGGGGATGCCTCCCGGCGGTGGCCGGGTGGTGTTCCCCGGCGCGGGCCGGGGGATCAGCCCTGGGCGGAGATGCGCGCCAGGCGCTGGGCCTCTTCCCGCGTGGACACGGCGATCGCGTCCTCGTCGGCGAAGAGGAGTCGGTTGTTCTCGACGATCTGCTTGCCGTTGACCAGCGAGAGGGTCACCGGGGCCGCCGCGCCGAACACGAGCGCGGTGACCGGGTCGGCGATGGAGGAGTGGGCCAGCGTGCCCAGGTTCCACATCACCAGGTCGGCGAGCTTGCCGGCCTCCAGCGAACCGATGTTGTCGGCGCGGCCGAGGACCTGGGCGCCACCGTACGTACCCAGCCGCAGGGCCTGGCGCGCGTTGAGGGCGCGCTCGCGGTGGACGGGGTTCAGGCGGTTGATGAGCAGCGCGTTGCGCAGCTCGGTGTGCAGCTCACCGGACTCGTTGGAGGCGGTGCCGTCCACGCCGAGACCGACCGGTACCCCGGCGGCGAGCATGTCCGGGACGCGGGCGATGCCGGCGGCCAGCCGGGCGTTGGAGGACGGGCAGTGCGCGACACCGGTCTTGGTGCGGGCGAACGCGGCGATGTCGGAGTCGTTCATGTGGACGCTGTGCGCCATCCACACGTCCTCGCCGAGCCAGCCGGTCGACTCGAAGTAGTCGGTCGGGCCCATGCCGAACAGTTCCTTGCAGAACTGCTCCTCCTCGACGGTCTCGCTGCCGTGCGTGTGCATGCGCACGCCCAGCCGGCGGGCCAGCTCGGCGCCCTGCCTGAGCAGCTCGGTGGAGACGGAGAAGGGGGAGCACGGCGCGACGGCGACCTGGGTCATCGCGTCGAAGGAGTGGTCGTGGTGCTTCTTGACGGTCGCCTCGGTGTCGGCGAGCGCGCCTTCGAGGGTCTCGACGGCGTGGTCCGGCGGCAGGCCGCCGTCCTTCACGCTGCGGTCCATGGAGCCGCGGGCGAGGGTGAAGCGGACGCCCATCTCGGACGCGGCGCGGATGATCGCGCCGGAGAGATCGCCGGAGCCCTTGGGGAAGACGTAGTGGTGGTCCATGGCGGTGGTGACGCCGCCCTTGGCCATCATCGCCAGGGAGCCCTGGGCGGCCGTGTACACCATCTGCTCGTCGATGCGCGCCCAGGTCGGGTACAGCGCGACGAGCCAGTCGAAGAGGTTGTGGTCGGTGGCCAGACCACGCGTGATCCACTGGTAGAAGTGGTGGTGCGTGTTGACCAGACCGGGGGTCACGAGGTGCCCGGTGCCGTCGATCCGGCGGACGACGTTGTCGAGGTTCTCGGGGGCCCTGCCCGCGCCGATGGACTCGATCTTGTTGCCGGCGACGACGATGTGACCCGAGGCGTATTCGGTGTCGTTGGCGTCGACGGTCGCGATCGCGCAGTTCTGGATGACGATGCGCTCGGCGGCGCTGTCCGGGGCTGCTGATGCTGCCATGGGACGTCCTCGTACTTTCAGTGGCGGTGCGGGCCCGGCAAAACCCAGGGGAATTGAGTGCCGGAGCCGGGGGCCTTGACAGCTGACAGTACTGCCGCCCCGTGTGATGCGTCCGGGTGCCGATTCAGAAGGTGTGGAGGTGTCGCGCCGTCCCGGGGCCACTGCGGAGCCCCGGGACGCGCGTGCCGCATCAGAGGTTGGTCATGTCCACGGGGATACGGGCGTCGACGCCGTCACGCAGGACCGTCGCCTCGATCAGACCGTACGGGCGGTCCGCCGCGAAGTAGACCTCGTTGTCGTTCTTGAGGCCGAAGGGCTCCAGGTCGACGAGGAAGTGGTGCTTGTTCGGGAGCGAGAAGCGGACCTCGTCGATCTCCGAACGGTGGTTGATGATGCGCGAACCCATCTGGTACAGGGTCTGCTGGAGCGAGAGGGAGTAGGTCTCCGCGAAGGCGTGCAGCATGTGCTTGCGCGCCTCGGCGTAGGACTTCTCCCAGTTGGGCATCCGCTGCTCGTCGTCCGACCAGCTGTAGCGCCAGCGAGCCGACACCTGGGTGGCCAGGATGCGGTCGTAGGCCTCCTTCAGCGTCGTGTACTTGTCCTTCACGTAACCCCAGAACTCGGAGTTCGTGGAGTTCATGACGACGAGGTCCTTGAGGCCGGAGATGACCTCCCAGTTGGTGCCGTCGTACGTGACCTGGGTGACCCGGGTCTCCTGGCCCTGACGGACGAAGGAGTGCTTCACCTCGTCCGACCCGATGAACTTCGAGTTCGCGTCGGAGGTGGGGATGCGCTCCCAGGCGTACTCCTCGATCCGGATGCGCGCGCGCTGGATCGGCTCCTGGCTGTTGACGAACCAACGCGCCAGGTGGATGCCGAACTGCTCGGCGGACTCGATGCCGTGCTCCTTGGCGAACGCGTACACCGTGTTCTTGGTGGTGTCGGTCGGCAGGCAGTTGGCGTTCGAGCCGGAGTAGTGGACGTCGTCCATGTCGCCCGAGAGGGCGACCGAGACGTTCAGGTCCTTGATGTGGTGCGTGTCGCCGTCCCGCGTGATCTTGACGACGCGGTTCTCTGCTTTGCCGTACTGGTTCTGGCCCAGAATCGTGGCCATGCTAGCTCCCTCGGTAAACGGAGTAGCCGAACGGGTTGAGCAGCAGCGGTACGTGGTAATGCTCGCCCGGGTTCACCGCGAAAGTGATGGTGACCTCGGGGAAGAACGCACCGCTGTCCCTTACGCGGGGGGCGTCCTGCTGCGCCTCGGCTTGCTTCTTCGAAAAGTACGACTCGGTCTCGAAGTCGAGACGTACGTGGGTGATGCCCTCCGGCAGGGCCGGGAGGTCCTTGCATCGGCCGTCCGCGTCGGTGGCGGAGCCGCCCAGGGGCGCCCACTGCCCGTCGAGGCCCGTACGGGCCGACAGGGAGATGGCGACGCCCTCGGCGGGGCGGCCGATGCTGGTGTCCAGGATGTGCGTGGACACCGAAGCGGTGGTGTCAGTGCTCATGCGCTCTCTTCCTCCACGAGTCGGGTCAGGCGGATCCGGTTGATCTTCACGAGCTCGCCGCGGGCGATTTCCCGCTCCTGTTCCGGCGAGTTCTCGATCCGGACCTTGACCGCGTCCCGCATGAACTCACCGGTCGCACCGGTGGCGCAGATGAGGAAGACGTGGCCGAACTTCTCCTGGTACGCCAGGTTCAGTTCGAGGAGCTCGGTGCGGAGCTCTTCGGAGGCGCCGGCCATGCCGCGCTGCTCGCGGGCGGAGGTCGGGTCTCCCGGCTTCGGGCGGCCGATCGGAGCGTGTCCCGCCATCGCCTCGGCGAGGTCCTCGGCGGTGAGCTCCGCCATGGCGGACTCGTTGGCCGAGAAGAGTGCCTCGACGGTGGTGAAGGGGCGCTGGGCGAGCAGCTTGCCGCCCCATGCCGAACTGGCGCACACCTCGTGCAGTACGGCCGTGGCCGCACTGTCGTCCAAGGCGTTGAACCGGGTGAGACCCGGGGTCGGACTCGAAGTCACGGGTAGACCTCCGTGGCCTGTTGTTGCTTTTTGACGGGCTGCGCATAGCTAACGCCCTCCACAACACCCCGTCAACACTTTGTTGAAACTTCCCGTACACAAAAGCCGCCGCCCGGGTGAATCGGACGGCGGCTGGTCACCATGGGTCAGCGAACGCTCACGATCGGCTGTTCTTCTCGGTCCCTTTGGGCGGGTTGGAGTCCCTGTTCAGGTAGTTGTAGACGGTGAAGCGGCTGACGCCCAGGGCGCCGGCGACCGTCTCCACGCCGTGCCGCACGGAGAACGCGCCCCGCGCCTCCAGTATCCGCACCACGTCCTGCTTGGCCTTCCGGTCGAGCCGGGCCAACGGTACGCCGTGCCGGCGCTCCAGCGCGGCCAGGATGTGGTCCAGCGAGTCGGAGAGCTGGGGCAGGCGGACGGCGAGCAGCTCCTGACCCTCCCAGCTGAGCACGACGTCGTCGGGCTGCGCCTGGGCGGGATCCATCAGCTCGCCGCCCATCGCGTCGACCAGCGGCTTGACGGCGGCGACGAAGGGGTGATCGCGGGGCTCGGTCACGGGGTGCCGCCTTCCGGGATCACATTGACCTGGAGGGACACCCGGGTCGCCCCGGCCTCCAGGGCGCCCCGCAGCAGCGCGGCCACGGCGGTCAGCACCTCGTCGGACTGCCCTTCGGCGGTGTTGCCGAACGGGCCGACGTCCACCGCGTCGAGCCGAGCCCGCTGGATGACCTCGCGCGCGGCCACGGCATGGGCGGGAGCCTCTTCGAGATCGAAGGGCTCGGTCGTGAACTCCACTCTCAATCGCACGCGGGCCAAGCTACCCCGCGGCCGGGACTTTTCGGGAGCTCGCACTTGACAGCCACGCGAACCTCCATGCAGTCTTCCATCAAGCAGAAACTAACTTCCGCAATACGGAAGGAGCGCACACCCCTCATGGGATACACGGACCAGCGCTTCGATGTAAACCTTTCGATCCTCTTCACGGAACTCCCGCTCCTGGAGCGTCCCGCGGCCGCCGCCGCGGCCGGCTTCACGGCGGTCGAGCTGTGGTGGCCCTGGATCGAGACCCCCACTCCCGCCCAGGCGGAGCTCGACGCCCTCAAGAAGGCTCTTGAGGACGCGGGCACCCAGCTGGTGGGCCTGAACTTCTACGCCGGACAGCTTCCGGGCCCGGACCGCGGCGCGGTCTCGGTACCCGGTGAGGAGTCCGACCGCTTCAACGCCAACATCAACGTGGCCGCCGACTTCGCGGCCTCGGTCGGCTGCAAGGCGCTCAACGCCCTCTACGGCAACCGCGTCGACGGCGTGGACCCCGCGGTCCAGGACGAGCTCGCCCTCAAGAACCTGGTCACGGCCGCCAAGGCCGCGGACCGGGTGGGCGCGATCCTCCTGATCGAGACCCTCAACAAGCCGGAGTCGCCGCTCTACCCGCTGGTGAGCGCCCCGGCCGGCATCGAGATCGTGGACAAGGTCAACGAGGCCACCGGTCTCGGCAACGCCAAGTTCCTGCTCGACCTGTACCACCTGGCGATGAACGATGAGGACCTCTCCGAGGTCATCGAAAAGTACGCCGCCAAGACCGGGCACGTCCAGATCGCCGACAAGCCGGGTCGCGGTGCCCCCGGCACCGGCGAGCTGCCCCTCGAAGAGCTCCTCGACCAGCTGAAGAAGGCCGGATACGAGGGCTACGT
The DNA here is from genome assembly GCF_042881255.1 of Streptomyces sp. NPDC058279. Taxonomy (NCBI): domain Bacteria; kingdom Bacillati; phylum Actinomycetota; class Actinomycetes; order Kitasatosporales; family Streptomycetaceae; genus Streptomyces; species Streptomyces sp. NPDC058279. The sequence goes on along the minus strand of NZ_JBHVYA010000005.1, from coordinate 36,633 downwards.
CGGCCTGGAGTACAAGGCCGCCGACGCGGCCGCGTCCTTCGCGTGGCTGCCGGCCGAGGCCCGCGCCGCCAAGTAGGCGGACCAAGTCCGGGCGATCAGCCAGGCACCCCCCGCACTTTTCGTACAAAGCATTAAGAGAAGGACCCTCATCATGAGCACCTCCACTGCGCTTCCCTCGATCGCCTGGATCGGCCTCGGCATCATGGGCTCCCCCATGTCCGAGAACCTGATCAAGGCCGGCTACTCGGTGACCGGCTACACGCTGGAGCAGGACAAGCTGGAGCGCCTGGCCGCCGCCGGCGGCACCGCGGCCGGCTCGATCGCCGAGGCCGTCAAGGACGCCGACGTGATCATCACGATGGTGCCCGCCTCCCCGCACGTCGAGGCCATCAACTACGGCCCCGAGGGCATCCTCGCGAACGCCAAGTCCGGCGCGCTGATCATCGACATGTCGTCGATCACCCCGCAGACCTCGGTCGACCTCGCGAAGAACGCCGCGGAGAAGGGCATCCGCGTCATCGACGCCCCGGTGTCCGGCGGCGAGGCCGGTGCCATCGAGGCCGTCCTGTCGATCATGGTGGGTGGCGAGCAGGCCGACTTCGACGCGGCCCTCCCGATCCTGGAGACGCTCGGCAAGACCATCGTCCTGTGCGGCCCGCACGGCTCCGGCCAGACGGTGAAGGCCGCCAACCAGCTCATCGTCGCGGTCAACATCCAGGCGTGCGCCGAGGCCGTCGTCTTCCTGGAGAAGTCCGGCGTGAACCTGCAGGCCGCCCTGGACGTCCTCAACGGCGGTCTGGCCGGCTCCACGGTCCTGACCCGCAAGAAGGACAACTTCCTGAACCGCGACTTCAAGCCCGGCTTCCGGATCGACCTGCACCACAAGGACATGGGCATCGTCACCGACGCCGCCCGCAACGTCGGTGCGGCCCTCCCGGTCGGCGCGGTCGTCGCCCAGCTGGTCGCCTCGCTGCGCGCCCAGGGTGACGGCGGCCTGGACCACTCGGCGCTGCTCCGCGCGGTCGAGCGCCTCTCCGGCGCCCAGGTCTGATCCGGGGGCCCGCCCTCGGGCCCTTCGTCAGGCCCCTTCCCGGGTCCGCCACGCCGACCCGGACGCTCCCCCCAGGGGGACCCCGAGTTTCCGGATGGTGCCGGTGCTGACACCTGTCCTGTCGCGCCCAAGCGCCGGCACCGTCCGGATTACCTCCACACTCTTTCTTTCAACAAACTGTTGACGTCGTGTTCACGCCGAAATTAGGCTGTTCCGCATGACGGAAGACGCCTTCCGTCTCAGCAGTTACCCGTACGGAAGGTCACCATGTCGAAGCGCACGCTGACGACCGAGTCCGGCGCCCCGGTCGCCGACAACCAGAACTCCGCCACCGCCGGCGTCGGTGGCCCGCTCCTGATCCAGGACCAGCAGCTCCTTGAGAAGCTCGCCCGCTTCAACCGTGAGCGCATCCCGGAGCGCGTGGTGCACGCCCGCGGCTCGGCCGCGTACGGCTACTTCGAGGTGACCGACGACGTCACCGCGTACACCAGCGCCGCCTTCCTGAACACGGTCGGCAAGAAGACCGAGACCTTCCTGCGGTTCTCCACCGTCGCGGACTCCCTCGGTGGCGCGGACGCCGTCCGCGACCCGCGTGGCTTCGCGCTGAAGTTCTACACCGAAGAGGGCAACTACGACCTCGTCGGCAACAACACCCCGGTGTTCTTCATCAAGGACCCGATCAAGTTCCCCGACTTCATCCACTCCCAGAAGCGCGACCCCTTCACGGGCAAGCAGGAGCCGGACAACGTCTGGGACTTCTGGGCACACGCCCCCGAGGCGACGCACCAGATCACCTGGCTGATGGGTGACCGCGGCATCCCGGCGTCGTACCGTCACATGAACGGCTACGGCTCCCACACCTACCAGTGGACGAACGAGAGCGGCGAGGCGTTCTTCGTCAAGTACCACTTCAAGACGAACCAGGGCATCCGCTGCCTGTCGTCCGAGCAGGCTGCCGAACTGGTCGGCAAGGACGCCAACTCGCACCAGACGGACCTGCTCCAGGCCATCGAGCGCGGCGTGAACCCGAGCTGGACCCTCTACGTCCAGATCATGCCCGCCGCCGAGGCCGCGGACTACCGCTTCAACCCGTTCGACCTCACCAAGGTGTGGCCGCACGCGGACTACCCGCTGCAGCGCGTGGGCCGTCTGGTCCTCGACCGCAACCCGGACAACGTCTTCGCCGAGGTCGAGCAGTCCGCCTTCTCCCCGAACAACTTCGTCCCGGGCATCACCGCCTCGCCGGACAAGATGCTCCAGGGCCGCCTGTTCGCGTACGCCGACGCCCAGCGCTACCGCCTCGGTGTGAACCACACCGTGCTGCCGGTCAACGCCCCGAAGGCGACGAAGGCCGACAACTACGGCCGCGACGGCGTCATGGCGCTGCGCAACGGCTCGCGCCACGACAAGAACTACGAGCCCAACTCGTACCAGGGCCCGGCCGAGACCGGTCTCGCCCTCGGCGCCCCGAAGGCCGTCTCCGGCTACACGGGCACCCACGAGGCCCCGGCCCACACGAAGGACGACAACTTCTTCCAGGCCGGCGAGCTCTACCGACTGATGTCGGAGGCCGAGAAGCAGCGTCTGGTGGCGAACATCGCGGGCGGCCTGTCTCAGGTCACCCTCGAAGACGTCATCGAGAAGAACCTGGCTCACTTCCACGCCGCGGACGCCGACTACGGCAAGCGCGTCGAGGAGGCCGTCCGCGCCCTGCGCGACGCCTGAGCCACCCAGCTGTACCGGGGGTCTGACGGGAGGTCAGACCCCGGGTGCTGAGCCCGAACCGCGGACCCGGATGAGGGGTGGTACGCGGAGCGGGCGGACAGCGCCGGTCCTTGTGGCCGGCGCCGCGTGAGGACCGTGGCGAGCGTGCGAGCCAGTGCGGTGGTAATGGGTTCCGAGGCCCGTCTCTTGACCTGAGGGAGACGAAGCCGGAGTTCTCGTCGCCCGCCCGCCACGGTCCCAGCCACTTGTGTACAGGGGCCACGCACAGAGTCCCCTGTACACAAGTCACCGGCCCCGCCCGGCGGCGCGAACGTCCTGTCGCGCCAGCCTCGCACCGTCGGGCGGTCATACCCAAAGCGCCGAGTCACGGACGGTCCCGTGACTCGGCGCTTTGTCATGCGCGGACGCCCCCTCACGCCCTGGCGGACGGGGCGAGTTGGCGCGCCGAGGGTGTCGAGGGCTTCGGCGGGGGTCATCGGTGCCATGCCGAGAACCGGCCATGGCGTCGCTGATCCCGGTGCGGGAGCCGCCTCCTGATCGGCCGGGTCGACTGGCGCAGGGTCCGGGTCATGTTCCCCACCGGAACCGCTGCCCGCGGGGCCGACCGCGGTACGGGCCCCAGGACTTCGAAGGCCGAGTCCGCCTCGGACTCGATCACCCCGACGGAGACGACGTCTTTCAGCGGCGGGACCACCATCCTCGGGCCGAGGCCGGTCACCGGCGTGCCCGGAGCCGGCTTCCGGCCGTACGCCGCCCCCGCGGCGCGGGCCGTGAGCGCCGGCAGTCGGAGGGCGGCCCGGACGATCCTGCCCTGGATCACCACCGGATCACTACCCGCCCGTGCCGCAGGGCGGGAGAACCCGTCGGTCCCGCCGACTGGGCGGCGTACGGCCGGAGGTGTGGGCACGGTGGCCCGGTCGGCCGGCAGGCCGGGGGCCATCGGCGCGCAGCGGCTCCGCCTGCCCGCACGACCGCCCGGTCTGCTCCGCGTAGACGTGCGCGAAGAGGTCCATCGGGTCGAGCACCGGCTCGCCCGTTCCTCGCACCCCGCAGGGGCCGCCGCCATCACCTCGGCCGCGCCCTGGGCCACCTGTACGCCCTCCGCGTCCAGCGGCCGCGCGAGGTCGGCTCGCGCTCCGGCAACGCCACCGGTCGTGCGCCTTCCACGACCGCCCGACTCCGTCTCTTCGACCGCGTGTTCGGCCTGCTGCCGGCCGGGGGCGTGGAGCGCCAACGAGCCGCCCGAGGCACCGCAGGACCTGATCGCTCTGCACATCGGCGCGGCCGACCTACGAGGTCTCCGCCGCCGCCCCCGGCGCGCGACCGGTGTCGAGGTGCCGAGCGCCGGCCGCGCCCCGGGCTGGGCCGGAACGGGAACGGCCCCCGGAAACCGATGATGGTTTCCGGGGGCCGTTCGCTGAAGCGGTGAAGCGGTGAAGCCGGTGGATCAGGCCGTGGATCAGGCGGTGATCGGGCGGATCGCGGTCGGGGCGTGACCCGGCTCGGTCGCCAGCTCCTCGAACTCGGTGACGTCGCTCATGTCGACCGTCTTGCTCATCGAGATGTTGGTGACGCGCTCCAGGATCGCCTCGACGACGACCGGGACGCTGTACTCGGCGGCCAGCTTCTTGGCCTCCTCGAAGGCGGCGCCCAGCTCGTTCGGGTCGGTGACGCGGATCGCCTTGCAGCCGAGACCCTCGACGACCTTGACGTGGTCGACGCCGTAGACGCCCAGCTCGGGCGCGTTGATGTTCTCGAATTCCAGGTTGACCTCGAAGTTGATGCCGAGACCACCCTGCGCCTGGCGGATCAGGCCCAGGTAGGCGTTGTTCACCAGGACGTGGACGTACGGGATCTTGTGCTGCGCGCCGACGGCCAGCTCTTCCAGCATGAACTGGAAGTCGTAGTCACCGGAGAGCGCGACGACCGGGTTCTCCGGGTCGGCGGAGGCGACACCCAGCGCGGCCGGGATGGTCCAGCCGAGCGGGCCGGCCTGGCCGCAGTTGATCCAGTGGCGCGGCTTGAAGACGTGCAGCATCTGCGCACCGGCGATCTGGGACAGACCGATGGTGGTGACGTAGCGGGTCTCCGGGCCGAACGCCTTGTTCATCTCCTCGTAGACGCGCTGCGGCTTCATGGGGATGTTGTCGAAGTGCGTACGGCGCTGCAGCGTGCCCTTGCGCTCCAGGTGCGATGCGACCCAGGCGCTGTAGTCCGGGAGCTTGCCCTCGGCCTTGAGCTCCTTGGCGATCTCGATGAAGAGCTCCAGCGCGGCCTTGGCGTCGGAGGCGATGCCGAAGTCCGGGGCGAAGATCTTGCCGATCTGGGTGGGCTCGATGTCGACGTGGACGAACTTGCGGTCGCCGAGGTAGGCGTCCAGGTTGTAACCGGTGTGACGGTTGGCCCAGCGGTTGCCGATGCCGAGGACGAAGTCCGACTCCAGGAACGTCGCGTTACCGTAGCGGTGCGAGGTCTGGACGCCGACCATGCCCGCGCTCAGCTCGTGGTCGTCGGGGATGACGCCCCAGCCCATGAGGGTGGAGATGACCGGGACGTTGGTCAGCTCGGCGAACTCGACCAGGAGGTCGGCGGCGTCGGCGTTGATGATGCCGCCACCGGCGACGATCAGCGGGCGCTCGGAGTCCAGCAGGAAGCGGACGGCCTTTTCCGCCTGGGCGCGGGTGGCGCGCGGCTTGTAGACCGGCAGCGGCTCGTAGGTCTCGGGGTCGAACTCGATCTCGGTCAGCTGGACGTCGATCGGCAGGTCGATGAGGACCGGGCCGGGACGGCCGGAGCGCATCAGGTGGAAGGCTTCCTGGAACACGCCCGGGACCTGCGCGGCCTCCAGGACGGTCGTGGCCTTCTTGGTGACCGGCTTGGCGATCGAGGCGATGTCGACGGCCTGGAAGTCTTCCTTGTGCAGCTTGGAGACCGGGGCCTGGCCGGTGATGCACAGGATCGGGATGGAGTCCGCGATCGCCGAGTACAGGCCGGTGATCATGTCGGTGCCGGCCGGACCGGAGGTACCGATGCAGACGCCGATGTTGCCGGGCGCGGTGCGGGTGTAGCCCTCCGCCATGTGCGAGGCGCCCTCGACGTGGCGGGCGAGGGTGTGCTTGATGCCACCGACGTTCTTGAGCTCCCGGTAGAACGGGTTGATCGCGGCGCCGGGGACGCCGAACGCGTGCGCGACACCCTCGCGCTTGAGGATCTCCACTGCAGCGGCGGCGGCTGTCATACGAGGCATCGAGGTCTCCTGCGGTGTGGCGGTCAGGCAGTTTCCGTCATACGGAAGTTTTGTTCTGCTATACGGAACAAGCTAAGCGGCGAGTTCCGCGCACGTCAAGGCGCTTCGACACCCCGGAAACCACCAAAAGCCGCTTCTCGGTCGGTCGGTCGCACAAATCGCGGCCCCCGTGGCGGGAAAAGGGGGTGACGCGGCCCCGGCCGGTCGCGCGTGGTGGAGCATGGACCTACGCACAGCGACGGAGGGGGTCCAGGTCTCATGGCGGAAGCGGTACCGGTGCGCTGTCCGGCGTGCCAGCGCGAGAACGGGTACACGGCGCCGGTCTACCCGTGCGCGTGCGGAAGTCCGATCACCCCGCCGCTGGACCTGGCCGCGCCCCCGCTGCCGCTGACGCACCGGACGTGGACGGACAGCTGGGTGACCGTACGGTGCGCGGCGTGCGGGCGCGAGAGCGAGTGGCCGCACCCGGAGGTGGGGTGCGGCTCCTGCGGGACGGTGGTGCTGGTTCCGGTCCACCCGCCCGAGCCGTCGTGGGACGGCCTCGGCCCCTGGGACGGCGTGGCGGGAGCGGGGGACGGCGTCCGGGCGGAGGGGGTCGGGACCGGCGGGCGCCCCGGCGCGGGCCCGACGGCGGCCGGGCGGCCGGGTGCCGGGGAGGGGCCGCGGGACGGCTCGGCCCCGGGGCGGGTCCCGTTCCGAGGGCAGGGTCAGGAGCCGGGCCGTGGCGCCGGTCCGGGAACGGGTCGAGGGGCGGCGGGGCGAGGGGCGGGGCGGGGGCCGGACGGGGCCGCGGCGGCGGGGCCGCCGGTGTCACGGCCGCCGTTTCGGCCCGTGACCATCCGTACGGCCCGGGACGCGGTGGCGACGGCCGCGCTGTACCTGCGCTGGCTCGGCTTCCGCGACGTACGGCAGCCCGACGGGCCGCCGATACCGTCCGCGGCGGTGGACCTCCGGGCCCCGGGAGTCGTGGCCCAGGTGGACCCGAGTACGGCGCCGGCCGGGCTGCGGGCGGTGGAGTGCGTCTGGCTGAACGGGCTGACGGCCTCCGCGACGAGCGTCTACTTCTCCCTCGCCGGGTACACCTCGGACGCCCGGGCGCGCGCCGACGACCTGGGGATACCGCTGTTCGTCATGGATCTCACGGGGATGCCCCAGCCGGTCAACGACCCGGCGGACGCACTCGTCGGTACGGGGCCCTAATCTCGGGGGTATTCCTTAACCGCGTCTGCCGAGGAGACCCGATGGGCCTGTACGACATCCCGCTGACCACCCTGTCCGACGAGCCCACCAGCCTGGCCGCCCACAAGGGCAAGGCGATCCTGTTGGTGAACACCGCCTCGCAGTGCGGCCTCACCCCGCAGTACTCCGGACTGGCCCGGCTCCAGTTCAAGTACGAGGAGAAGGGCTTCACGGTCATCGGCGTGCCGTGCAACCAGTTCGGCGGCCAGGAGCCGGGTTCGGCGGACGACATCCAGACGTTCTGCGCGGCGGGCTTCGGCGTGACGTTCCCGATGCTGGAGAAGTCGGAGGTCAACGGCGAGAACCGGCACCCGCTGTACCAGGAGCTGGTGAAGACCCCGGACGCGGACGGCGAGGCGGGGGACATCCAGTGGAACTTCGAGAAGTTCCTGATCTCCCCCGCCGGTGAGGTCGTGGCGCGCTTCCGCCCGCGCACCGAGCCGGAGGCGCCCGAGGTGATCGCGGCGATCGAGGCGCAGCTGCCGGCCTGATCCCACGCGCCCTGTCCGGCTTCCGGCTTCCGGCTTCCGGCTTCCGGGTCAGCCGAGGTCGGCCTCGTCGTACTCCGTGGTGGAACCGGCTTCGGTGAGCTCCCGCAGCTCCACCCGGCGGATCTTGCCGGACACGGTCTTCGGGAGCTCGCCGAACTCGATGCGGCGGATCCTCTTGTACGGGGACAGCACGGCCCGGGAGTGCTCGAACAGCACCCGGGCCGTCTCCTCCCCCGGTTCCCAGCCGGCGGCGAGCGTGACGTACGCCTTGGGGACGGCGAGCCGCAGCGGGTCGGGGGCCGGGACGACGGCCGCCTCGGCGACCGCCTCGTGCTCCAGCAGGGCGCTCTCCAGCTCGAACGGACTGATCTTGTAGTCGGACGCCTTGAAGACGTCGTCGGACCGGCCCACGTAGGTGAGGTAGCCGTCGGCGTCGCGCGAGGCGATGTCCCCGGTGCGGTAGCGGCCGTCCGCCATCGCCTCGGCCGTCCGCTCGGGGTCGTCGCGATAGCCCGTCATCACCCCGGCGGGGCGGGTCCGCAGGTCGACGCAGAGCTCGCCCTCGTCGGGGGACTCCTTACCGGTGACGGGGTCGAGCAGCACGATCTCGTAGCCGGGCGCGGGACGGCCCATCGAGCCGGGCTTGACCGGGACGCCCGGGAAGTTGCCGATCTGGAGGGTGGTCTCGGTCTGGCCGAATCCGTCGCGGATGGTGATGCCCCACGCCTGGCGGACCTTCTCGATGACCTCCGGGTTGAGCGGCTCGCCCGCGGCGACGGCCTCGCGCGGCGGGTTGCGGAGCAGGCCCAGGTCGGACTGGATCAGCATCCGCCAGACGGTCGGCGGGGCGCAGAAGGTGGTGACGCCACCCCGGTCCATCTCCGCCATCAGCCGCTCGGCGTCGAAGCGGGTGTAGTTGTAGACGAACACCGTCGCGCCCGCGTTCCAGGGCGCGAAGAGGTTGGACCAGGCGTGCTTGGCCCAGCCGGGCGACGCGATGTTGAGGTGGACGTCGTCGGGACGCAGTCCGAGCCAGTACATGGTGGACAGGTGCCCGACCGGGTAGGACGCGTGCGTGTGCTCGACCAGCTTGGGGCGGGCGGTGGTGCCGGAGGTGAAGTAGAGCATCAGGGGGTCGTCGGCGCGGGTCTCGCCGTCGGGCGTGAAGCCGCCGGCCGCCTGGTACATGTCCTCCAGGCGGCGCCATCCGGTGGGCACCCGCGGCCCCGCGGCGATGCGGGTGTAGGCGCCGGGCACCTCGTCGAACTTGCCGGTGTCCTCGTCGCGCACGATGACGTGGCGCACCTGCCCGCGCTCGACCCGGTCGCGCAGGTCGGCCGCGCCGAGCAGCGGGGTGGCGGGGATGACCACCGCGCGCAGCTTCATCGCGGCGAGCATCACTTCCCACAGCTCGCGCTGGTTGCCGAGCATGACCAGGATGCGGTCGCCCGCGGCGACGCCTTGGGCGCGCAGCCAGTTCGCGGCCGAGTCCGAGCGCACGGACAGCTCCCCGAAGGAGACCCCCCGGCTCGTGCCGTCCTCCTCGACGATCCGCAGGGCGTCGGCCCCGTTCCCGGCGGCGATGTGGTCGAACCAGTCCAGGGCCCAGTTGAAGCGCTCGGGGCGGGGCCAGGTGAAACCGGCCCGGGCGGCTTCGTAGTCCCCTCGGCGTTCGAGCAGGAAGTCGCGGGCGGCCAGGAACTGTGCGGTGGCGCTGTTCTCCGTCATGTGAGGCATCGTGCCGCGTGACGCTGTGGATCACTAGACGGCGTCAGCGCCGGATTGACCCGAAGCGGACCCCGCCCCGGCCGGCCGGGGTCCCGCGCGTCCCCGGGCCCGTCCCGGGGCTCGTCTCCGCCCCCGGGCCCGTCTCGATCTCCATCTCCGCGAGGAGCCGTTCCCCCTCGGCGACGATTTCCGCTTCGGCCTCCTTCGTCACCGTGCTGAACAGCTCTACGGTGAGCACCCCCGCCTCCGCCGTCCAGAGCCCGGCGAGGAACCCGTCGACCAGCAGGGTGCGGTGGGCCTGGTTCCCCGTCCAACTGCGTCCCTTGACATGCGGGGGAACGACCCGGCTGCGGTCGGCGTGCGAGAGCAGGAGGTTGTCGAACTCGGGCAGGAAGCGGGGCGGGGCGGGGGTGTCCGGATCGGGTCGGGGCGCGTCGGGGAGATCGAACAGCTCGGCACCGTTCTCGTCCCGGAAGACGAGCAGACTCGGCCTCAGCCGCTCGAAGGCGTCCCGGAGCCGGGTCAGCCCCGCCCAGCTCTGCATGTCCTTGACGGAGGCGGGCCCGAAGGCGCCGAGGTAGCGCGGCACCACCTCGTCCAGGCGCTGCGGCTCCCCTGCCGGGCGCCCGAGCCAGTGCTCGGCGGTGGTGAGCCGGACCTGCCCGCTGCGGCCCCACACGCCGCGCGGCGTGACCTGCACGAGCGGGAGCCGGCAGCGGGCGGCGACGGACAGGGCCTGCGGGTCGGCGTCCGGCCAGTGGGTGAGGAGTTCGCGCCGGATCTCCGCCATGGTGCGCGGCTCGGCCTCCACGAAGGCCCGCGCGGTCCGCGCCAGCCGGTCGAGGTCCACTCCGGTGAGTCCGGCCCGGAAGTACCCGACCTCCCGGTCCCGGGCGTCCTGGACGAGCGGCCTGAGGGTGAGGGCGTCGTGCGCGGTGTGCGTGTGGAGGGTGGAGCGCATCGTGACCATGCGGACCACCTCCCGGGACTCCATCAGGCCGGCCAGCTCGGCGGGGCGGAAGCCGGCGAGGCGGGCGTGCAGTTGGAAGTAGGGCGGCCGGACGTTCTGCGCCTGGAGTCCGACGAGGTGGGCGACGGCGTCGACCGCGGACATCCGGGCGCGGTGGAGCAGGAGCTGGCGGGCGAGCGTGGCACGGTTGAGCGCACGGGTGCCGAGTACCGGATGGGTGGTGGTGGAGGCCATGCCCGCACGCTAACGCGGCTTGCGGACACCTTCGGTCCGCGACGTCGTCGGCCGCCGCCCCCGCCGTCCCCTTTCGCCCGTATATCCTGCTTCTCGCCCGTAAACGTACGTTCGCCAAGCCACGGGAGCTGACTGCGATGCCGGAGCGCCCAGACCGCCGCCCCTCGTCGCGCACGGGCCGACCGCGGCCCTCCGCGCCGACACCGTCGGACCACCGCAGCGTGGTCGACTCCGCCGTATACCGCGACGGCCGCCGGGTGGCCTCCCCGGCCACCCTCGCCGACACCTTCCGACAGTTGCGCGACCAGAGCGACGGCATGGCGTGGATCGGCCTACACCGCCCGACAGAGGCCGAACTCCACTCCCTGGCGGCGGAGTTCAACCTGCACCCGCTGTCCGTCGAAGACGCCCTGGAGGCCCACCAGCGCCCCAAGCTGGAGCGCTACGGCGACACCCTCTTCGTCGTCCTGCGCGCCGCGCGCTACCTGGACGCGCCGGAGGAGGTGGACTTCGGCGAACTCCACATCTTCGTGGGCCCGGACTTCCTCATCACGGTCCGCCACGGCGCCGCCCCCGACCTCTCGGCGGTCCGCCGCCGCATGGAGGCCGCTCCGGAACTCCTCTCCCTCGGCCCGGAGGCCGCCCTGTACGCCATCCTCGACGCGGTGGTCGACGGCTACGCCCCGGTCGTGGAGGGCGTCCAGAACGACATCGACGAGATCGAGACCGAGGTCTTCCGCGGCGACCCGGAGGTCTCACGCCGCATCTACGAACTCTCCCGCGAAATGGTCGAGTTCCAGCGCGCCACCCGCCCTCTGGTCGGCATGCTCCACGGCCTGATGGCCGGCTTCGCGAAGTACGGCACGGACGAGGAACTCCAGCGCTACCTCCGCGACGTCGCCGACCACGTCACCCACACCAGCGAACGCGTGGACGGCTTCCGCCAGGCCCTTACCGAGATCCTGACGGTCAACGCAACCCTGGTCTCGCAACAACAGAACGCGGAAATGCGCGCCTTGGCGGAAGCCGGCTTCGAACAGAACGAGGAGATCAAGAAGATCTCCTCATGGGCGGCCATCCTCTTTGCACCCACGTTGGTGGGAACGATCTACGGTATGAACTTCGATGCCATGCCCGAGCTACATTGGGCAGCGGGCTACCCTTTCGCAATCCTGCTGATGGCGGTGGTCTGCACGAGCCTGTACGTCATCTTCAAGAAGCGCGACTGGCTCTAGTCAGCACATCGACGCCGTTGATCAACTTCACATTCGCGAACGATCTAAAAGGCCACCTCCGAGGGCCTGGGGGGAATCTGGGGGGAATCCACTCCGCTGGGGAGCAAGCCACTTCACCCTCACCTGCCGTTCCGCACGTCTGATGCAGCCCGACCTCAGGCAAGCCGCCCTCGTGGAACATCACCGAGAGTGAGCCCCACCGCGCCGAGTGGCTGATCTGGCGGCGATGTCATCGGCGTGGGTGGCGATACGACAGGACCGTGAAGGTAAGGAGTGGTCGACCAAGCCGTCGGTCTCTAACGGGCGACTCCGGTCGAGCGTCTTGTCGCTGACGCCATAGACACAGTGGGAAGCTCGCCTCCACGCTTGGTAGAGCGGGACAGCACGAGGTCAATCACCATGCCTCAGCGGCTGGTCACGTGGTCGAGCAACCTGGTGACGCCTCGCCGTCCCCGACCCGTCGAGACCCTCACCAGCCCGCCAGCTTCCAACCCACGATCGGCGACACCACCTACCCTGGCACCTACGCATGGGGCGTCACCACAGCAGAACGGGTGGCACAGCATGCGCTGTGCCACCCGTTTCTCATGCCGTGGTGAGGTTCTCTGGGACGTACTGGGGAGCCACGCCGAGCAGCGCGTCGACGGCCGCTCGTCCCTTCCCACCAGCTTCGGGCATGAAGTGGGCGTAGTGGTCGAGGGTGATGGTCGGACTGGAGTGGCCGAGCCACCGGGCGAGGGTGACGACGGATTCGCCGGCTTCGAGGATGACTGAGGCGTAGGTGTGCCGGAGGACGTGGAAGCCGTCCTTGCGAGATGCCTTCCAGCGCTTCCCCTTCTCCCGAAGGGGATGACACCTGCCTTCGCGAGGGCAGGCTTCCAGTTCTCGTCGTTGAAGATGTTCGCGCGGATCGCATTGCCGTACGTCGTGGTCAGGACGAGCGGGAAGGCCTGCTTCTCCCGCTCGGGCTCAGGACCGCCCCACGGCAACTCGACCTCAACAGCCGGGTGCTCTAGGAAATGGGCGAGCAACTCGGCCGCGACCGAGGGAGGCATGTCGACGATACGCGTCTTCCCACCCTTGGGCAGCGCGAAGTACAAACGGCCGTTGAGTAGTTGAACCTGGCGCCGCACGCGGATGACACCGCGTTCGAAGTCGACGTCCAGCGGCGAGAGGCCGAAGACCTCCCCCTGACGTAGCCCGCATCCGAGGGCGACCACAACCGCGACCCGGTAGCGCGGGTTGATGACGTCCCGCACGCGCTGCGCGGTCTCCAGCGGCCAGATCTCCCGCAGGTCCTCCGGTACCTTAGGCCAGCGCACCGACTTGGCACGCATCGGATTGCGGACGAGGCGCTTGTCGTCGATCGCCGTCTCGAAGATGTTCGAGAGGGACGTGAGGATCTGGCGGGCGTAGCGGGGTGCGCACTCGCCTTCGAGTGTGGCGACGTAACCGCGCAGGACGGTCGCAGAGATGTCCCTCAGAGCCACTGAGCCGAGGTGCGGAAGGATGTGGAGACGTACGCGTTCGTCGACCCGCTTGATCGTGCCCGGCGCACCCCGCACGCCCGCCTTCCAGTACCGGGTGACGTAGTCGGCGACTGTGATGGAGCCGTCACGCGGGTCGACGAACTCGCCCCGCTCGCTGTCGGTACCGGCCCGGCGCAGCCACGCCTTCGCATCCTCCAGGGTGTCGAACGACATGTCCCGGACGCCCGGGATTCTGGCGACTCGATACCGGGTGCCTTTCCCGTAGCGGGCGGATCGCTCCCGCTTGCCGGTGACGGGGTCCTTCTTCTTGTTTATCCATCGGTCTTCGATGTAGCCGGCCAAGTACTTCCTTACGGATAGGGGGTCGCGGGCCGTAGGCCTGGAGGCCTCAGGCGGTTGCCGAGTAGTCGGCACGGCGCCGGTACGGCGCAGCGCTCACAGGGTTCAAAGCAGGATTCGAGCAGGAGTCCGCCTGCTCCTGCTCGCGTATCCAGGCGTCGAGGGCGTCGATCCGGTACGTAACGCGCCCGCGGGCTCCCATACGGAAACTCGGCGGCCCCTGACGGCGGTGACGCCAGACGTACAGCGTCCGGGGCGAGAGACCGAGGTACGCAGCCGCTTCCGCCACACCAAGAAACGCGCGGTTCATGGAGGTTGCACTGCGGGGTGCCGAATCCTGGGTTGGCTTGGTGGGGCCCAGCAAGGAGAAACTCCTTCAGTAGAGAATCAAGGGCGGGGAAGCCACCGGAGTTCTGCTTTGGAATCTCCAGCGGCCCCGAGCAATCGTCCGCACGACTACCATCGACGACGCTGCAGTGCGCCGCCGGACGAGTTCGCGTACATCCCCACTGGGAATCCGAACCCGCGACCTTTCGGTCTCTGTCCGAAGATCAACACTGACAGCTCACCCAGGGCTATGTAGCGGTACGCGGACCGCCGGCTTACATCCAGAATTTGGGCAACACTGGGCACCGAGAGCAGCTTGTCGCACACGGGATTTCCTTCGATTCACGCCGGGACCATTGGGATCTGATGCAGGAAATTGCACAGACCTCAGACAAGGAAGGCAGCCTTGATGGACTGATACGCGCGCACTGCCCACCGCCAAGTAGTCGGTGCGAACTTCATCAATGGTCTGGAGAATCCCCGGTTTGGCTGACCGGGGATCGTCTGCTATGTAGGGACGGAGCCACCGAGCACCTCGCGGCTCACGCCCCGTCGCACCACCGATGCGTGGCCAACCGGTAGGAGCAGAAGAGCGGGTCGGCGACCTCTTCCACGAGAAACAGCAGTCCATCGCGGGTGAGGCGGGCGGAATCCCGGGTCGCGCGCCTCTTAGTGATGCCCAGGGCGCGGGAGGCCTGGCCTGGAATAGCACCAGGGTGTGAGGCCACGTAGACCAGTACGGCGCGGTCACGCCGGTAACTCTCCTGGAGGAGGTCCTCGGCGAGGAGCGCTGCCGCGCACACGCAGAGGCAAAGAGATACGGCGATGGCGGCGTAGTCACGGTGCAGCTGTGCGAAAAAGGCACAGGTGGAGCCGAGGGCGAACAGAAGCGGGGCAGTCAGACGAAGCGAAAGCAGGGTGGTGTTGGGCAGGAGACCCTCCATGGTTAGCCGGATAGAACAGTGAACGGATCGGAGTACCCGCACGGATGGGGCGCTCTGGATCAGGCACAGACCCTGCACTGATCTGCTGTTTCTCGCGGGTGTTGTACGTTGACATGCGCGAACGGAAGGTTCCAGTCGTTTGGGCGTGATTGTCGTCTGCCGTGGGCGAATCCAACGCCAAACGGCCCTGCTATCGAGGAAGGGCGGGCCGATGCGGTCGGTCGATGCGGGGTGGGACCAGTCACTGGGCCGACTAAGAAAGCTGGGGCAGCTCTCCGCCGCGGCGCACGGACGGGCCTCGTCGGCACGCGAGGCGCTCGTCTACGCCGGGAAGGATGAAGAGGCACACAGCCGCTGCAGCGCCACGTTCTCGGCGCTGCGGGCCCGCAGCCAGGTGTGCGATGTGGCCTACCTGAGAGCCGCCGATCTCCTTCTTCGGCGGGCAGCATCGGGACGGCGTCCGCCGGTGTGGCTTCCCCGACCGCGGCCCGTGGGCCCAGCGGCGCCGTCCTGGTGGGTCGAGGCGATCCAGCATTCCGGCTCCGTCTGGCGGAGCATCCCCAAGGCGGGGCCAGAGTGCGCTTTGGGGATGCCGCTGGACCACCCGGCTGTGGCTGCCGTCTCCTCCTGGGCGGAGCAGTTGGGTGCGAGCCACCGGGCCAATGACGTCCGGGGGTCGTCGGCCCGGTACGAAATCACCGAGGCCAGTCACGCCTCGGACGGCCGCCGAGCACCAGCCGGCCTGCGTATCCGCCCCGGCATGGAAGACGAGACCCGTCGGCTTCACACCGACCGGCACCAACTTTGGGAGCGCGCCCGAGCCTACGGCGACGCGACCCAGGTCCTGGACGAATGGCGCAAGAGCACTACCGGGTGAGTGCAGTGCCGCATACTCGGGCCGCGCACCCGGTGATCAGAACGCGAGTCGGCTGGCCTGCGCCTTGGCCGCGACTCCCGCGGTGATGCCCAGCACGCCTGCGAGGGTGCCGGTGTACGCGTGCACCTGCTCCCGGGCTCGCGCCTCCATGCCTTCGGGCGCCGCGAAGAAACCGGGGGTCGTGCCTTAACACAATGAGGTGGTGTGGTTGGGCCTGGTGGCCGTGACCATCACGGGAGCTCAGCGTTCAGCCGGGTGTGGGGGCGTCCGTCGTCGATCGGGCCAGATGAGTTGTGAGACCGCCTGAAGCCGCTGCTGCCGCAGCGGCCTCGGCGGTTCAGGCATCCGGGGCGGAAGCCGTTGCCGGACCGGGAGGTGCTGTGCGGGGTCCTGTACGTCCTCCCCACCGGCATCCAGTGGGGGGACACCTCCCGCGGGACCTCAGGTTCGGCTCGGGCACAACCTGCTGGCGTCGGCTCCGGGACTGGAACGAGGCCGGCGTGTGGCAGCGGCTGCATGAAGTGCTCCTGGCCGACCTGAGCGCGGCCGCCCGCCGCCCAACTGGTCTGCGGCGTTACGCCGTTCCGACCCCTCCCCCTGCATCCTCGCTCTCGTCGAGCTCATCATTCTCGATCTCCAGATCCTCGACCTTGACCACCGGATCACCGCTAGAGTCAGACAGCTCCAGGCCGAGCCAGCCCTTGAGCCGTGTGTAGGCCAGACGTAGGAGGACTTCAGCACGCTGATCCATGAACATCGGATCCCACTCGTCCTCACGCTGCCCCAGTGCTCGCAGGTGCGGGAGGTAGCGCGACATGGCCGCTAGATCTTCAGTCGTCTGCGCGAAAGTCAAGCCAGAGCCGTTGAGGATCGACTTGGAGTCGTCGGCCGTCGGGGCACCGAGTGCCGCATACAGGACCCTCTTCTCGGTCCAAGGCCGCGAGCTGAGGGACGTGTTGGCAGCGCCTGGTGCCAGGACCAGATTGCCCAGCTTGTGGACAGTTTCCTTCTGGCTGTAGAAATCCTGATCCCACCCACCCGTGGCCTGCTGTGGCGCGATGTGTTCGATCGTGAGGTGTGTCTCGTCCGCCCAACCGTCTGCGGTGAAACACGAGGCGACCCCCGCCTTACCTTGGATGATCAGTCCCGGATTCTCCTGATCTTCAAGTGTGTCGTGATATGCAGCCAGAAGAAGGAAACGCGTCAGCGGGCGGCTAATTGAGTAGAGCGGCAGCGCGGAAGCCGATGCCAGGAACGATGGCAAGTTTGGTACGTCACCGTGCTTGGGGTGCGACAAACGCGCCGCAAGTTCCTTCTTCAGCGCCTCAGCGTCGACGATCGGATCAGGCTTCGACGCATCGGTCACTGCCCACTGCCGAGCGAGCGGTCCAATGCCCGTGAGCGAGTCCCCGGCCATGACCGCCCGGTACTGGCTGTCGATGTTGCCCGTGCCGCGGCGGGTTGCTCGCCAGAAGACCGTGAAAGCAGTGATTGCCTTGATCGCCTTCTCGAACTCATCGATACGCTTGCTCCTCGCCTCCCCTTCGTCCGCGTGGACAGCCTCGGAGTAGAAGCGCACGAGCGGCGCGATGGCAATGCTGTGATTGAGCGAATTAAGGAAGGCCAGACACAACTTCACGGTGTCCGTCATGGCGGTCGCTTCTAGGCCGAATAGCGTGCGAGGAGAGTTGGCCGCGGGCTCCCACGTCTTCCCGACAAAGGCCGCCGTGTCGCTTAGGTGGCGCAAGTACGCGCTCCGATCATCGGCCGAGTCTTTGTAGCGCTCAAAGGTATCGCGCATGTAGACCCGCTGATCCGGAAGGCGCTTGGAGAGCTTCTTCCCAGTCTCTGCCAACGCGAAAGTAACCAGCAGGTCTCGGGTTGCGTTCTGAAGTTTGTCTCCGACGTCGAAATGGTCGAGGTAGCCCTGAACCCCCTTCATGTACGTGTATGCGTCCGAGTCCTGGTAGTCCTGAATCTTCTCTGCCATGACCACCCGAGGGAGGAAGGTCTCGAAGGCGGTCAGAGGCTCGCCCGTGGTGTTCAACGACTCGAAGATCGTGAAGGCGTAGTCCTCGTCCTTGCCTTGCACGACCGTCAGAGCGATGCGGTTCAAGCCATAGGCGGCAAACATGACGAGTCGCATCAGCTCAGCCTCGGGCTCGTCTTGCAACTGCTCCAGCCAAGTGCAGAGCTCGGGGTCGAGTTCGTGGTTGAAGAGCGCACGCTGGAACTCGATGCCAGTTGCAAGGGTTGCTAGCGACGGCAGATCCTCCAGCTCCTCGATAGCCTTTCGCTGCGCCAGCTTGGTCAACGCCGTACGGATCTCACTGAACCTCTTGATGAGATCGCCTTCGCCGTCGCCCGCATCCGGTCGCGCCTTCGGTTTGAAGTCCGTCGGCTTGGAGGATGCCGGCTCGCTGTCGGCTAGCACCGAGTACGTGTAGATAAGGTTGGCGATCGGCGACTCATACTTCTTGAGCTTCTCATCCTTGGCCCACTGATCATGGAAGGCTCGAATGAGGCGCGGGTAGATCGGCGTAGTTCCGAAGTTCTTTCGCTCGTAGAACGCCGCCCCAAGCATCTGCAGGATGTTGATCGTTTCCGAGTAGAGGTGAGTCCGAGCACTATCGGCCGGATCCGGCTCCTTGCCCTTGAAGACCTTCCAGGCCTGCTGACGAGTGAGGTTGTGCAGGCCGACCAGCAGGATGAGAAGGCTCGACAAACGCTGCTGCCCATCGATCACGGTAAGAACCTTGGACGGGACCTCGGGCTTGACGATTGGCCTCACCGTGACGTGGTTGACGTCATGGATGGTGATGACGGTCCCCAAGAAGGTGAAGCTGTCTGGCGCCTCACCTAGATTCTTGAGGCCATGCAGTGTGTCGTCGAGCAACTTCTCGACCTTGTCCTTGCCCCAGCCGTACGGACGCTGGTAGGGCGGTAGGTAGAGGCCCAGGCCGTTGTCAGACAGCAGCTCGCGGAGACTCTTGCTCTGCGCCTCGAATATTTCCTTGGCCTGCGTAGGCACCCCGTAGTCCTCTTTCGGTCAGCAGGTTCGGTCAGATCAGATGTGGCACACGAGGCAAGCGTCGTCGCCACCGTCCTCAGCAAGGACATCATCTAGTACTCCAGCGTTGGTAGTTGCTGAGACGGGCTGTTGTCTGGTGGCGTCTGCGCCAGATGGGCCAGTGCAGCAGCCTGGCCGCGGATGTGAGCGGTGGGATGAACACCGCGGCGAGTGGTCGGCGGACCTCCGGGACGGTCAACGCGTCGGGTCACAGCTGCGGGCCGGGTGGTGCGGATCGGCGGGCCGGTCGGGGGTCGAGTCGCCGGCGACGGCGGTCAGGAAGACCAGGGCGAGCATGGCAAGCGTGATGTGCCGGTGCCACGAGGTCCAGTTGCGGACCTGATAGCGGTTTCGCGGCCTGGAAGCACTGCTCGATGCTCCAGCGGATGCCGGTGACGCGAACCCGTTCGGCTGTGGACCCGGGACCGAACCCGAGGTCCCGCGGGAGGTGTCCCCATTGGATGCCGGTGTGCAGATCGTACAGGACCCCGCACAGCACCTCCCGGTCCGGCAACGGCTTCCGCCCCCGGACACCTGAACCGCCGAGGCCGCTGCGGCAGCAGCGGCTCCAGGCGGTCCCACAACTCATCTGGCACGATCCACGGCGACGCCCCCACACTCGGCTGAACGCTCAACTCCCGTCATGGACGCGGCCACCAGGCCCAACCACATCACCTCATTGTGGGGCTGCTGCTAGCCCCGGGCCGCCTCGTACTGGGGCCAAATCGACCCGGTGCACCGCTCGCGCTTCCAGGGAGAACTTGCCGGTCTCCAGGGAGCCCAACCGTTATGGTCGTCGTGATCACGAAGAGCACGAGAAGGGGGAGCGATGGGCCGGACAGGCAGGACGCGACGATGGGCCGCTGCTGCGGCGGGAGTGACGCTGGCGGCAACGGCGTTGGTCGCCTGTGGAGACAGCGGCTCATCGGATGCGAAGTCGTCCGGCAAGTCCGCGGAACCGTCCCACGCGACTTCCGGGAAGCCAAGCCGTCCGACGTTCGACCCACCCGTGCGCTTCGACGGGCCTACGGTCGAATTGCCGAATGCCAGCCAGCCGAGTACGACGAGCGGGGGTGCGGCACGGCCCGCGGTCACGCTTGCCGATGGGGTTGCCTACATCACCGCCGAGGAGGGACTGGAGGCAATCGACACCGAGACCGGTGCGCCGCGGTGGGACGTGACCACGAAGTACGCCGCGGAGAAGGGCGGATTCGGAAGTAATCGTGCCGCTCCCCTCGTCTCGGTTGACGGTAAGACCGTGTACGCCGCCTGGAACAGGGATGTGAAGGGCCAAGGGACAACGCCGGACCGAGCCGTGATCGAGGTGCTGGCCGTCGAGACGGCCACCGGCAAGACGGCATGGTCGGCCGAGATCGCGGCCGCTCCCAGCTCCCGCGGGCTCGCCGCCACATCCATCGGGGCCGACGAGATCCTCGCACCACAGGTCATCGGAGTCGACGCCGGCACAGCGCTCGTCACCGCGGCTGACACCACGTACGCCGTTGAACCCTCTGCGGGCACCGTCCGCTGGAAGAAGCCCGACTTCCGTGCAGTGACCTTGGCCGACGACGTCGTTGCCGGCGGCGAGAAGACGGGATTCGGCGCGGGCAAGCTGCTGGGCCTTGCCGCGGCCACGGGTGAACAACGATGGACCGTGGCGGAGGCGCGGCAGCCGGCCGCAGCCGCGCCCCGGCTGCTGAGCGCAACCCTCAAAGACAAGACGCTCATCGTGGATGCCGTCAGCGGTGAGCAGCGAGTGTCTCTCGATGGCGCGGGCTGGCGGTGCCGCCACGACGCCCAGTCCCTGGTCCTGTGCTCCAAGTACGGGTACGGGACGGCAGACCGCGGGATCACGGTCTTCGACGCCGCTTCGGTTCAGAAGCGGTGGGCCTTGCCCGACGGTTCCGGACGGAAGGTGCCGAAGGTCAACGGATTCTGGCACGGTGCCGTGTACGGGGAAGTGGGCGACGAGCCAATCGTCCTGGACGGCACGACGGGACAGGATCGACAGACGTCTGCCGGCGCGGCGCCATACGAGATCGATCGATACGGCGGTGTAGTGGGATCCAAATTTTACCGCGCCGCAGGCTGACACGAGCGGATCCCGGAAGCGTCACGGCGTCACGGCAGCCCTTGACGCCTGAGGCACACAAGTGCAGCGTCACGGCGTCCTGCGGCTGACGTTGATCAGGCCAACGACCGCCCCAACCGGTCGATCCGCGCTCACTGCGGGTCAGTCAACGGCACGCATAAACCGACGAACAACAAGAACGGCAGACTGGGGCCCATGGACTCAGGACTCGCCGCACTGCTGGGCGCCGCCGTCGGTTCCGCCACCACCCTCGGGGCCGCATTCGTCAACGGCCGTGCTCAGGCACGGTCCCAGCACGCCCAATGGAGCCGCCAGCATCGCCGCGACGCCTACGCCGGCTACCTCAGCGCTCTCCATGATCGCGACATCGCCATGGACGCCGTTCTCGATGCGCTGCGTTCAGACCAACCCGACCTCCCCGACATCGACGAGAAGATAGGCCGCTTTATCGCCCTGGCCCGCGAGGTTCACCGCGCCTGCGAAGTCGTCATCCTCGAAGGGCCGGCACCCCTCGCGGAAGTCGCGGAACGCGTGACCAACGCCTCCAGCGATCTCTCGCACGTCATGCGACGGATGGCCGAGAACGCCCACGCGGGAGACACCACCCACAAGGCAGAAGACACCGCCCTTGCCGCCGAACGAGAGCGAACCCTCTACCAAGCAGTCAAGGACTTCCGCCTCGCCGCCCGCAGCGTCATCGGAAAGGCCAACTGACCCAGGGTCTCTCGGCCCCGGCCGCCCGGACCGCTGAGAGACAGAGCCGTTGTCAGCCTGAGACGTTGTTGCTCTTCCTGGCCCTACGCGGCAAAGTCCTCCACGTCTACGGTCGGGCTCTCCCTGATCCTCTGACGCTCCAAGGCGAGGCCGACCGCCGAAGTGGAAGGTGTGAAGACGCGGAGCGCTTCGGTACGTGTCCCTACAACAAACTCAAGAGCGCCGCGTCGCTGCCAGGCCATCTGGGGCACACGATCGCGGCCCTCATGCGGCTGTAACTCGACCACGCGATGCCGACGCCACCGAAGGGGGGATTCAAATGCACGACGGTACTGGAAGAAGCGAAGCGAGGCTCCGCGCACCGTGCGGCGAGGCCAGCGTTCCGGCCTCGCTGTACGAGCGGGTCACCTTCGATGAAGTACACCGCCAGGTGCTCCACCTATTTCCGACTGAGCCGGTCAGGGTCTTGGACATCGGTGCCGGTACGGGCAGGGACGCAGCTGCAATGTCGCTCCTTGGGCACACAGTGGTCGCGGTAGAACCTGCCGAAGACCTACGGTCCGTAGGACAGCGCGTCCACGCCGGTCACACTATTGACTGGGTGGATGACGCATTGCCCGAACTAAGGAACCTCGGTCGACAGAACGAGCGCTTTCAGCTGGTGATGCTGACGGCGGTGTGGATGTTCCTTAACGAGGATCAGCGCCACAGTGCCCTGATCCGCATCGATGAGTTGCTGGAGGACGGCGGCCGACTGGGGATGGTTCTACGCGGCGGACCGGTGCCGGCCGACCGCGTCATGTACACCGTGTCCGCAGCTGAGACGATTTCTCTGGTATCCGGCCGGGGGCTCCGTCTAATCCACCAGAGCCAGCAGGACGACGCCCTCGGGCGCGACGGCGTGGTTTGGAACAACCTGTTCTTCGAGAAGCCATCGGCTGCCAAAACGACAGCAGATGCGGCGCGATCCTAGGGCTTCCGGGCTGGCTGGCCGCTACCTCAACCAGCCACAACCCGTGGAGCATCAACCCAGCTCGCGACCACGGCGCAGTTTCCAGGACCCCACCTCGGTGTAGTACCTGTCGAAGTGTTGGAGCCAGGCCGCGATGTTCTCCGTTCTCCGGCGGGCCAAAGCGTCGTTCACACCCGAGTGCTGCGCAATGGCTGCCTCCAGCTCTACGTTGCTAAGGCCCTCGCCCTCCTGCAGCTTCCGTAGTTCTGGTATGGCATGCAACCGAGTCCGCACAGAAGCGTTGAACTCATCCTCATCCAGTCCGGCTGGAACATTAAGCAGGGCGAGATCCCGCACGATGCCGGCCTCTACAGCGGACGCAAACGTTCCGCGCCCGCTGTAGAGGGCGAAAAGGTTCTCTGGTCGCCGAGTGGCCGGGTACCAAAGTGACGTCCCCTCCGGGCCTTCCGTTTGCGGAGGACCTGCCTCTGCCTTGAGGAGTTCAGCCTGTTTACGGATGAGGGCTGCCTGTTGTGGTGTTGCCTCACTGGAGGCGGCTTCCACTTGGTCCAAGACGCGCTGGACCTCAGGGTGAGCCGCGGGGGCCTCGACCAGTAGCTCGAAGTTGCTGTGCGGGACGCGACCAGTGGCCTTGCCCGTCAGGTTTGCGGAGCCGACCAGACAGCGGTCGTCAGCGAGGTAGATCTTGGCGTGCAGCGGAGGGCAGAGATGTACCTGGATGCGTTTATCGCTCTGTGTCACTTCCATGATCTCCGGGTCGGAAACCCCGGCGGCGACCTCCGCAGGAGTCCACCGCGTAACGCAGCGGATACGCTCCACGGATCTGGGCACGGCTGCGACAGCCGCCTCGAAGATCGGCTTCTTGATGAACGGCGCGATGAGGGTCACGTTCCGGGAGGAATGCCGTAGCAGTCCATCGATCTGCTGCCACACGTGGTCGGGTGCATTCACTCCCTGTCGCCTTCGCCGTCGACGAAGTCGCGGGCGTAGCGGCCCCAGTCCTGCCGCGCATCCGCGATCTTCTCGCGCTGCTTGTCGCTGGGGATCTCGTCCTCCATGCGTGCCCATGAGAAAAGAAGCAGCTTGAACGTGTCGGCCGCGCGGCCGAGGCGGTATCGGAGTTCGTCGGTGTTGGCGTCCTCGGGGACATCCTCGAGGACAGCCATCAGCTCGCTGTGCAGGGGATGCTTCTCGTTGAAGATCACCTGCAGCATGCCGGCCATGAGGTCGATGCTGAAGAAGGCGTGTGAATCCTGGTAACTGGAGATCCAGCGAACGCGCCAGTCCTTCTCCAAGGCCTCGTCCACCATGGACTGCGCAGTGTCCTCATCGAGATGGTGGCGCCCGGTCAAGACACCAACTTGTTCCTGTCGCTTGTCCTCGGTACTCGCACCCTCCGCGAGGTCATCAGTCTTGCCGGTGTACCCCTCCTCGCTCCGGCGCTTAACCGCATCGGTTGCCTTCGATGTGACTTCGACGTCATGGCGCTTCTTGCTCTTGCGGTTCCCGATGGTCTGCTGCCTCAGCTGCCTACGGATACTGGGCAGCAGCTTGCCCTCCAGGTAGTTGGCAAGCTCGAGCAGGTCCACTCGCGGGTCACCAAGGTCTGCAAGTCGGTCCTTGAATGCTTTGAAGCTCTCTCCGTCCTCCGACTCCGCCTTAATCTTGTCCTTCAGGTGAGCGAGAGACGTGAACGTTGTAGCGCTCTGCTTGTTGTTCGTGACACCGAACACGTCATCGAGTGCTGGCGGGAAGTCCACCTCAACGCCCCACCAGCGCTCCACAGGGTCATATCCGATGGCCCAGGAGGAGTCCAGGTCGAGTTCACGGCCCTGGCGAACCAGGGAAATTCCGATGTTGCGTCCGGCGTGCTTGCCCCAGGGGTGGTTACCGGCTTCTTGGTTGGGATTCGCGTTCTCAGGCCACGGGTGGCCCTCGATGTCTGCGCGCCGGGCTTCGGGCCGGGCGATGGATGCCCGAACCGTGACGAGGTGCTGCTTGCCCTTGACGGTGATCGGGAAGTGCGCGACTCCGGGCTCGTCCTCGTTGCCCATGTCGAACGGTTCGAACATCGGCTTGTCAACAAACGGCGCCGGCGTCCCAGAGGATTCGGTCAGATACAGCGGGTCATTTGCCATGACGTAGTTGGCGGTGCCGACCACCTTGCCGTCGCGGACCGGCGCCATCTTGATGGCGGCCTTGTCGGCAGTCAGGTAGTGCCGGTAGACGCGACCGATCAGTTCCGTGGTGTTCTTGAGCGTTGCCGCAGCACCATGCCAGTTGACCCGGTCGAGATCAGACCAGACGACGAGGGTGCCCGTGTTTCCGAGCCCTTCGCTGAGGTCACGCCAGTAGTCCGGCAGGGGGTCATGTTTCGGTGCCGGCACGTCATCGAGGCCGTCGTTGATCTCTGCGAGGTCGAGGTAGCTGTACATGGCGTTGCCGGGGCCGTTGGTCCAGGACCACACCTCGAGCCGGGTGCACTGCGACATGCTGGAGTTGGGCAAGCCCATGCCGAAACGGCCGATGCGTTTGCGGTCATCACCGAGCCCATCGCCGTACTTCAAGGCGCGGCGCAACGCGTCCGTGTCCATGCCGGTGCCGTTGTCGAGTACGGCGATCGTCTCGACCCGGTGGCTGGTGCGGGAGGAAACCTGCACCGGACTCTCGCAAGCGAAGACCTCCACGAGCGTGGCCTTGGCGTCGATGCTGTTATCGATCAGCTCCGCGAGCGCGTACGCCGTACTCTTGTAGCCACTGTCGCGCATGGCCTTCACGGTCAGCGAAGGGCTGACGATCCGGAAGTTGTTGCCTTCGCTGGTCACGCGGTCTCCCATACGTCTTCCCAGTTGATGAATGCCTCGGCCACGTCTCCGAATCCGGGAAGCTCCGGGTCGACGACGGTGACGATCTCGCAGGTGGCGGTTCCGTCGGCCTTCGGGCCGCGGATGACCCGGCCGACCATCTGGCTGTAGAGCACCAGAGACATGGTCGGCCGGGCAATGACTGCGGCGCTGGCCGCCGGCGCGTCAAAGCCCGTCGTCAGGACCCCGTAGTTGCACAGGATCATTGGGCGGGGTGCAGCGCTCTTGAAACGGGTGATGACCTGGTTGCGGTGCCGTGGCGAGGATTCACCCGTGACGAACTCGGCGTCGAGTCCCACGGCAGACAGCACCGCCGCAATGAGGCGGCAGTGGTCGACGGACGCCGCAAACACCAGGATTCTGCGGTGCTTTCGCTCCAGCAGATCCATGATGGTCTGGACGACCTTAAGGTTCCACTGCTCGTCCCGGGCGAGCTCGGCGATGATCCTAGCCGGGATGTCGAACGAGTTAGCCAGCAGGCGCTGGTCCTGTACCGACAGGTGCAGGCCGGCCTCGGACGCCACGGTCTTCATGGTCGGCTTGGAGAGATAGCCCTGCTCGATCAGGGCGGTGACCGGATTGCTGTAGCCCTCGATCTTCAGCATGACCTTCTGGCGCGAGAAGAAGTCGGACAGTCGCTCATCCTGGGCAACGTCTGCCCAGGTACGTCCTGGTGTGGCTGTAAGTCCCAGCAGGCTCGCGTCCGGGCGGATGGTCAGTGCGTCCACGACCCGCTGGAAGGTGGGCGCGATGATCTGGTGCGCCTCGTCGAACACCGTCAGGCTGCTGCGGGCAGCGAGAAGCCGCAGAAACTCCGGCCTGCTCTTTGCTGCCGAGACCGCCTTCTCCAGGCCGAGGATGACCACGCCATCCGTCACACCCTCCAGGTCGGTCGGCGCATCAGCCCACATTCGGACCACGGATACCGGCCGGTTACCCAACTTGCCCCAGGCCCGCTCGAATTCAGCAGCTGCCTGCTCGAGGAGCTCTTGCCCATGAGCCAGCCACACCACGAGTGTCGGCTCATGCTGCCGCAGATGATCACAGATCAGGTTCATACCGGTGCGGGTCTTGCCGACCCCGGTGGGCAGATGGAGGACCACCCGCCGTGGGCCGTCGTACAAAAGCTCCTTCACCCGGGCCGCCGCAGTGCGCTGATGCGGGAAAAGGGCGTACTCCGGCCCGCAGTGCTGACGAAACAGCGGCTGCGCCGCCGGCGCCCGGTCGATAGTGAACCCGAAGAACTCCAGCAGCTCCCGACGCTGGTCGAGCGACCACTTCAGGGACTTGAGGCAGACGAGCGGCTCGGTGCTGGCCTCCTCGGAGCCCAGCCTCAGCGCCAACTCCCGCTGCTTCACGGCCGACAGCAGCGCGAACAGCTCCTCCCGTTCCGCCGCATCGGCGACCAACGACTCGGCATCGATTGCCACGGACGCCACAGCGCGGAGTCGCTCATCTTCTGCCGCGCCTCCGTCGATGAGGTCCAACAAGGCGCACAGGTCCTTGCCGAGCCGCTCGCGGATGTACGACATCGGAGCAGCGTCCAGGACCGCTTGAAAGGCCACACCAGGCGACCACGTCGTCAAGGGGCCACCACCCCGAAGGCAGCCATCGCTGTACAGCGCGACGTACACACCTGACCAACCATCAACATGAAGTGCCCCCACCTCAATACAGCCGACGCCAAGCTCGCCCCAGCGATGAGTAGCCCCAGCGCAACAACGTGCGATCACCTTAAGCCCGCCCACTGACAATCGGGTTCACGTCCCGCATATCAGCAGACCTCTTTCGGGCATCCGCCTGATCGAAATCACGCCACGAAGACGCTTGACCGTTTGCCCCGAGCCCGACCTACCCAGATAATAGAAAGTATGTTCGATACCGTGCGGCGCTAACCCTGTCAGCCCCCCACCCAGATGACTGGCAGAATTCGACTCCTGGTGAAACCCGGAGGCCGGTGCCCCGTATTCACCAGGAGTGCTAGTCGGACGGAGATCGCACGGGCAGCCGGCCTCGTCGCAGGCCGGGCACGAGCGCGGAGAGGGACCGGATCGGGCCCGCGCTGCGACCTGAGGACGGCGCGCGGTGAGACCGAGCCGCAGGAGGCCGGTTGTGGCGAGCCTGTCCCGGTTGTCTCAGGCGTTCGTTAGGATCTCAGTGCACTCCTGGTGGAAGATGAGAGCCGACCGAGGAGAGCCACCAGGAGTGACCGGAGCGCACAGCAGCAAATGGGGGCAGAACATGGCAGGTGACCTGCGAAATGCAGATGTGGTCTACCTCGACTACAACGCCACCGCGCCCCTACGACCCGAGGCCCTTGAAGCGACCCTCAGCGCACTCCAAAGCGTCGGCAACGCCTCTAGCATGCACCACCCCGGACGCGAGGCCGCGGGCCGAGTCGATGCGGCCCGCCGAGACCTCGCTGACCTGCTTAATTGCAGGCCCGGCGAGATCATCTTCACCTCGGGGGCGACGGAGGCGAACAACCTGGCCCTGCGGACCGGCTATGCGCGCGGCGGCTTGCTCGTGACCACCGCCGCGGAACATCTGGCCGTGATCGAAACCGCCCGCGCCATCACGGCGGAGCACCCCGAGTCGCTGCTCGTCCTGCCCGTCGACAGGGACGGCGTTGTTGATCTTGAGCCTCTGGACGCGGCACTTCGCGATGGCCCCGTGGCTCTCGTCTCCCTGATGATCGCGAACAACGAGACCGGAGTGCTGACGGACCTGGCACCTGTCTGCAAGGCGGCGCACGAGGCTGGCGCCCTGGTCCATACCGACGCCACGCAGTACGTCGGAAGGCTCCCCTTGGATCTCCGCGAGCTCGATGTCGACCTGCTGTCCCTCTCAGCCCACAAATTCGGCGGACCGCAAGGTATCGGGGCTCTCTTCGTCCGTCGGGGGACGCCGCTGCCGCACCGTCCACTGCTCGTCGGTGGCGGGCACGAGCGGGGATGGCGTGCCGGCACGCTGAATGTGGCCGGTATCACAGGCCTCGGAGCAGCCGCGCGAGCTGCTCGACAGCAGCTTGCACATGAAGCAGAAAGAATCGCTGCCCTGCGTGACGCCCTCGAATCGGCGCTGACCGCCGAGGTCGCCGAGTGCCGCATCAATGGAGCTCGGACCCGTCGCCTCCCTGGGGTCACCAGCATCACCTTCCCTGGTCTGCCAGCAGACGCTGTCCTTGCGGCAATGCCGCACGTGGCCGCATCCGACGGGAGTGCATGCTCATCAGGAGCGCCGAGCCCGAGCCATGTGCTCCTCGCTATGGGGCACAGCCGCGACGACGCAGACTCCACGGTGCGCTTCTCTCTCGGCTACGCCACCACCGAACGCGATATCGAACGGGCCGCCACGGCGGCCGTGAACGCCGTACGGCACGTCCGGTCGGTCATGGCCGCGACGGCCGAGCCCTAACCGGCGTTATCCCCTCATAGACGTCTCCCTCTCGTTCTTGTCACTGAAAGGCCCCTCGCATGTCAGACAGCCGGCTTCCTGAAGCCGTGGAACTCTCCTTCGGGCGCCACGAGACGTTTGCCCCGCGTTTCGGCTGGCTGCACAAGGCGTACATGCAGGTCAAACACGACAGTGAGATCTTCCATCGCGAGGACGCCCCGGTCCTGCTCGGTGTCGGTAAGAACATGGTCTATTCCATGCGTCACTGGTCGAAGGCATTCAAGCTCACCCAAGAGCACCCTCACGAGGACCCCTCTTACCGCGCTCTAGTCGCATCCCCGACCTGGCGGGCCCGGTGGCTGCTCGACGAGGAGGGAGCCGACCCCTACCTCGAGGACACGGGCAGCCTGTGGCTGCTGCACTGGTGGCTGCTGTCGAGCGGCTCTGAGGCGAAGTGCTGGGTGCCTAGCTGGTACGTGATCTTCAACCTGGCGCCTCGCTCCCGGGTCACCTCTGCGGAGATGACCAGCGTCATCACGCGCCACGTCCACGAGAACTTCGAGGAAAAGGACTGGCCCGCAGGAGAATCCATCTCGCGCGATGTCGAATGCATGATCAAGATGTATGCGCTGGATCAGGAGTTCAACCCGCTGTCCCCTGGAAGCTTCGAAGATCTCCTCATGTCACCGTTCCGTGAACTTGGCCTGCTGGAAGGCCAGGGCAAGGGCAGGGAGCGCACCTGGCGCTTCACCAACGGGGCCCGCTCGAATCTGCCGGCACCTGTGCTGGCCTATGCCTGCCTGGACTTCGCCGCGCGATTCTCGACGAACGCCGGCTCGGTCTCCCTGGCCCGACTCGCCCAGGACCCGGGATCTCCGGGCCGGGCCTTCCGCATGCGGGAGCCGGAGCTGACTAAGGCCATCGAGTCTCTGGTGAGTGACCACCCGGACCTGCAGATCATCGAGGCACTCGGCCAGCGCAGCCTCGCCTTCTCCAAGGCTCCGCTGGCGCTCGCGTGGGACATCCTCGACGCTCACTACGGACGCGTCCGGGAGCGCGAGGGATTCCCCACCCCGCAGGAATGGACCAAGAAGTACCCCGGCCTTGACGGCAACGCTCCCAAGCGAGCGCGCAAGAAGCAGCCCCAGCAGGTCGAGGCGCTGGACCTGATCGAGGAGAACGCGTAACCATGGCGACGAAGACCATCCAGCGTCCTCAGCCGGCCGCTGCTCAGCTCCCCGCTGGCATCACCCTGGTCGGTTCTGAGCTGCGGTCGACCAATCTTGAACGTGACGTCCAGGAGAAGCACCTCAACGACCCCTACGTAGGGGTCCGCACGCTCGACGTCCTTGATCGTGTCACCAATGCCGTGGCCGATCCCCGCCGAACCCGTGCCTGGTCGTTTACCGGTCCGTACGGCTCCGGTAAGTCCACCCTCTCGAACCTTTTCGACGCCTTCCTCGGCCACGACGAAACCCGCCGTGCCGAGGCCGAGGCTGCGGTGAGGGCTACGAAGCCCGGGCAGGCCACCCGGCTGGCCCGTGTACGTGACGAACTCAGCGACGGGGCTGGCTTCCTCGGCGCCGTCGCCACCGCTCGACGCGAGCCTCTCACTGCCACCGTGCACCGGGCTCTCCAGACTGCAGTCGAGCGCAAATGGAAGAAGCGGGTTCCCAAGGAGATCGCCCAGGCTCTGGCGGCATGTGCTGAGCGCGAGGTGCCGAGCCAAGAAAGCCTCGTCAACGCCGTCACGATCTTGTGTGAACGGCACCCTCTTCTGTTGATCATCGATGAGTTCGGCAAGACGCTCGAGTACCTCGCCGCCAAGGGCGACTCGGGCAGTGCCGAGAGCGACGTGTTTCTGCTGCAGGAGCTTGCCGAAAAGGGTGCTGGCCCCTCGGGCATGCGTCTGTTCATGTTCACGCTGCAGCATCTGGCGTTCACGGACTACGCAGCGCGTTCCAGCGCCATCCAGACCCAGGAGTGGGCCAAGGTCCAGGGTCGCTTCGAAGACATCACGTTTACTCCGAACCTCGGTGACGCCGTCCATCTGATGCGCCGGCGCCTCGACCTAACGGGCGTCGCAGAACCGGGCCTGGAACTCATCCGCAAGCAGGCCGACGCCGCGGCACACTCCTGGGGTCACCACGCCTTGAGCGCAGTCGTGGACATCTCTGCGGAGACGTTCGCCGGTCTCTACCCGCTTCACCCGCTCACCGCTGTTGCCGCACCGCTGCTCGCCTCCCAGATCGGCCAGCACGACCGCAGCCTCACTGGCTTCCTGGCCAGCGACGAACCCAACACGGTCCGCCGCACGTTGGACACCCTGTCATCTGACACCCCTGAGCGAGCTTGCACGGTTCGCCTGCCGCAGCTGTACGACTACTTCTTCGCGTCCGGTCGTACCACCATCCTTGCTTCGGCGAACGCCAGCCGCTGGCTCGAGGTCGACAACCGTCTTAACGAGGCACACGGATTGCCTGCCGAGGACCAGGAGGTCCTGAAGGCAATCGGCATCCTCAACCTCATCGATGCCGATGGCCTGTTGCGGGCCACTCCCCCCATGATTCAGTTCGCGCTGAATGACCCGGCTGACGCGCCCGACCCTGAGCGGTTCACGGCCCTTCAGAAGCAGCTGAGCAAACTCGTCGATGACGGCTTCATCGTGCACCGCTCCTACAGCGACGAGTACCGCGTCTGGCAGGGCACTGACGTCGACATCGACGCGCGGGTTCGTGAGGTGGCCACCCGCATCGCCCCTGCAGACGTGATGGGCTATTTCAGCAAGCACCTAGGGACTGTGCTGCCTGCGGCGGTCGTGGCCGGCGGACACAGCCAGCGCACCGGCATGCTGCGCTACTTCTCGACCGCGGTCAGCCACAAGAGCGAGAAGCTCACGGGGCCACAGGTCGTCCAGGACGCTGCCGACGGTCTGATCGTCTATCACCTCGGGCCGCTGGGGACCCGTCCCGTGGTGCAGTCGCCGCTGCCGGTGCTGATCGGTACGACCAAGAACCCTGAAGCTGTTCTGCAGGCAGGCATCGACCTCGTCGCCCTCGAAGAGCTCCTCGACGATGACACCATCGACCACGTTGCCATCCGCGAGATTGAGGAACGCGCCACGTACCTCTCGCAGACCATCGGCGCGCTGCTGGACGAGGCGTTCAACCCCCTGAGCCCGCAATCCAGCTGGTACCTGTGGCACAAGGGAACCGAAGTCCTCGGCGACGAAAGCGAACCCATCGAGGCCCGCAGCTACGCCAACCTGGCCTCCCAGGCATGCGACCGGGTGTACCCCCACACCCCGCACATCCGCAACGAGATGGTCGGGCGCCACCAGCTCACGAGCAACGGTGCCCGCGCCCGCCGCGAGCTGCTCACCTCCATGCTGCAGCGGTCGGGAAACCCCTTGCTCGGATACGACAAGACGAAGTACACCCCCGAGCGGGCCATGTACCACGGCGTCCTGGAGTACCTGGGGCTGCACCGGGCCGCGGGCGAAACGGACGCAGGCACCGACACCACCAGCATCCTCACCCACGGCCTCTCGCGCCCCAACCCCGAGAAAAACCCCAGCATCACCAAAGCCTGGGAAGCCCTCGAGGAAGCACTGACCGGTGCGAAGCACGCTACGCCGATCGTCGACATCTACCAGCAGCTCATGGCGCCGCCCTACGGCGTCAAGGCCGGCGTCGTCCCGATCCTCGTGGTCACCGCACTCATCCTGCGGACACAGGACATTGCCCTGTTCGAGGACGGCAACTACTGCCAGCGGCTGACCCCGGAGATCGTCGAGAGGCTCAACGTCCCCTACCCGGACCGCTTCACGGTCAAGGCCGCACCGACCGGTCGCGGACAGCGCCTCCTCGTCGTTAACAGCCTGGCCAAGGCACTCGACGTGGACACCCCTCGCTCCCGAGCTGCGCGTAACCCCGCACTGCTCGGCGTGACACGGGCCATGCTCGAGCGCGTCATGGTGCTGGAGCCCTACGCCCAGAAGACACGCCGGCTGAGCACTGAGGCACTCGCGATCCGCGACGTCCTCTCCCAGGCCACCGACCCCGACGAACTGGTCTTCACCTCCCTGCCCGCGGCGTTGGGCTTCGAGCCGATCGGGGCCACCACCCCCCGGGACGAAGAGACCGCCCAGGCATACGTCGCGAGCCTGACCACAGCACTCGACGATCTCACCAGCGCCGGCGCCGCGCTGCGCCAGGAAGTCGTGGCCACCATCGGACGGGAGTTCCGTCTTCCCGCCGAACTCACCAGACTCCGCACCGGGTTGACCGATCGGCTCCTGGGCTTCGCCAATGCCCCGCTCGAACTCAACCTGCAGGGCTTCGTCTCCCGGGTCCTCAACGAGAGCCTGCCGGACGAGGACTGGCTCGACCCGATCATCATCCGCCTGGCCAACAGGGCACTGGGAGACTGGAGTGACAAGGACGTCACCTCCTTCCCTCGACAGGTCAAGGAGGTGGCCCGCGCACTCGACCGTGTCAGCCACCTCTACGAAGCCCACACGCGGTCCGACTCCGCTGAGAAGGAGACCGAGTCCCGGCAGATCGAGACCCACCTGCTGACGCTCACCACCCCCCAGGGAACAGAAGAACGCACCCTGATCCACGTGCCCAAGCAGTCCCGTCAGGTGGCCGACGAACTCGTTGTCAGTGTCATCAGGCAGGCTGAAGAAGCACTGGGCCCCGACGGCGCACGCATCCTGCTCGCCGCCCTGGCCGAGCGCCTGGCCGCACAGGACACCGCCGCGGCCCCCCAGATGAAGGAGACGCTGTGACCGACACCGACAGCTCCAGCGGGAAGAAGCGCCACGTCCTCGGCCTGTCCGGAGGCAAGGACTCCTCCGCTCTCGCGATCCACATGCGCGACCAAGTGCCGGAGATGGAGTACTTCTTCTGCGACACCGGCGCCGAGCTGCCAGAGACCTACGAATACCTCAACCGCCTCGAAGCGGCC
The DNA here is from genome assembly GCF_042881255.1 of Streptomyces sp. NPDC058279. Classification (NCBI taxonomy): domain Bacteria; kingdom Bacillati; phylum Actinomycetota; class Actinomycetes; order Kitasatosporales; family Streptomycetaceae; genus Streptomyces; species Streptomyces sp. NPDC058279. Next base: position 2,656 of record NZ_JBHVYA010000005.1, on the reverse strand, counting down.
GTCGGCAAGCCAATCGTTCGTCTCAACGCGACCCGCGACTTCGACCACTGGCTCGAGGTCTACCAGGGCACGCTTCCCAGCCCCCAGATGCGCTGGTGCACCAAGAACCTGAAGCTCAAGCCCCTGGAAGAGTGGGTCGGTGACGACGAGGTGATCTCGTACGTGGCGATCCGCGCAGACGAGAACCGTCTCGGCTACGTCAGCACCAAGCCGAACATCAGCGCTGTCTTCCCGTTCCGCGAGGACGGGATCGACCGTGCTGGCGTCGACCGGATTCTCGACGAAGCTGGTATCGGCCTGCCCGCCTACTACGAGTGGCGCACGCGATCCGGGTGCTACTTCTGCTTCTTCCAGCGCAAGCACGAATGGGTCGGTCTCAAGGACCGTCACCCTGAGCTGTTCGAGAAGGCCATAGCGTACGAGGAGAAGGTCAACTACCGGCGGACCGCGATGCAGGGCCGGGAGTACACCTGGTCCCAGGGCGAGTCCCTGCACGAGTTGATCGAGCGCCGGGACGAGATCGAGGCCAAGCACCAGGCCGCGCTCGACCGCGCGGCCAAGCGCGTGAAGCCGAACCGTCCGTTGCTGGAAATACTCGCTGACGCCCACGATGAGGACGACGACGAGGCCGGCTGCGCCGTGTGCCATCTGTAGAGCTCTGATCCGTTACGGGGCCTTGCTGTTTCCGGAAGATGCCGGAGACAGCAAGGCCCCTTTTTCTTTCGGCGCGCGTCGTTCCCGATGAGCCTTCGGATCTCCACATTCACTCGAGGACCTGCGACGGATGCCACGCCATCCGCCTACGGCCTCCGCCGGCGGTGGTACCGCTGCAGCGTTACTCAATTCCCCTGCACTTCCTGCCGTCGCTCTACCATCACTCAATAGCAAGCTTTAGCAGCTACTTTTGAGCTCCTCCACAACTAGTCGTTGACTTCTTGCCCGTACGTAGGGTTTGGTTGCATAGCCGAAGACCACGGAGGGGCGGACATTGACCGAATCGACAGTTGCAGACAGCTCCGATCCGATGGGAGAACGTGAACCACGGAAGGCAATAAGAATTGTCTCATATGGAGGCGGAGTGCAGTCCACAGCACTCCTTGTTCTCGCAGCTGGGGGGCATATTAATTTCCCCACCTTCGTTTTCTCAAACGTCGGCGACGACAGCGAGAACCCAACGACACTGAAATATATCCGAGATATTGCATCACCTTTTGCCCAGCAACACGGGCTGACCTTGGAGACTCTGGAGAAGACGCGGCGCGATGGACGCACAGAGACGCTCTGGCAGCGTCTACATAGACCTGAGACCCGTTCCATACCAATCCCCGTCCGCATGGCTAATGGGGCCCCTGGGCGTCGTAATTGCACGGCCGACTTCAAGATCAAGGTGATCTCCAAGTGGCTCAGGGAGCAGGGCGCAACAGCGGAAACCCCAGCCACTGTCGGGATTGGCATATCTGTCGACGAGATCCACCGGGCCAATAGGAGGAGGGCCGAACCGAACCAGGAGGTCGCTTACCCTCTACTTGATCTGGGACTGCGTCGCGAAGACTGCGTACACCTGATCAAGGAGGCTGGCCTTCCTGTCCCACCCAAGAGTTCGTGCTATTTCTGGCTCATTCCATACCGTAGGCGAGTGGCGCGAACAGCGCAGAACCGAGCCCGAGCTTTTCGCCAAGTCCGAGGAGCTGGAGGCGTTCATCAACAGCCGTCGCGCAGCCCTGGGCCGCGATGATGTCTATCTCACGCGATACGGCATCCCCCTGGGCGCCGCCATTCAGAATCCGCCCGGCGATAACCATGGCGATGGGGACTGCGACTCTGGCTGGTACATGACGTAGGGGTCCTCCACCGCCGAACCGAGGTGGCTTCTCTGCTTGTCACGGAAGCCACCTCGGCCTGCCGGACGGGGCTATCGCACCGGAGGTTCTCCGTGTTCAAGATGTAGGAATGCCAAATATTCCGCATAAGGAATTTCGGAATCCACCCAGACCGGCTTCCCATTGGCCTTCTGTACCCACATGCCGTCGAGCAAGTACTTATCCTCATTCGGCACCGGAAGTCGCCCCATCTTCATCGCTGATGAGAGAAGCACTTGCCCTCCGAGCAGCAGAGTCGACGTGGCTTCTCGGCTGGCGCAGATTTCGTCACGTGCGCCCGGCAAGGAATTCATGTCGTCATCACCTACGGGCTCGGGAACCCTCGCCTTACCGCGGGATGCCATCCTGTGCAGCTCGACAGCAGCGCGCACGGCGGACGATACCGAGTTGAGGTGGCATCCGGTCGCTGAGAGATGAGCGCCAAGGTGCTCTCCAAGGGCCCGACCGTGCAGGAACGACGCCTCCCTCAATCCGAGATCAGACTCAGCGACGTCAATCGCAGACGCAATGTCCTGGTCGGATAGTCGAAGAGCGCGTACCAGTGCGTGAATGGCTGCAGTCGCGTAGCCGAGGCGCACCTGCTGTAGCTGCCACTCGTTCATCATGTCCGACCATACGAGGTCGAAGTCACCGCCGGCGCACATGCCGTCATCGTCGTAGGCCATATCGAAGGACACCGCCCTAACTGATCGTTTCAGAATGAGATTCCGGTGAGGGGCTTGGCAGTTGGGTGTGGGATCGGCAGGATCTGTGGCGTGTCTGCTGATCTCGTCCCT